>OMIV01000108.1 GCA_900299185.1 Planctomycetaceae bacterium
AAACGCTTGAGCGGACATTCTGGGACTCCGTTGAAGTTGCGACTTGAGAACTCACAACCCCAGCTGAACCAGTCTGTCCGCTCTTTACCAGTTACCCCCACGGTTTTGCGATGAGCCCTTTATCGCTGCCGGCGTGTTATTAGAAGGCGCCGGCAAGGGGCCCGTCTATAGCCGCATTTATTTGAATTTTACAAAGGCCACCTTTGATGGGGCGGTGATTGCTACAGGTACTAGTGCGGGTAGTATTGAAATTGAATCTGGTCATCTGAAAAAGGCGCAATTGGCTTCGTCGTCTCCGCAGACGGTCGGCGACGTGCAGTTCAGTCGGATGATGGCCAATTACGATCCGAAAGTCGTTCCGACTCAGTGGCAATTCACTGGTAGTGCAAAATATGCGGGGCGCGATGTTACAGTCGGTCCTGCGTCGACCGACGGCGTGAATGTCACTATCGGCGGTGATATGAAAACGGGGCTGCAACTGCGAGTCGTCGATCGGCTTGCGAAGGTGACGCCGCCGCCAGAGTTTCCAGCGCCTCCGTCGATTAAGGTGGCCGGGCTGCAGATTGATCTGAGCAAGCTCAACCTCTTGAAGACCACGGTCGAAACGGCGTCGAAGTCCTACACGTACAAGTCGCCTGATTTCCGAGTGTAGCTTGGTGCGACAGAGCTGCAATTAAGTCTGGATGTGACGATCAAGGTCTCGATCGCGGGCGCGGAGATCGTCAGCTTCTCCGGCACGGTCATACAGAACTCAGAGATCCGCATCGGCAGCGCGACTCTGTAAGTGAACGAGCTTAAGGTCGCTTATGAGGTCGCGGACACGTCGATCAAGATCGACGGTAAGGCGACCTTCAGCTTTAAGGCCGGGAAGAACAGCGCGCAGATGACTGTCACGCTCGGCTCGTCGGCCAAGCCCGGCCTCGTGATCAAGGACGGCGCGATTGATTCGTTCCTCGCGACAGTCGACGGCAAGTTCGACATTCTGAAGCTCTCGGCTGAGGCCAAAGGGCTGTCCGTTGGCTACGACAAAGCCAAGGCCGAGTTCGTCATCTACGGTGCGGTCGTCCTTTCGACTCAGGCGCAAGGCGGCGTGCAGGTCTTGAAGAACCTCGAAGTGAGTCTTGGCAACGAGAAGACTCCGGGCATCGTGATCGAAGGCGGCAGCCTCAAACGGCTCAACTTCAAAATCAACGGCGAGGTCAACCTCTTCAAGATCACCGCTACGCCGGAAGATCTCGAAGTCAGCTACGACGCGACTGAAAGCGAATTGAAGATCACCGGCAAGCTGACCGTCACGCTAGCTCCGAAGCTGACACTGACTGCGGGACTGCCGGGCGACGGGCTCATCATCAATACCAACACCGGTAAGGTCGAGGTGCGCGGGCTCAGTCTCCAATCAGCCGACGACATCAAGTTCGGCGTGCTCAACATTCACGGGTTGCACGTCGACTATCAGGAAGCGTCGAATGGCGATGTCACGATCAGCGCGGCTGCGGAGATTCGGTTGCCGAGCGGGCTCGCGGTCGGCGGTGATTTCAAGATCGTCAACGGCAAGCTTTCCGAGATTGGCATCATCTTCGAGAAGAACCCCGGCATTCTGGTCGCTCAGGGCCTCATCAACATCTTCCGCATTGAGGCTCGCGTCGAGGGGCTCGACGACCTGGCCAAATTCAAGTTCACCGGAAGGGTGTCGGCGTCCGTCGGGCCGCTGATCAAGTTCGGTCGCAAGGCGCAAGCGCTCGCACTCGTCGAAGGCACGATCGAAATCACGCCAGAGAGTCTGACGCTCAGCGGCAACGTGAAACTGGTTGGCGGTCAGCTCGGCAATGGCACGTTCAAGGGCACTCTCAAGTGGAGCGGAACTCCGAGTGTTACGTTCTCGGCGACGTTGGAACTGGCTCGCGGAGCCGTGCGCGGCGCGATGGATGCGGCGATTGATCTCAATGGCAACGTCAGCTTCAGCGCGTCGATCGGAGTGTATGTGCCGCGCGGGATTCCGGTTGCCGGCGGCAAGTCGCTCGGGCAACTCTCGGTCGAGTTGCGAGTTCGACCGGCAGAACCGCCGACCGCGAGCTACGTGCGTTTCGAATTCCGAGATATCTCCGTCACGCCGTTTGGCATCCCGACCATCTTCGGCAGCATAAAGATCGACTTCGATCGCAACATCGGCTTCCGGTTTGGAGCCAAGTTCTCGATCAAGATTCCATTCATCAAAAAGAGAATCAGCAAAACCGTGAGCGTGAGCGGCGGCTTCAAGCTGTTCGACGGCGAGCGGCCCGAAGTGCAGATCCTCGCGGCTGCCGGTGTGCCCGGAACGCCGCACGGTCAAATCGTGTTCAATGCGATGACCGCGTTCCCGCAAGGTACGAAGATCGACCTCTATGCCGATCACGACAATCGCGGCAACGACGGCCTGCTAATCGCCAGCGGCATTCCGTATCGGCAAGGCTCGCAGACTTTCGATTGGGCGAACATGTCGACGTTCGCCGCGCCCGGCGAACCCGTTTATGTCTATGCCGTTGTGTCGGACGGCCAGCACGCGTTGGTCTTCTCGGATTACTCGCAGCGCTTTGATGTCAGTCCCGGCTTCGTGCCGACGCTCAATCATCCGATCTCAGCAACATCGTCGTTTGGTAAGCCGATCGAGTTCTCGACAACCGCCGGTCGACCGATCGCTGTGGGCGATCCGCGAGCGACGACTGATCCCAACAGCCGCATGGAAGTCACGCTCTCGGCGAGACAAGGCCGACTCTTGCTGCCGCGCATCGTTGATGGCGTCATCGTTGAAGGACAGGGGACCGATTCTCTGAAACTGACCGGCACTGCGGCCAACATCAACATGGCGCTGGATGGCCTGCGATACGAGAAGGACTCATCTCTCAATATCGAAACCGACAAGATCGCGCTCTCGGTGCGAGCACTGCCGTTCGAACTTGCTCCGTCAGTGCAGGGCACGATCGACATTCACTTCAACTCCGTAGTGCTCAGCGACGGCTTCGCGAGCGAACTCGGTTTGCCCGAGCTGCAACCGTCGCTTGAAACGATCGAGATCGTTGCCGGTAATGCCGATCAACCGCCGCTCGATGATCTCAGCATCGGAGACATTCGCACGCAGTTCCTGACTGGAGCACGAGTCTCGATCAGCGACTTCAGTGCGGGGACGGAGTTCCTCGAACTGCCGACGAATACGTTCCTCGCGACCGGCATCCATGGCAGCTTCGATCACATGACGGGTGTGCTGAGTCTTACAGGCACCGCGCGGCTCGAAGACTATCAGTTCGCGCTCAGCGAGGTTCTGTTTGAGACCGCTGCGGTCTCAACCAACAAGAGCTTGAACGTCACGCTCATTGATCATGAAGGCGAGCGCGGGCTCATCAACGTGCCGCTGACGGTTGTTGCGGGTCTTCCAGAACCGAGCGTGCAAGTCAGCCAGAACGGCGTGCTGCATGTTGCTGGGAATGGCACGACCGCTGTGGCTGTGCTGCCGACGATCACCGTGCCCGCTGGTGCGACGATTCAAACCGTGCAAGTCGCGATCAACGATGGCTATGTGAAGGACGAAGATCTCTTGATCTTCAGCGACTCGGACTTCAATCCGACTTATGGCAGCAACATCACATCGAGCTTCGATCCTGATCTCGGCATCCTCACGTTGTCGGGCACAGCGACGAACGATGTCTGGCGCGAAGCACTCTCGCAGATTGGCTACGACACGTTGGGCGGAGTGGTCCCCGGAGTGCCGCTCACCGTCGGTCCGCGCACGATGCATCTCGTTGTGACCGATGATTTGGGCAGCGAGCTGGAGAACTTCGTCGTCGTGAATGTGACGGACTCGGTCGAGCCGTTGCCTGTAGCGGAACTGACACTGTCGACACGCAATCGTCGGCTCGAACCTGATGTCGAACTGTTGCCGATTGATCCCGAACTCACGCTCACTCACGACGCCGCACCACTCGTGCGAGCGAGTGTTTCGATCGTCGATGGTCACATGCCCGGCGTTTGGGAATTGGCACTCGGCACGAGCTTGCCTGGTATCGAAGGCCGCTTCGATCCGCTGACTGGCGTGCTCACGATCATCGGTCCCGGCGATGCGGCGATGTATGAAGCATTACTCCGCAGCGTCGAACTCGTGAGCCTCGAAGGTCATCGCGACAACACGAATGTCGCGGTCGTCTTCAGCGTCAGCGATGGACTCAACTCGGCGGAGACCGACCCGCTCAACGTGCGCGTTGTCGCGGCTCCGTTCCTCGCCGCGACCATTGATAACGTCGTCAGCTATCAGCATGGCCGAGCGACTGTGCGCGTCCATGATGGCTTCGTGCTCGATTACGACTCGTCTGTCACCGGCGCGGTCGTGTCGATCAGCGAGGGCTATCAAGCCGATCAAGACGAGCTGGTCTTCACGCCGCAAGCGGGCATCGACGGCTCGTTCGATGCGACAACGGGCACGCTCACATTCACGGGCCGCGCGACCGTCGCGAAGTATCAACGCGTCCTCGATTCCATCGCTTATCGCAACAACCGCTTCAACCCGTCGGCTGGCGATCGAGTCATCTCGTTCCAAGTTCTGCGCGGCGGATTGGAGAGCAACGTCATCGACGCGACTGTCGCCGTCGAACCCGAGATCGTGCCGCCGCAAGTCGCTATCGGTCCGACAGGCGCTTTCACCGAAGACGGTTCGGCGGTTGCCCTCATTCCGAATGTCTCGATCACCGCGCGAGACGCAACGACTCCATTCGGCTCTGCGCCTCAAATGCTCTATGCGGCTGAACTCGATATCGGCAACTGGATCGCGGGCGAAGACGAGCTGACCGTTACCGGCACGGAAGGCATCGCCGCGAGCTACGACGCGACGACTGGCCGCGTCGTCTTGAGCGGTCCCGGCACGTTCGATGAATACGAAGCTGTCTTGCGAGGGATCCTCTATCGCAACCGCAGTCAGGCACCGACAACGACGCCGCGCAACGTCGTCATTCACGTGCAAGAGAGCGGACTGCACGGCATGCAGAACGACACCTTCAGCACGCAGACGATCGTCGCGACTCCGGATGTCGTTTCTGTGACAGCAGGCACCGTCGAGCCGATCAATGTGTTGATGAATGGCAGCGACAGCTCGCTCGGACTGGGCGATCTGCAATTCACATCGTCGGCCTTGAGCGACACTTCGTCCGAGCTGCGTTTCGTCCCGACCGAGTTGCCCGACGAGTTGATCGGGCAAGTAGTGCTGGGCGACGGCACGCCGCTCGAAGCCGACGTGCCGTATGCGATCGATCAATTGAGCGAGCTGCGTTTCGAACCGGCAGAAGGCGGCATGGGCACCGGGACGTTCGAGTACTCGGTCGTTGTTTATGACCCTTTAACCGGTCACACCGAAGCGGAAGGTTTCAGTCAGGCGGTCGACATCACGATCGACGGCGTCGTCACGAGCACGACCGAGCAAGCCTATGCGGCTCAGATCTATGGCATGTTGCGCGATGACAATCCCGACGCGATGACGCTCGCCAGTCTCTCCAACAAAGTGACCGATGCTCTGCAAATGGTCGGTCGCGAGAACGGCTTCTCCGACGATTCCGCTGCACGACGAAGCGTCATCAACGAGCTGATCAATAGCAGCGACTTCCGCGCGTCCTCGCTGACGTCGCTCTATTAGGACTTGCTGCAACGCGATCCGACAACGAACGAACTCGCTAGCACCGAGTCGCTTGAAGATCTGCGGCGAGAGCTGCTGACTTCGGATGAGTATTTCTTCCTCCATAACTCAGACGGCAACGTCAGCTACATCGCGGCGGTCTATCAAGACTTACTCGATCGAGATCCGACGGACACGGAACTCATTGCAGAAGTCGAGCAACTCTCGAACGGCTCCTCGCGGCAGACGTTCGTCGATTCGATCTCTGTCCCCGGACTGACTGCCGAGCAACGCGACGCGCTCTTCATCGAGCCTGTCTCTTATACACATCTGACGCTGCCGACGAAGGCTTAGGTGTAGATCTCG
>OMIV01000109.1 GCA_900299185.1 Planctomycetaceae bacterium
AGGGGCAGCAAAGGACAGGCTCTGACTTCGAGTGATGCTCAGAAATGCGATTGCCGAGTTTGAGAGGCAATAGAGGCCGAATAGTTGCAGCCCCTCACCCCTCTACCCATAGGGGCGAGGGGAACCAACCACTCGTCCGACTTCCACCGGCATTATGGAGCCGATCAACCCTCTGCGCCTCCAATTTGCTCTCTCCGCGCCCCAACCAAAATCGCAGTCCGTCCATCGTCAAAACTGGAATTGAGCCATTTGCATCAAGCTGCCTACATTCCCCCAAGACGGGATGCAGGGACGCATCTCACGCCATCGACGAGCCCCCTCCGAGGACTGCAAGGATGCAACGCCGCAAGACTGGATTCGCGACGCCCATCTTGATGTTGATTCCGATGCTCGGTGTGCCAGCTATGGCCATTTTCGGAATCCCCCAATTCGAAGCGTTGAGGTCTTCATTCGCCGCTCCTGCCGACGAGCCGGAACTGCCCGGCTTCCATGAAAATCGCTTGGGACACTCTGCAATCGGCACAACTCGAGCGATGCAAGTTCCGACCACGCAGCCGCTCGATGTCTTCCAACCGTATGACAAACCTGCGGCCCCAGACGCGAAGCCAGTAGACAACTTCGGCAATGAGTCAGTGCGTTGGTCAGACCCGTTGCGAATGGCGAATAACCAACCAGCCCCGGCATCAGCGGTTCAACGGAATGTCAGTCCCCGAGAAGCCAGCATCCGGGCGTCTCGACAAATTCATCAACAAGTCTACGACATCTTCGCTGACGACTTTCGCGATCAATCGCCAGCAAATCAGCCTGCTCCATCCTACGCTCAGGCCACGACGTCGCCCCGAGCCACTTCCATGCGCGTGGAGCCAATTGGCACCGCTTCGCCTGAAGGGCTGACCTGGCGAGATGCCATCGACCGTTTGAACGCCTATGGCTCAACGAGCTACCGACTGACGCCCGGAGCGAAGAACGATTATCGCTTTGTGTGCCTCGTGCGTTCGCCCGATGACGATCGCATTACTCGCCGCTTCGAAGCGGAATCGACCGAGCCGTTGGTCGCTGTCGAAGATGTCTTGGCCCAAATCGAAACCTGGCGTCAACGACAGTAAGAGCAGACATCGCCCAAGAAAGTCGTTCGATACCAGCCTGAATCCAGGACGTGCTCAGAAGTTTTGAAGAGTATTAGTTCTCACATCATGAATCCGAACTCTATCGGCACATCTCGCAGCGTTGGGTCTGGTAAGTGGCCATCACTCGCCACACCACACTGTGGCGTTGGTTTTCGATGGGCATTTCAGGTCCGGTCTGGCAGCCAACTCACACAGTCAGCCTCTGTCGAAACCAAAGCGGTATCAACCAAACGCTCGGTGAAGATGGCGCGACTCGAAGCCGTGTTACTTGTCGCTGACGGTGCGTTACCGGCTCGCAAGCTAGCGCAGTTCGCGACTTTGGCCGATCCAGCCGAAGTGAAGGATCTCATTCGCCAACTCAATGACGCATTCGATCGGGTTCAAAGTGCGTATCGAATCGAGCAAGTCGCCACCGGCTTCCGCTTAATGACGCGACCTCAGTTCGCGCAATGGCTCGACAAACTTCACAACCGACAAGCAGAGACAAAGCTCTCTCCACCCATGCTCGAAACTCTGTCGATCGTCGCGTATCGACAGCCAATCACACGCGCGGAAATTGAACGCATTCGCGGCGTACAAGCCGCAGAGATGCTCAAGCAATTGATGGAACGCGGGCTCGTCAAGATTGGCGGCGAAGACGATTCGCTCGGCCGCCCGTTCTTGTATGTAACGACTCGACGCTTCTTAGAGACCTACGGTCTGCGAGATCTCGATGCCCTGCCGATGGCTGCCAAGCTCCGCAAGCCGCGAGATCCTCAGTTGAAGCTGCCGCTAGCAGACACCGAAGAACTCGCAGACGAAGCGGCCTAGCGAACTCAGTCTGCCGACACTCCGAAGCAGCGAACGTATCGTCCCGGAGTCGACTCCGGCCCACATGGCTTACCGCCTTCGACGATCGGAACTCCATTCACGAGCACAGTCTCGATGCCGACGGTCGCTTGCTGAGGATCGTCGTAAGTAGCGCGATCCGTGATCGTCTCAGGATCAAAGAGCACCACATCGGCAATCGCGCCCTTCTTCAGCACGCCTCGATTCTTCAAACCGAATCGCACAGCGGCTCGATAGCTGAGCTTCGCCACCGCTTCTTCCGTCGACAGCAGTTTTCGATCGCGCGACAACGGCCCCAAGAACCGCCCCACCGAACCGAAGACTCGCGGATGAACCACGCCGCCTTCGCAAAAGATGCCATCCGACCCAAGCATGAAGAGATCATGCTGCAGGAACGGTCCGATCAATCCATCGTCGCCCTCATTGACGACCATCAACACCGACAGCCGCTCTTCGATCAGCAGGTCAAGCAAAGCATCGGCGGGCGACTTACCAGACTCATCGATGTACTGGCTGACGAGCTTGCCCTGATGGTGCGAGTTGTCTTTGCCATGCACCCACGCAATTCGCAGTTCATCTAAGTCCAACCGATAGGCTTCCAATCCCGCAGCAAACTTCTCGCGAATGATTGGATCATTCAGCTTGCCAACAGCAGCCATCGGCCCATCGACCCAAACTTCATAAGGCAACAGATAGCTCAGTAGCGTTGAGCCGCGCTGATACGGATAGACGTCGTAAGAGAGATCGACATCTCGCCGCACCGAGTCGATGTAAGTCAGCAACTCGTCGAGCATCTGTGGCGAGTGTGTTTTCAAATGCGAGACATGCAGCTTCACCCCAGCTCGCCGCGCGACATCAACGGCCTCTTTGAGACCATCCATCAAGCCCTTCTTGTAACGAATGTGGGTCACATACAGGCCATCGTACGGAGCCATCACGCGGAGCGCTTCAACAAGTTCGTCAGTCGTTGAGAAGCATTGAGCGATGTAGTCGAGCCCCGTTGAAACTCCGCACGCGCCGGCTTCCATACCAATGCGAATCTGACGTTGAATGGCGCGCATCTCGAAGTCGTCTGCCGGTCCGCGTCCCCAGCCCTTGGCCATCGATCGCAAGTTGGCATACGGGATGTGAGAGCACACGTTTTGAGCCGTGCGTCCGGCGATAGCCGACAAGAACTCTTCAAACGTCTTCCAGCCCGAATAGTCCTGCTGTCGCAATCCATCGAGCGCTCGCAGATAGAAGACCCATTCGCGGGCGGTGTGCTCGTTGACCGGCGCATAACCGATGCCGTCGGCCATCAAGACTTCGGTCGTGAATCCTTGAGTCGTCTTGGGCGCGAAGTTGCGTTCGCGAACCAACCAACCGTCCGAGTGATTATGAACGTCAATAAAGCCCGGCGCGACGATCGAACCAGTGGCATCAATCACTCGTCGAGCCGCCGCCGATGGAAGTGCGCCGACATCTGCGATCCGATCGCCCGTTATGCCCAGGTCTCCCACAAATCGAGACCGTCCCGTCCCATCGATGATCGTGCCGTTACGAATGAGAATGTCGAACACAGGAAGCCTTTCCTTGTTGCGATGAGATCGAACGGAACGTCACGACGAGAGCGATTAAATTCGCGACGTACCTAGCTCAACTTCAAGGCTAAGAATCTTCGGTTTCCCATCTCAGTCGCGGAGCGACTGAGCTACGTAGACGAGTCGCTCCGCGACTCGCTTAACCCGAAATTCAACGCTTGAAGATGCACTAGGGCTCAATCATCAATGCCAGTAGCCATCTTCACGGACAGAGATCAGGTAGCCTTTGCAGAACCATCTTCTTCCGCTTTGCGATCAGTGTGACCGAGATCGCGATCGGGAGCGACTCGGTCACGCACCAATTGCTTCAGCTCTTTAATGTCTGGAAAGCGTCCCTGCTCAGATCGCGACCAAATGAGCTGCCCATCGACATGCACTTCAAACACGCCTCCGGAACCAGGAGCGAGCGTGACTTCTGACAACTCTGACTCAAAGGTCGTCAGAACCTCTTGAGCCATCCAAGCACTGCGCATCATCCATCGACATTGAGTGCAGTACTTGATGCGCACCGAGTGCGAGCCAGCCATGTTCATCCTTCCGCGAGTTCCGTCATGGGCCCGATCAAGAGTGACCTACTTCGCCTTCAACTTCGCGATGAGGTACTCACCAATCGTGGCATGCACAACATCCGGAGCGTTGGGATAGACCAGTTCGCACGACACACCATTGGCTTTGCAATGCTCTTGCAACTTCACGCCAAAGTTCGCGGTATGCGTCGGATCCTTTTGCTCTTGGCCTAGAGCCGGAGGAGTCGCGAACGTGAGATAAACCGGCGGATCATCCGACGTCACGAGGGCATATGGCGAGTACTCAGCGATCCACGGCAGGATCGTGTCGCGTTTGGCGAGGAACTCATCGAATTGAGACAGCTTTTGAGCCGGGTCGCCTTTGAAGCCGAACGCGTGGCCGCCGTACTTGCTATTGGGAGTCCACTCTTTCATTTGCTTGGGATCGAGCGTCGTCTGGGCGCCATTGACGGCGGCGCAAGTCAGCCGCGTCGACTCGCGCGCGATCGGGTCGTTGCTCTTGGGATCAGCCAAGTCGGGATGAAACGCCAGCCACAAGCTCGAACAAGCGCCCGCCGAACCACCGCTCGCACCGATCCGCGTCTTGTCGATGTTCCATTCACCGGCCTTGCTGCGCACGAACTGCAAAGCTCGCGCGGCATCATGCAACGGTCCCTTCACGGGCGGCACAACGCCATCCGCAGTTGCCTCGGGAATGAAGCGGTACTCGATCGACACAACCGAGACACCGGCCTTCAACATCTCGGCAGCTAACGGACCGACTCGGTCTTTGCTGCCGGCTTGCCAGCCACCGCCGTGTATGAAAAACAACAGCGGAGTTGGCTTGTCAGATTCCGCCTTCCAGAAGTCGAGCACTTGCTTCTTGTGACTGCCGTAAGCGACATCGCTCATTGTGGGCTTTGGTCCCGCCGGCGCGGCCTTCGCAGCAGCTTGCTTCTTGGCTGGAGTATCGGCCTTAGACTTGGCCGTATCGTCTGAGTAAGCGACCAATGGGAAAGCCAAACACAACGTGGCCAAAGCAGCCAACTTCTTTGACAGACGCTCGATAACCTGACCCCAATTGAATTTCATGATGCTGCTTTCGTGTGAAGATTGCTCTCTGCGGAAAACGATTTGCGATCGAGTCGATGCCGAACTGCAACTACTCGCGATGCGGAGGCAGTACGGTTTCAAGCAACCGACTGATGATTGCTTCGGTCGAAATCCCATCCGCCTCAGCGCGATAGTTAATGAGGATGCGATGGCGAAGCACGGCATGAGCCACGGCCTTGATGTCGTCGTGGCTGACATGCGAGTGGCCTTGCAGCAACGCACGAGCCTTAGCTCCGAGCACTAAGAATTGGCCGGCGCGCAACCCCGCACCCCAACTAACCCATTCGTTGATGAACGACGGAGTGCTGCTCTGCCCCGGTCGCGAGGCCGCTGCCAAACGCACCGCGTATCGCACCACATCTTCGGCAATAGGAACCGACCGCACGAGGTCTCGGAACTTTAAGAGGTCCTCTCCAGTGAAGAGCGGACTGATCGCTTCGGCCTTGGTCGAAGTAGTTCGCGACACGACCGTGACTTCGTCGTCTTCGGGCAAGTAGTCAACCACGACGTTAAACATGAACCGATCAAGCTGAGCTTCCGGCAGAGGATACGTGCCTTCCATTTCGATCGGGTTCTGAGTGGCCAGCACAAAGAACGGCTCATCCAACGGGCAACGTTTACCCGCCGCAGTAACTTGATGCTCTTGCATGGCCTCCAACAAAGCAGACTGCGTCTTGGGAGGAGTGCGATTGATTTCGTCAGCCAAGATGACATTCGCAAAGATCGGCCCCGGCACGAAGACCAATCGACGTCGCCCTTCGTCATCGGTTTCCAAGA
>OMIV01000110.1 GCA_900299185.1 Planctomycetaceae bacterium
CTTCGTCGGCAGCGTCAGATGTGTATAAGAGACAGCCCTAACCCCTCTCCCCATAGGGGCGAGGGGAACTATGAAATTGACCAAGTTTGTGAATCTGATGAAGCCGTTTCTTGGCATTGGTGCTCGATCAAACTCGAACGCTCATTCATGAGGTATGTGGCTGATGGTTGTTGGTTTGCGACTACGACTTCTTCTGCTGTGCTGGTTGCTGCTAAGCGGCCTCAGCCAGTGGGCTGTCGCGCAATCACAACCTCGTGACACCAAGATCAATCGCATCTTTGTGCCGGCGGGTAAGCCCGAAACTTGGCCTCCCGGAGATTGGGTGCCGATCACGCCGGAACGTCTGCAAGCCTTGCTCGCTCAACAGAGTCGACCAGCACCTCGCACGTTGGTGGTGAATGAAGCTCGATTGCATGCCTCATTCGATCCCGATCGCAACGCACTGGTCAGTGGCCGCGCAGTGATCTCGTTTGCGGACAAAGTTCCAAACGATCGACTCGTCGGGCTCTCGCCATTGAATGTCGCCATTCGCAACCCGAAGTGGACTCGCGCGACCGACCGAACCGTCGTCATGGGATACGACGAACATCAGCAACTGCAAGTCGCCGTTCCACCCGATGGCGGTGAGCTGCAATTCGATTGGCAGCTTTCGGGCACATCGAGATTGAACGGAGTCGAATTCGATCTCCGACTGCCGCGCTCGATCGTCGGTGAAGTATCTGTCGACACACCGAAAGACTGGTCGCTCTCTGTAGGAACAACGACACTCAAACCCGAAGCTCAGCCCAACGGTTCGTGGCGCTGGACCATCAACGCGATGCCCGGCAACAGCCTGAGATTGTTGCTGTCTCCCGAATCACTCAAAGCCGCTCCGTATGCCGCCACCACATCGCTGCTCTATCGCCAAACCACAACGATGCAGCTTTCGCGCGGTCGCTTGGATGAGCGAGTGGATTACGTGCTCGATCCGTTGTCGGTCGTCCCTGCTCAATGGCAATTGCCGCTTCCAACGGAATGGCATTGCGATGCCGTTTCGATCAACGGCCGCTTGCTGACCGAGAACGAATGGCGCGTCTCGTCGGCCAACAAAGAGTCCTTGCTAACGGTGCCGTTGGCCGGGCAAAGCATGCTCGCAGTGCCGACCATCTCCGTTCGCATGAGCCGCACTTTTGCCGCAGGAGTCAAACAAGCGATCGGCATTTGCCCGGCTCCCAAACACGAACGAGCGGTCTTACTCTCTGGCCAAGTTGAACTGCAAGTGGCTTCGTCTTTGGCATTGGTTCGACATGAACCACATGACTTGCGACAGACCGAAGTGCGTCTGGATGAAGGCGTCGAACGTCTCGCGTTTCAACAAGATCGATCCGGTGCGCAGCTCGAACTGCAATGGTCCGACCAAACCGAATTGCTGCGGCTGGAAACTCGACAGTTCCTCGTCGTGAATCTGGAAGACAGCCCGGCGAGCTTCCTGGCCGACATCGAAATCGAACCGCAGACTGGCTCGCTCTTTGACATGTCGATCGCTTTGCCTCGCAACTGGGAACTCAGCGATGTGCTGCTGACAAATGGCACCACCAATGGTCGTCGCATTGATTGGACCGTGGTGCCGGGCGAAACCGATCAGCAGCTCAAGCTGTCGTTTCCCGATGGGGTCTCGGCCAACAGCGCGGTGATGATTCGCTTGAATGGGCACTATGTCGGGACAGCGCGCACCACCGACTTCTCGGCTCCCATCGGAGTGCTGTCGCGAGGAACCCCCGACACGTTGCTTGTGGCAATCACGGGTTCGTCGACGGCCGCCACGTTGGTAGCTCCCAACAATCGCTTTCAGATCGCCACCACCGAGTCACTGATCGCAGCGCGTGCTTGGACTCCGTTGGCCAAGTTGGCGAGCGACAAGAACTCGCGCGTGTGGGTCGCCACCGGATTGGATTCCACGGTCGATCTGCGCGAAAGCCGCTTACGAGCTCAAGCACCAACCACCGAGCCTGCTCCGGCGAGTTCAGTGACTACCGCACTTCCCACACTTACCGCGACGAACAGCAAGACGACCGAATCGAAGGCACCGCGTGAAGGCTTTCGACCAGTCTTTGCGGGATCATTGAGATCAACGCTTTCTCCGGGTCGAGCTAGTCGCGATCAGCACGAGCTCAGCTTGAAGTTGCTCTATGCCAGTGAAGGTGGATTGCTCGAATTCCGCATGCCCGCGCACGCTCAATTGCAGCACGTGGAATGGCATGGTCAGCGAATCGCCGCGACGAACGTGGGCGATAAGTTGTCAGTCCCCTTGCAGTCACCAATGCCCGGTGACGTGCTAGGCATTCATTACACGCTGCCTGCCGAGATGTTGTATCTGCGCGAAACCTATCAGGCCGACTTGCCTGAGTTCGCGGTGCCGATTGATGGACTCGAGTGGGAAGTGCGACTGCCGAGTCGCTTCATGGTGGTGTCGTTCCCCGGCGACTTTGTCTTCGATGGCCGACGTTCGCGACCACATTGGTTGGCATGGCTCTTCGGACCACTCGCACGACGCCGCGACGATGAAGTCTTCAATCCCTTCGACGCCGAGCAATGGCAACCTCTCTTCATTGGAGATGAAGAAGACGTCATCAGTGAGAAGGACTCTGACAATGGTTGGATGAGTTACACCGCCCGAACGCCGCGACTGCCGGAGTCTCTGGCCATCGAGGTTTGCGATCGACTGCGACTGGCTGCGACGGCGTGGCTCATTCTGGCAGCAACGGCTTGCGTGGGCGTCACTCTGCGAGCAACCAAATCGAATCGCCGGAACGCCGTCGGCATCGCTTGGCTGACGTTCGCTGTGGCCTCGACCATGCTGATCTCCACGGCTTATGCCGAGCTCGTTGGAGCCACGATTGTCGGCAGTGTCATCGCCTGCTTGATCCCGCGAGGACTCATCCGTCGCGAGCCGAAAGCTCCGGTGGATCGCACGCATGAACGACACTTCGCTCCAACGGTCACTATCCAGCAAGGCTTGCTCGGAGTGCTGATGCTTGCCCTCTCGGTGCGAGCACTGACGGCTCAAGATGTGTCGCCCGTCGCACCTCCGATGGAGTCGATTGATCTGCTGATTGAATACGAAGGCGATCGCTTTGCGGCACCCTTAAAGACCGGCTTGACCTGCGTGCCCGCAGCCACGCTCGAACAACTGACGAAGAACGCAACCCCGACTGCCACGACCACTCGCGCTCTCTTCCAAGCCGCGACATACAGCGGCGAATGGACCGTTAATGGACTATCGAAACTGACTTCGAATTGGGACGTTTGGGTGTTGCATTCATCAGCCGCGACCAAGACCGCAGCGGCCTTCGATGAAGTCGTCATCCCGTTGCCGCTTCGAACAATCGCCGACGTCAGCCAGTTCCGTATGAATGGCCGACCTCTGGAACTGATTCCCAACGCCGACGGACAAAGCGTTCGAGTTCGCATTCCGAAGATCAAAGACACCGGAGCTGCGACCGCGCTGCCGCCGCTTCCTGAAGAGCGAGTCATCCCACTGGCCGACAAGTGGCGGCTCGTGAAACTTGAGGCCGAGTTGCGACCGCAGCCCCTGCGTTCGTTCAATCAGATTGCTTGGCAAGTACCGGTGCCGCGCACGCTGAGGTCGGATGTGGAAATCGTTCAACCGGATCCCGTGCTGGAACGTCCGGCGTTTTCAGCAGGATGGATCGGAGCGTCCGCCGACCGTTTGGGAGCTGGCGCCTTCGATCCTGTGAACGAACTGCGGTTGACTCAGCGCCGACCTGACGCCGCCAACCTGCAACCTGTCGTGAGCATGAAACTCAGAAGCCATATCGAGCTCGCGGCCGAGTCATCGCGTCGAGTGTTGTTGGCTCAGTACTCGGTTGAGCGCGGTGAGTTGAAACAAGTCGCCTGGAAACTGCCGCCACATGCCATCGTGCAAACAGAACGCATCGTGGCCCCGCAACTGCGAGCGGCTCAGGTTCGTCGCACCGAAACCGAGACATTGCTGTTCGTCGAATTTAGTCCGCCATTAACTGGCGACTTCCAACTGGTAATCCCGTGGTTGTTGCCAGAGCGACAACCCGAAGGCACTCGCACGTTGGGTTGGGAACGACCTGTCACAACGACTACACCGCATGCCGACCTTGAAGTCCGCGAGCATCTGGCCGGAGTCACCACTTCGCCCGGCTTTGTATGGCGACCAACGAACAACGTGCCCACGAACTTGGGTGCTGAAGTCGAGTCGGAATTCGTTGCTGGCTGGCCCAGCAACCAAAGCCTGCGTGCTCCGCAATTCGTATGGAACGTGGCTGCTCAACCCAACCCGCAATGGCGTTTGAGTCCGACTGTCGCAGACAAAGCTGCTCGCTGGACGACGTTGGCATTGATCGATCGCGACAGCATCTCGTGGCACTTCACGGCGCGCGTCGAAGTGGCCGGAGCACCGGCCTTCGTTCATCAATTAGAAGTCGATCCGCGACTCACCATCGAGGCCGTGACTGTCACTCAAGACGACGTGAACCGCTTGACTTATTGGACTCGGCAAGGCGATCGACTGTTCTTGCATCTGCGCGATCGAGCGTCTGGCACGCAGCTCATTCGGGTACAAGCGCTGGAAGCCAATCGAGACACCGATGTTGTGAGTTATCCGCGCATGGAACTGACCGGAGCGAAGTCCGGCGAGGTCAACTTACGAGTGCAACGCACGCGAGGCGTCAGTGTCGAAGTGGCGGGCACCGAAGTCCCTGAGTCGGTCGATTTCGAAATCGAGCACGAGCTTGTGCCGCTCAACGCTGTGGAGGTCGGGTCATATCGAGTCCGCTCGACGGCAGATGTTTCGATGCTCGTCAGACTGCTGCCGGTAGTTTCACGCAGTTGGTGCGTCGCCACGATTGATAGTGGAACAACTCATCCAGCCATCGAACTGGCCTTCAACATCGAACCCGGAAGGCTCGAACGCACGCTGCTCACTTTGCCGAACTGGCCGTTGGGTGATGGCATCGTCGCCGAGATTGATGGCGACCCGTCCGCGACGATCAAGATGAAACCGGGGTCACCACAAACCTGGGCCATTGAACTTGGCAAGAACACCGACTTGCCGCTGCAAGTCCGCATGCATGTGCCGTTGGTCGAGACCGACGACATGTTCGAAATCGAACTGGCAGCACCAGTGCTCGAAGGCGTCGAAGAACAGACCGTTGGTTGGGCCAGTCAGCAAAAGAAGCTCGATGTCGCAGGAGCAGACCTGCTCTCTGAAGCGCAACGTGTCGTCTTCCTCGAACGTGGCATCATGGCTCCCGTTTTGATCGATGTGCCGATCATCGATTGGAACCGACAGTCTCTGACGGTGCCGCGCGCCAGCGTTGTGGTGGAGCGACTCAACGAACTCCCGTGCCTGGTCCAACACGAGTTGTGGCTTGGTCGCCGCGAACGCACTGCCGCTCGAACAACCATTCTGACGATCGCGACTCCCGGCGCGTTGAAGGTCAGTTGGCCGAACAACATCGTCATGCAAGCGTGCTTGGTAAATCGCATGCCTCGTTCGATCGAACGTGACGCGCAAGGACGATTGATAGTCCCGCTTAATAGCAGCGATCTCATGTCGACGGTCGAGCTGTTGTGGTCGCAACAAGAGTCCCATCGCCCCTTAAGGATCGAGCAGCGACAGCTTTCGCTACCGACGATTCAAGCCGCCAAGATCTTGGAGCGAGCCACGCTCGCGCTGACAGACTCTCATCAAGCGTTGCCCATTCAGAAGCAGCCAGCCAAGAGCAACGGCGAATGGCTGACTGCTTTAGAAAGTTGGTCAACCGAGACTTCGCTGCGACCAGCTCTGGTGACCAAGCAACTGACCGAAGTCATGAATCGCTTTCAGAGCGATCTTGATCCCGCCGAAGAAGCGAGCAGCGGGACGTCGCGACAAATGGTGCGGTTCGAGAACCTCAGCAACTCGACATTACGTGTGTGGGTGGTCGACGCAAGACTGGACCATGTTGCGATCTCCGTATTACTCGCGTTGCTCGTCGCGCCCATCATTCGGTTGTTGATGCAATTCCAAACGGGAGATTGGTTGGCGAGTCGACCGGCGATGGCCTGTGCCGCGTTGAGCGGGATTTGGTGGCTGTGTTTGCACGGCAGCGGATTGGGCTTGGCTGCATTGTGTGCTTCGATTCTGGCTATCGGACTCGCTTGGATCAGACGGCAGCGCGACTTGGAGCTCTCCGTATTGCGAAGCGCGTCCGCATCTCAGTCTCGAAGCCGACATTCATTTTGATGAGATTCTAAATGTCACTCTCGGAGTGACGTGACAAATCGGTGTTCATAGTCCGGGATGCAGATTCGCTAATACGGAGATCTTGGAATTACGCAGAACCCCGTTGACAGTGAAATCACCGAGCATCGAGTTTTTCGCTTTAACGGATTTCTTTGTCTGCGTTTGCGGTCCTAGCATCAATTGGCAAGCGGGCTTATCGGTCGCTCCACACTCGCATCGAACTTTAGTTCGTCTGGAATGGGACTCATGCCAGTTCCGCACCTTGGGTATCAAGACGTCGTGATGAAGGCTCTCGACATGCTAACGGCAGGTCTGAGGGACTTCGTGCGCGAGTAACTCGCCCAAGCGATGGGCCCAGACTGGCAGCAAATCGCGCAATCCAGTTTCCGCAAGGATCGAAATCTGGATGACGTCTCCGGCGACATCGACGACTGGGACGCGCACGCCTTGCTCACGATTATGTGGGACCACTGGAACGCCGCTTTCCGTCGCCGCTTGGGACTGTTTGAACGCAGTCTGGTCGCCGAGCTGAGAGCCTTCCGCAACCGCTGGGCTCATCAACGGCAATTCAACTTCGACGATACCTATCGGTTCCTCGACAGCGTCAATCGCTTGCTGTCGGCCATCGGTGCCAAGAACGCGACGGACCTCAGCGAATTGAAGTTCAACTTGCTGAAGGACGAGTTCTCTGAAGCTCTGAATGCAGAGTCGATGGAAGCCGACAATCGACGCGATCGCTGGGTCGTGGCCGGTGTTTACGCGGCTTGCGGAACGGTGTTCGTCACGCTGATCCCGTATGCGTTTGGCATAAAGACATGGCCATTGAGCGTCGCCTTTGCGTTGGCGTTCTCGTACTTGATCTACAAGCGGTTGAAGTGGCGACCATTGCAACTTGGCCCGCATGAATGTCGCCGTTGTCGCCGCATCATCTATGGCACCAGATGCCCCTACTGCGACGAGCCGCCGGTCTTTGACTCTGCCGAGTTCCGAATGGGCGATCTCGAAGGCGAATCAAAAGACAGCACCCGTCGCGCCTTGCCGCGCTAGGTCGCTCGTCACTTTGAGATTCAATCCTGGTGTGCTCCGGCTCGACGAAGCACTCCATGTTCTTGAGGAGAGAACTCACTCAATTTGAAGAGTCGAGCTACTCGGCATTCTTTTTAGCTGGCTCGTTGCTGCCGGACTTGGCGAGTTCCTCGAAGTACAGCTTGATGAGCTTCGAGTAATCGCCGTTCGCCTTTCGCTGAGACGATTGCAGGATCTCGGTCTTCAACGTGCCCGGCAGCTTGCCCCAGTTACGCTGCGCTTGTTTCAACAGATCAGTCTCTGGAGTCGAAACGTCACCAGGACTCTGATTGCCTTGTTCACCCGATGACGAACTGGGAGCGTTGTTCGCTGACTGTTGCTGCTTGGCCGTGATGCTCCGCGGACGATTGCCCGATTGAGACTTACCGGCATCCGCTTGCAGTCGCTCGGCAGCTTGACTGAGTTGCTCAGCCGCTTGCCGCAGCGCTTCTGCATTCGCCGCGCGAGCTTGGTCGGAACTGCTCGCTGACCCGCTTTGCCCCGGCTGGCCTTCGCCGGGCTGACCTTGATTCGCAGTGCTAGGTGTTCCGTTCGCTGACTGCTGGCCGCCTTGCGCGTTGCCAGACTGACCCGACATCGGCTGACCGGGCATAGGCTGCCCCGACAGCGGTTGTCCCGGCATGGGCTGGCCGTTCATGGCGGATGTCATCGGAGCTACACCCCCTGCCTGTTGGCCGCCGGGTTGGCTGG
The DNA here is from genome assembly GCA_900299185.1 of Planctomycetaceae bacterium. Taxonomy (GTDB): domain Bacteria; phylum Planctomycetota; class Planctomycetia; order Planctomycetales; family Planctomycetaceae; genus AM-0621. Next base: position 8,036 of record OMIV01000110.1, read on the forward strand.
CGGCAAGTTCGCGTTGAGCTTGCTGCAAGCGTTGAGCAGCGGTTGTCAGTTGGCTCGCTAACTCGCCGGGAATGGCATGCTGCTGACCGGATGCAGGCTGTGCGTTTTGAGCTTGCTCAGCAGCTTGTCGCAGCGACTCAGCCGCTTGCTGACTGGCCTGCGCGGCATCACCAACATTGCCTTGTTGCAGTGCTTGCTGAGCATCTCTTTGAGCTTGTTGGCCTTCCCCCGTGGCTTGTCCCGCTTGATTGGCTTGCTTCGATTGCTGATCGAGATCCAACGGCGCCGCCCCGAGTTGCTTGGCCAGTTGATTGAGTTCGCGTTGCAGGTTCGACGTCTGGTTAGCGAGCTGTCGTTGTTGATTGCGTTGCGCTTCCGCTCGAGCTGCTGGGTCTGCGGCAAGTTGATCGAGACTCTGAGCGACTTGCTGCTGACGCTCGGCCAAATCGCTGGCTCGTTGAGACATTCCCGGAGCCGACTCTTTGAGTGCCTCGCTCGCTTGCCGCGCGGATTGAGCAGCTTGCTGAGCGTTCTTTGCAGCTTGATCGAGCTGACCATTCTGGGCCTGCCCTTGAGCTTGCTCGCCTTGCTGAGCCGCTTGTCGCGCCGCTTCTGCCGCTGCCGATTCAGGACCGGCTTGCTCCGCCGCTTGTCGTGCTAACTCTGCCGCCTCGGCAGCCAGATTCGCCTGCTGCTCGGCGAGCTCTCGTGGCGATGCGCGATCGGTGCTTGGTTCAGCCGGTTGACCTTTTGATGCTTGAGCTGTCTGAGCATTCGCCTGTTGTGGATCGTTGCTTGCCGCGTCTGACTTCATGGGAGAACCATTAGCCTGCTCGTTCGGCATGGGTTGACCCGGCGTCGCTTGCCTGGACATCGGCTGCGCGTCTGTAGGTTTTTCGCCTTTGGGCTGATTTAACTCGGCCAACTCACGAACCAACTGCCGCTCTTGCTGCGCCAACTCACGAGCCTGTTCGGCGAGTTGACGAGCTTCAGCTTGAGGGTCTTCAGGAGCCGCACGATTCGCAGCTTGTGCCAGTCGTTCGAGTGCTTGCTCGGCTTGCTGCAACGCGCGGTTCGCAGCTTGAGCTTGCTGCTCAGAAGGTGTTTGAGCGAGTGCATCAGCCGCAGCATCAAGAGCCTGCTCGGCAGCTCGCTTCGCGGATTGAGCTTGAGGCGTCTCAAGTTCTCCCACTTGATCCGCCAGCTTCTGCTCTTGCTCAGCAAGCTGTTTGAGCTGCTCGGCATTCGGAGCCTGCTTGCCATCACCGAGTTGCTCAGCGGCTTGCTTCTTCAATGCGTCTTGCTGCTTTTGAAGCTCGGCCAATGCGGCTTGAGTTTGCTTCTGCTGTGCTTCGCGATTCGCTGCGGCAGCTTGTTGTTGCTCAGCGGTCTGAGCGGCCTCGGCCAATTGATCCAGCGCGGCAGCGGCTTGTTGTGCGTTCTCTGCCGCGCGCTTGGCTGCTGCTTGAGCCTTCTCGGCATTGTTCGAAGCAGGCTGGTTCTGGCCGTCCATGGGCTTCCCGGGTTGTTGAGCCGCTGCCTCATCAGCCTTAGCGGCTTCGACCAATTGCTTCACGGCTTCCGCCGCTTGATCGACGGCGGCCTTTTGTTCGTCGCGTGCTTCTTGGCCTGCATCCAGTTGAGCAGCCGCGATCTCCAGCGCCGTTTCTTTGGCGGCCAGGTCTCGCAACGACGTTGACTCTTCGCCCTTCGCGAGTTCATCCGCGGCTTGAGCGATGTCTTTGGCTAAGGCTCGTTGCCGATCAGCCAAGGCCTTCGCAGCTTCGCGAGGATCAGCAGGCAGAGGCTCGGCCTTCAAGAGTTCTTGTTGAGTCCGCTCGGCATCCTGCGCCAACTTCTGAGCCAGTTCCTCGGCGGCTTGAGCGTTCCCGGCTTTGATCTCATCCAAGATTTTCTGTGCTGCTTCAGGATCGATCGGCGTCACCGGAGTCCGTGCTTGTTGAGCTTCCACTTGATCCGCCAACTGCTGAGCTTTCTCAGCAAGCGCGGCTTGCTTCTCGGCCAACGGAGCAGCAGCTTCTTGCTGGTGCTTTGCGTCACCATCAACGGCGTTGGCCAATTGGTCCTGACGATCCGCCAGTTTCTTCGCCTGCTCTGCCAACTGCGCGAGCCGCTCCAATTGATGATCTCGCGCGGACTCGACGATCTCCGTCTTCTCTTCCAGCAACTTGTTGAGCGACGTGAGCAGCTCATCTTGTTCTTTGCCAAGCTGAGCCTGCTCTTGCTGAAGTTGCTCTTTTGCCGCCGCGCGATCCTCTGGTCGTTCACCGGCCAACAACGGCGACTGCTCCAACTCTTTGCGTTTGTCCTCCAACTGAGCTGCATCATCGGCCAGTTGATTGGCTCGCTGCGCCAAACGACCGACATCAAGCAGCTCGCGTTCGAGCTTGGCTAACTGATCCAACCGCTTCTCCATCGCGGCGAGTTGCTCGTCAGCCTTCTTCAAACCCACGGCATTGTCTTCGAGCTGTTCGGCCAGATCTTTGGGATCAAACTTCGTCGCCGTTTGAAGCTGTTGCGACTGCTTGGCGATCTCCTGCTCGGCAATCTTCTTGGCCTCCGCAGCAAGGTTCGCAAACAACGGATGCTCGCCAAATCGCTCGGCCAAATCCTTGAGACGCTCGGCCGTCGCGTGCTCTTGCTCGGCCAACCCAATCAGTTTGTCGGCCTGCTTGAAGGGCTTCTTGTCGGCCTCGTTCTGCTGAGCAACCGCCTGCAATTCGTCGCTGCGTTTCCGCTCAACATTGAGATCCTGTCGGATTGCTTCCAGCTCTTGCTTCAGCTCCTTCTGCCGAGCAATCACATCCGAGGCACCCGGCGACAACGCTTCGGCTCGCAGAGCGACGTAACGCACTTCGGACCAAACTTCATTGGCTCCGGGAATGGGACGCTCGTCCGCCGCTCGCACTTGCAGGCTCAATCGGTCCCCGGCCTTCAAGGCCAGATCCTTGAGATCAATGCGGAACTCATGTTCGAGAGACCTGCCGCCGAGCTTTTCATTCGGAACCTTGATGACCTGGTCCAATCCACTTTCGGCTTTCAAATGCAGTTCGAGCGCACCCAGCCCGAGATCATCAGCTGCGGCAAGCTTGAGCACGTAGACGTCGGTCGGTCGCGCTTCGTCATGCGTCGATGCTCGAACATCCAACAACGGCGGCTGATCGAGCGTGATCAGCAACTGCCGATGAGGCTCTGCGTTCGTAAGCCCATGCTCATCCTGCAGTCGAAAAGCAACGATGGCTTGCAGCTCTGCCGGCAGTTCAAGTGTCGCCGTTCTTCCATCAGCGGCGAGCTTCATGGCCGAGCGCGGCAGCTCATCAACAACCGGAGCCAGCTCATTGAGGCGCGGTCCAGTCTGCTTTCGATCTTTCTCGGGTACGGCTGCGTCCTTCTTCTTTTCGAACTGAGTCCCAGGCACAGCGCTAGCCGACAGCCATTCGATCTCGGCGGACTTCATCGGCTTGTTGAAGGACAATTGCCACTTCAATCGACTGCGTTCAAAGACGCGGATATCGCCAGTCACACCATCGATCTCGCGCCGCGGTTCACCGACATACGGCGGCGACTCAACGATCAACTTCGCGGCCGTCACGCTCGGAGCATCCACAACTTCAACATGAAACTTCTTCGAACGAGCGCCATCGCCCACGATCTGGAAGTCGAACGAATCGAAGACCGCCGGCAATGTGGCCTGAAACGCATTCGACTCCGCATTGAATTGCAGATCGCGCGAGTCCGCTTCGCCATTCGAACTGCGAACGCTGATCGAGACCGGCTCTGGGATGGGATCATCGGACCCATTTCGCCATTGAATCCGCGCAGCGAGCGTGACTTCCGAGCCTCGCGCAACAACGCGATCACCGTCCAGCACATCAAACTGCAATCGCCCCACTGACTCGAAGTTGCCGAACGGATTGACCAATCGAGCAAACAACATCCCCGAGACCGAAGGGAACAACACGAAGCTCAGCAACAAGCCGACGAGTGCCGCCGTCCCCGACCAAAAGCTGCGAAGAGCGCGGCGCTTCGGTACCGCTTGCTCGATTTCGCAATCGGCCAAGCACTCGATCGTCTCGCGTTCGAGCATCTCGCGCATGAACGGTGAGCCGCGCTGCCCTTCAGCTAGACCCGGTTGAGTCAGTTCCACCAGCGACGTGAGGCGCTCTCCGAACTCTGGAAATTGCTGCTCGGCAAACGCCGCAAGCTCGGTGCTCGACAACTTCTGCAAGCACGGTCTGACCAACCACCAACCGCCCAGAGACAGCGTCGCCACCCCAAACCCGACCAACATTCCGAGCCGAGTTATTGGTTCAAAGTCGATCAACCAATCCGCTGACAACACGGCCACAACCAAAGCCGTCACGCACAGCAAGAACTTGCCGCAGCCAGCCAAGACGGCCACTTGTCGTACTCGCTTCCCCAGCCCCAACAACCGCTGATTCAACTCGCGCGGCAACTCGTATTGGCAAGCCATGAGTACGTCTCCCGTTTGTCAGCAGCACACCACCAAGTGACCCGGCTCGCTTCCGAAATTCTGTCGACCATCGGTTGACCACGATAATGCCTGCGACAAAGCAAGTCGCTGCCTGGTTGCATTCAGAGGCGGAATCAGCGACTTGTAAGAAGAGCCTGACGCCGCCGTCTCGGGTCGCATCAAATCTTAGACCTCTCCAGGACCATGCCATGACGACCGACGACGAACTCGAACGCCTCATTCAAGCGGCTCGAGCAGCAGCCAGTCGTGCTTATTGTCCTTACAGCCGCTTCCCTGTCGGAGCGGCTGTCATGACCAGCGACGGAGCCATCTTCAGTGGCTGCAACGTCGAGAATGCGTCGAGCGGACTCACGATCTGCGCAGAGCGGTCTGCCGTCTTTCAAGCCATCGCGGCGGGGAAACAATCGCTGCGCCGAGTGATCATCTTCACTCCCACTCCCACTGTGACGGCTCCCTGCGGAGCCTGCCGACAAGTACTCAACGAGTTCTCTGCAGACTTACTGGTGACCTCAGTCTGCGACGGTCCGCAACGGCTCGACTGCCGGTTGAGCGAACTCTTGCCGCATGCTTTCGGCCCAGCCAATTTGGTCGCGATTGAGTGACGCCAAGTGGCGGCCTGAGTCAAAAATGCGAGTCGCGGAGCGACTCGCCTACGTAGCTCAGTCGCTCCGCGACTGAGAATAACCACAGCATTGACCAAGCTCGCCAAAACACGAAAGCCGTTTGGCCATGACTCTCAAAGCAACGAGTCCGCGCGAGGATCCTCGCGCACAGACGCACTTCAGAGAGCCGCAGCAAAACGGCTTCGAAAATCCAGCCGGACAAAATCGTCCTGAGCTTACTTGGGCAAGAGCGCTGCAAGGTCCGAATGCGGACGTGGGATGACGTCGGCGAGAATCAACTTGCCACCCAGTCGTTCGACCGTGCTGCGGCCAGTTTCGATCGCGTTCTGCACCGCCGCAACGTCGCCTTTGATCATGATCGTGATGTAAGCGGCACCGATCTTCTCTTTGCCGACTAGAGTCACGTTGGCCGACTTAAGCATGTCGTCTGTCGCATGCAGGGCGGCAACCAAACCTTGAGTTTCCAACAATCCGAGGGCGTCACTTGTGCTCATCGCGTCTTTCCGAGGAACTCGAGAATCGTAAACACCGAGAAGAGGGCTGAATTGCGGCGGCTGATCCGCCAACAAACGTGTGACTTCCAATGGGGCCGGGAGCACCGTGAATGTCGCGGTCGCGCCCATTCGCTGGGCGATCTCCATGCCGTGTTCGGCAGCGAATTGCACTTCAGCAACGCCGCCAATCAGCTTGATGCACTGAGCCGCGCTGTCGGTACTTTCGATGCCCAAAATTCGCACGCCTGCAGCTTTCGAGCACCGATCCGCGACGATGAACGACGGGGAGAGGTTGCTCACTTCCAGCAGGCCAAGACTGAATCCGTCTGTCATGTCGCCACCACTGTGAGTCACTCAAAGGAGACCAAACTACGCGAGAATTTAGCACGGCTCGCGAGTCTGGGTAGGCAGCATGTGACCGCACAGAGTTGGGAAGACAAGAATCTTGGCGCGGTCGCAACGGTTTTACGCGCCGTGGCGATCAATCGGGCAGCGAAGCAGCACAACCAGAGTCGCCAGATACCGTGCTTGTGACGTGCCGAGTTTCCGCCGAAATCGCAAATCTGCCAGCAAATTAGGGCTCGTTACGGGCCTGCTGCCAAGCTCGCCGAGGCCCGTATTGCTCGATTTTTTCCGAGCGACCTATACTCGACCCGCACATCGAGAAGTAGACTTTCTCGAAACTTGAATAAATCTGCTCGGCGAAAGGATTCGTCCGATGTCTGGGCGTTTGGCGCGGCGTCTTGAACCATCAACTGCGGAGCGACTGTGACGGATATTGTTCGCAGTCGCTGGCGGTGGTTTGCTCTCCATGTCGTCTTGCTCGTCATGGCCGCGCTCGTGCTGCGCACTCAGATGAAAGCCCAGGAAACTCCCGAGCCGCTCTCTGCGGTCGCTCCCGCCGTTCGAATCGCGGCAGATATCGCCCATCAGTCTAAAAGCGATGACGGCAGCCAGATTTCAGTCTTGCGCGGCAATTGCCGGATTGAGCAAGGCGACACCACGATGTTCGCTCGGCAGGCCGTCATCTGGGAAACGCGGATCGGCAATCGGCAGCGAATCGAGGTTTATCTCGAAGACGACGTCCGCATCGAAACAGCGTCCAACAGTCAGCAGCTTCAACAGACTTTTTTGCAACTTTGGTCGGACTCGGGAGTGACTTACCAATCGCGCTGGCCGCGCGAGTATCAAGCTCCGCTAACCGACCCCCTGACACAGCGCGGAATGTCTCGGCGCAAAGTCCACTTCGATCAGATCAGTCAGCAGTCTGCTCAACTGCAAGTGCCAATCGACGGCAGCACGTTCCAAGGCTTGATTCTCGAAACGCCGAACTCCGTGATGCGCCGCGTGCGAGTCTCATCACGGACCGGCTCGCCGTTCTCGGTGCGGACCGAGCGTTCGACGACGTCTACCCCGGCCGAGCAGATCGCGATGCTGACTGGCGGCGTGAAGTTGAACATCGACTCGCCGACTGCCGATGGTCGACCTGACCCCAAAGCTTTGGAACTGGCCGCCGACAACATGGTCGTGTGGACCGAACCGACGGACATCGACAACCTCGCAGCGGGGGCCGAGCGATTCCAAACGCGAGACACTCCGCTGCAAATCTATCTCGAAGGCAACATCGTCGTGCGTCAGGGCGACACCGTGTTGCGAGCCGCTCGGGCGTTCTACGACGCGCGCGACAAGCGAGCTTTGATGACGGACGCCGAACTCCGCGTTTCGATGGCCAAGTCCGACGTGCCGTTGCGAGTCCGTGCCGGTCGCATCCGACAACTTGGCGAGAAGTCATTTCATGCTCAGCAGGCTTGGATGACTGGCAGCAAGTTCGGCAAGCCCGGCTATCGACTCGAAGCCAACGACATCTTCTATGAAGAGCGAGTGGTCAATCCGTGGGTCCATTCCAATGGCGGCTGGGTTGATCCGGAGACCGGCGAATACGACGACGGTGTCGTTGATTGGGTCACCACGCTCGATAACCGGTTCTACTTGGGCGACCTTCCAGTTGGGTATCTGCCCTACCTCAGTGGCCCCGCCGAAGACCCTAAAATTCCGATTCGCAAAGCATCGGTGCGATCCGATCGTCCCTTCGGTGTCTCGGTGCAGACGGTGTGGGATCCCTTCCATCTGCTGTCGATCGACAAACCCAAGGGGCTCGATCTGGGCGTCTTGATTGACGGCTACTCGCGACGCGGCGTCGGACTGGGACTTGAAGGCGCTTACAAAGGTGAAGATGCCTTTGGCGTCGACGACCGATTCTCGGGAGAACTGCTGCCGTACTACGTTCGCGATGAAGCCACAGACATCTTGGGTCTGGATCGTCGCAACGTGAAAGTGCCTGATCCGAATCGCGGTCGAGCCTTCTGGCGACATCGGCACGAGCTGCCCAACGACCTCTTCATCAGTGGAGAAGTGGGCTGGATTAGCGATCGCAACTTCTTGGAGCAGTACTACGAGAACGAATTCGATCGCGACAAAGACAACGAAACGCTGCTCTACGGGCAACAGCACATCAACGAGAACTGGACCTGGGGCCTGTTGGGTCGCGTGCAAACCAACGACTTCGAGAACAACACACAGTGGTTGCCCAAGGGCGACCTGTATGGCCTGGGCGAACCGTTGCTAGATGGCCTCATCACATGGACCAGCCACACGTCGGCAGGCTATGGGCAGGTCTATCAAGCCGACGCTCCGTATGACCCCGCCGAAGCTTTCACGGCACTACCGTATTACTCCGGTGTGTCGGGTGGAGTTTTTATGACTCGGCATGAGTTGGCGGCCCCGTTCAACTTGGGACCAGTCATCATCTCGCCGTATCTGCGAGGCGAAGCTGCCTATTGGAGCGAGGATTTGACGGGTTCGTCAGCGGACCGCTTCGTCGGCACGGGCGGTGTCCGAGCTAGTCTGACGATGTGGCGCGTGTGGCCGTACATCCGCAACTCGATCTTCAATCTCAATGGTCTCGCTCACAAGATGGTGTTCGACGTCGACTGGTCCTACACCGATTCGTCGCGCGACCTTTCAACGATCGCTCAATACAACGAGTTCGACGACGACGCCCAAGAACGACTGCGACAGCGCATTGTCACCAACACCTTTGGCGGCGCCTTGCCGAACTTCTTGGATCCTCGTCAGTACGCAGTGCGAGCTGGCGCCGGTGAAATGGTGAGCGTGCCGTATCACGAACTCGTCAACGACCTGCATGCGATCCGCTTCGGTTGGCACCATCGGCTGCAAACAAAGGTCGGTCCTCCTGATCGACAACGCATCCGAGATTGGATGACCCTGGACCTGGGAGCCGCGTACTTCCCGAGCGCTCAGCGCGACAACTTTGGTGAAGACTTTGGCCTGCTAACTGCTCGCTACAGTTGGATGATGAGCGACCGAGTCACGCTGCTCGCCGGTGCGACTTATGACACCTTCGCGGGCGGGCAAGAGCTATGGCATGTAGGCTTCCTGACACAGCGTCCCGAGCGTGGCAGCTTCTATTTGGGTTATCGCAATGTGCGAGCCAAAGACATCGACAGCCAGATTCTCACCAGCAGCGTGAGCTATCTGTTGAACCCCAAGTGGATCATCACTGCCAGCACCGCCTACGACGTCGCCGAGCATCAGAACCGCGGCCAGTCACTGACGTTGACTCGCGCTGGAGCCGACTGGTTGTTCCATCTCGGCGGCAGCTTCGACGCGAGCAAGAACAGCTACGGTGTGGCGGTCTCCTTCGAACCGCGCTTCGGAGCTCGCGACGCCAGCTCGACGCAGTTGAGTTCGCTGTTGGGCATCACTCGCTAAGCAGCCATCACGCAGCTCTGGCTCTTACGAGGCGACAGCGCCCGTAATGAAGGCGTCGGCCAAGCCGCTCTCAATAACTTGATTGCACGAAGAGTTACATAAGGCCGTTGTCTCACGCGGAGGCGCAGGGTTCGCGGAGATACGAGACGTGTTTTTCGTCTTCTTCTCTGTGATCTCCGTGCCTCTGCGTGAGACCTCTTTCTGATCTTCAGATCGAGTCCGCTGCTGCCTGCACCTCACCGCAGCAAGCTGTTACGTGCAGCGCGGCGCCTCATTGACTCGCCAAGACTGCGATCATGGCTCGGCAGAAGTCAGGCAGGTCGTCCGGCTTGCGGCTGGAGACGAAGTGCCGATCGGTGACGGCTGGGGCGTCTTCCCAAATGGCTCCGGCGTTCTCGAGATCGTCCTTAATGCCTGGTGAGCCAGTGACTCGCACTCCGCGATAGACCTTGGCCGAGATTGGCATCCACCCGCCGTGACAGATGGCTGCCACCAGTTTGCCAGCGGCTGCGAACTCGTTGATGAGCGACAGCACTTTGGGATCGCGGCGGAGCTTGTCGGGCATGAATCCGCCGGGGCAGAGCACTCCATCAAAGTCTGTCGACCGCATGTCGTTGATCGCCGAGTCCGACACGCAGGGATAACCGTTCTTCCCCATGTATTTCTTGGCCGCCTCTTGACCTGCAATCACAACTTCAGCTCCGGCCTCAATGAGCCGCAGCTTCGGATACCACAGCTCTAAGTCCTCGTAGATATCACCCGCAAAAGCGAGCACTCGTTTGCCAGTCAGCGGAAGTGGATCAGTCATGTGAAGTCTTTCGGTGAGGAATGGATGGGGAGCGATCGTGGGTCATAGCCAGAACACGGAAGACCTTCGAGCAACGACGTGGAGTGAACCTTACAAATCCGAAGCACCAGCGAGTGCTTGTAGGCACGGTCTTCTAATGCGCTCGATGACTTCGCTGACGCGACTACCAAGGCGAGTCCATCAAGTCGACGATGCGTCGCGCGGTCTGATGCACGCTTTCGTTAACCACTGTCGCTAGAGATTGGCCGACTTCAGGAGCGAAGTCGCTGTTGGTCGCCAACGCGGTCGAGCCGGCATCCAGCGGGACACTTTGCTGAGCCAGCACTTCTCCACTGCGAATGTCTTCCCACGTGACTTCGACGACCATCGTCAGTTGCAGCTCGCGCGGGTCATCGTTGCGAGTCTCGCCCAGCACGTTCTTGCGGAAGTCGACAATGCGACCGGTCAGCCGAGTCTGAGCACCAGGGCCTTTCGCCAAGCGCATCGTCGTGCGGTTCTGAATCTCTTTCTGCACCGCTTCCGTCAGCATCTGCTCCATGCCGCGACGGAAGGAGTCGTTCTTGAAAGTGACCACTTCGACCGACGTGATGCAGGCATCATGAGCTGGCCCGACCGCATAGTTACAACCACTCGCGCCGATCACGCATCCGGCCACAAGGCCGATGATTCGCAGCACGAAGATGGGTCGCAGATAGGTCATGATCGAATCGATTGCCAGGTGGCTGCTGCCACTTGCTCCAGGTCACAAGGCCGAAGTTGATCTCTATTCCCTACCGGGCAACAAGCCCCACAAACGACGAGACGGCTTCGTCTCGGATTGCTCTGGAGTGAGCTCACGTGGAGCCTCTTTGTTGCTGTCGCTCTTCGGAGTCGAAGACTCTTCCGACGACTCTGATTCGCTGCGGAATGGTCGCATAATCGAGTTGGCCTTTGGCATCAAGCCCTTGTGCTCAGCGACCATGTCAACCTGACCAAGTTCGCGAAGCCGCTGTCGGCCACGCTCGGCAAAGTCGGTATCGGGGAATTCATCGATCAACTGCTTGAGCTGGATGGCCTCGGCCTTCGGCTTGCCCTTCTTCCGCCAGAACTCAGCTTGGTCGTAGCGGCGCTGAGCCTCGGCGACATAGATGTCCTTCAACTCGCCGCGGATGCGTTCTGCTTCAGGTGCGTTGGGGAAGAGTCGCAGCGTGCTCTCTTTGAGATCTCGTGCATCTTCCAAAGTCTCTTCTTCGTAGGCCGAGCCTTGGTAAGACGCCAACTTCACATGCGAGCCCAACACGAAAGCCGCCTGCAAGTGCGGGCTCTTCGGGAATTGCTCACGCAGCAAGGTGAAGAGCCGATCGGCCTCAATGTTGTCGTTCTCTCGCAGATAGTGAGTTGCCGCGAGCATCAACGCATCGTCGGCCAATGGACCGGTTGTGTCGTAAGTCCAGATCGTGCGAAGAGCGTCGATCGCGAAGCCGTTGGTATCGAGTACCGGTCGGGTCTTGTCCCACGGATTCAGTGCGTACCAACGATGTGGCGATCGAGGCCCCGTCGAAGTCGGCTTACGGTTGGGCTCTTCGAGATTCACGTTCGTGATTTCATTCGACGTCGCGAAGTCATGGTCACCGAGCCATTGCTTAGCGATCTCAAACAGGCGGCGCGTTGAACGGTCGACATACGCGGTCGACGGGTAGTCCTTAACGACGACCTTGTAATTGTCTCGAGCACGCCGCAGGTTCTTCTGCATGTAGAGCGCTTCTCCTTGATAGAAGAGCGCCTCTGCGCGGATCGAGTCGTACATAGGCCGGTCGTTGTTGCTGAGTGCAAACAGCTTGGACAACGAGAAGCGTTCCGGATCGCGAGCCTTCTGGACCTCTTTGAAGATCTTCTCGGCTTCGGCGTATTTGCCAGCATCAAACAGGTCGCGAGCTTTCTTGAGATCGGCGATGTGTTCGCGATCTTTCTCGCTCTTGGGCACCTGAGGCTGCTTGGACATTGCCAGTCGCTGCAGCGGACCCGCAACGTCGTTCTTGACCTTGCCGTCCGAGTCCGACTTCTTCGCGACAAACACAATCGGCGGTTCTGACTTCGAAGCCAGGGACGCACTGCGGCCCATCGTCTGACAGCCAGAAGTCACAAGCACTAAGCACGCGCAAGCCACCACGGGGCGAATAGCTCGCAACGGCAAACATCGAATGAATGAGGCGGCGGCCATCCTTGGTCCACCTTCTGTTACGAAATGGAGACGCGAGTGCGTCGCAGGGCGAGATCAAAACTGCAGAAAGCGAAGTGTCTTGGGGCGATACCCCAGAATGGCGGAGATCGAAGAAGTCACTGTGTGTCGGACTTCTTGAACTTGCTTGGGAGAGGCACTGACGTGTTCGGCATGAGTATTCGAGTCAATCGCTAAGTGCTTCATCAGCGCGACTGACCCAGCTTGAATGGACTGCTGCGTGTACTCCTGACTTTGGCAAGCAGGACAGATTAGACCGCCGTGCGAGACCGCGTAGGAGTAGTGGGTATGGCTCTCCGTCGACTCGCCGCATTCCATGCAATGATCGAGCGTCGGGAGATGACCAATCTCGCGAAGTAAGACGAGCTCGAATCGCAGCACAATCAACCGATAGTCAGACTGCAGCATGCACTGCCGCAAAGCCCACTGAGCGGTCTCGAAAAGATGCGGATGCGGGTCGTTTTCTTCCGTGAGGCAGGTCAGCAAATCCGCGACATAACACCCCGCATAGAAGCATCCCACATTGGCCGAATTAGGCCGAAAACGTAGGGTCAAACTGGCTTCCGTGAGGATGTCGAGCGCAGCGCTAGACTTGCGGAGAAAAACTATTCGTGATTCAGAAAGTAGGTCAAGACCAGTGTCAAATGGCCCTTTGAGCCGCTTGCCGCCCTTGGCGATCGCCGACACCTTGCCGAAGTCGCGTGTAAAAAAAGTGACAACGCGACTGGTGTTCGAGAAGTCCGCCAAGCGAATCACAATTGCGTCTGTCTTCTCTGCGTCCAAAGCCGACTCCGTTCGAGATGAGTGACATCAACTGCAACTAAGAACTCGCATGTGTCCGTACCGCGAATCTAGTCGTTCTCACTGTTCTTCCTCTTCTTGTCGCCAACTCGCTTTTGAGAAGCTTCGGACATTTCGCGCCGAGCAGGCATGGGAGCGTTGATGGCCTGCCTCCATTCCTTCAGTCGCGCGTGTAGCTCTGCCGCCTTCTCGGGTTGAGTCTTCGCCATGTCTCGTTGTTGACCAACATCAGCTTTCAAGTCGTAGAGCTCGATGTGTTGGTCTTCGAAGAACTCCAAGAGCTTCAGGTGACCCACTTGAACGGCTCCCGCAGGAGTCGTTCGCCATTGGTCCTGACCCGCCCCGAGGTAACCTGGAAAGTGCCAATACAAGGCGCGAGCTTTCCACTCGTCGCGACGGCCAGTCAACAAGCTGAGGTAGCTCTGGCCATCCAGCTTTTGGTTTGCCGGAAGTTTGCTGCCAGTCACTTCAGCCAATGTGGGATGGAGATCGATGCTCGCGATGGGCTCATCACTCACTTGCCCCGCTGCGATCCGACCAGTCCAACGGAAGATGTAGGGAACTCGAACTCCACCTTCGTAGAGCATGCCCTTTCCGCCGCGCAACGGTGAGTTATCAGTGATCGCACCGGCCTTGCCGATGCCCGCTGCCTGATAGCCACCAACACCGCCGTTGTCGCTCGAAAAGATCACCAGCGTGTTGTCGCTGAGTTTCAGCTCATCCAGCTTTGCGAGGACTCGACCCACACTTTCATCGACGCTCGCGATCATGGCCGCATACGTCGGATCGTGATGACCACCGACGGCAGGCTTGTCTTTAAACTTGGCGATCAACTCTGGCTTAGCTTCATGTGGCGAATGCACTCCGAAGTGCGGCAGATAGAGGAAGAAGGGCTCAGCCTGATGCTTCGTCACAAAGTCGAGAGCGCGGTCCGTCAGAAAGTCCGCGAGGTACTCGCCCTTGGGGACTTTCACCTTCGGAGACGTCGCAAAGTCGAAGTGCTTTCCCATGCTCACAATGGCTTCGTCAAAACCTTGATTGAGGGGATGATGCTCGTCGTCTTGACCCAAATGCCACTTGCCAAACATGCCAGTCGCATAACCGTTGCCCTTCAAGGTCTCTGCCATGGTGACCGTCGAAGTCTTGAGCTTTTCGACGTTCTCTACCGGCACGAGTGGACGTCGACTCGAGTCAAACCGATCCGTCCCACCAACGGTGTAGATGCCCGTTCGAGGCCCGTATTGACCGCTCATCAATGCCGCGCGAGTCGGCTGGCAATTCGGTCCGCATGAATACCCGAAGTTGAACTTGATGCCCTGAGCGGCGAGCCGGTCAATGTTTGGAGTCTCGTAATAGCGGCTGCCAAAACACCCGAGGTCGGTCCAACCAAGGTCATCAGCCAGTATGAAAATCACATTCGGCTTCCGATCAGCAGCAGTCACATCGAGGGCTATCAGCATGGCCCACAGACACAGTCCTATAAGTCTTAGATTCAGCATTCAGATCTCTCCCATTAGTCGCTGATCGCGCAAATATGAGTCGTCCGTCTTATTCGTAATGAGAACAAGGCCCTCTTCCAGCGTTTCACCCGGCGTCAGACTCTATCGCGTTGCTCGATGATCTGTCCTGTCGCGGAAACACGTTGATCGAAGTGGCATCGGAATGATGCCCAATTGCTTAGAAGCACAATGCTATGACCCTTCGAATCTTCCTAAGCAGATGCCTAGAAACCTGAAGAATTTCTTTCGCATCAATGATTGCT
This sequence comes from Planctomycetaceae bacterium, assembly GCA_900299185.1. GTDB lineage: Bacteria > Planctomycetota > Planctomycetia > Planctomycetales > Planctomycetaceae > AM-0621. Next base: position 23,050 of record OMIV01000110.1, read on the forward strand.
TGCCTTTTCGCGCGAAGTTTTGCGTGCTTAGACTCCAGCCCGCTTGAGGTGAGGGCGGGCAGAGACAAGTTTCATTGATAAGCCCGCAAGTTCGTCAACGAGGCATCCGGAGCTTCCGAGACCGATCGCTTCTCCTCTCGTCTCTTGAGTTCGAAAAACGCGGTGGCTTCGAACTCACCCCGCGAGACTGATTCAGGGCTCGTTGTCGCGGAGTTTTTCTTTCCCTGTGAGTGCGTGAGGAATGTCAGATGCCACAAGGCACGATTAAGAAGCTTGCGGAAAAAGGTTTTGGTTTTAATGCCAGCAATGGCGGGGACATTTTCTTCCATCTGTCTTCTGTCCAAGAAGGCTTGCGATTCGAAGAACTACAAGTCGGCCAGAAGGTCGAATACGAAATGGGTCAGGGCCCCAAAGGTCCTCGCGCGGAAAATGTCCGCGTCATCGACTAGTTATAAATGTCTGAAGCACCAGCAGCCGCAGTGACTTCAGAGAGTTCGAGCAGGACGCCCGAGCTACAGCGCCAAGCAGGCTCATGATTGCTGTCCCGCGATTCCAGACTCACCGGACCCAAACGGGACTGCAACTGCGAAACCCCTAAGATGCCGACGTACCGGAACGTCGGCATTTTTTATTGATGAGCAGGGGGGGCGCATGATGGGTAGCAGAAGCCAAATTGAAATCGCCAAACAAGGGCGTGCGGCACTTTCCAAATGGCGTCAGGCCAATCCCGATGTGCTACTCAACTTGTCCGAGGCCGACCTGGTTGGCGTCAATCTCCGTGGTGCGAATCTCAAACGCGCTGACCTAACCGGAGCTTGCTTTCAAGAGGCTGATCTCGTTGGAGCACAACTGACCGAAGCCGATCTCACCCGTGCAGATTTGCGAGGTGCCAAGCTCGTCAAAGCAGATTTCTATTCCGCGAAGTTGCTTCGCGCGACACTGGCCGGAGCCGATGCCAGCGGTGCCTATTTCCGTCGCGCCGAGATGACACAATGCGACTTGCGCGGGACAGATCTCACTAAGGCTGACTTGATTGACGCCAACCTGCAAAAGGTCGCGCTGCAAGAAGCCATCTTGATCGCTGCAGAACTCGCTCGAACTCGACTGACCGACGCCGACTTGACCGGTGCGACGTTCGGCTGGACCTCACTCGGCGACTTGGATCTTTCACGAACACTCGGCCTTGATGACATCAAACATATCGGCCCCAGCATGTTGGGCATCGATACCGCCACGCGGTCTCACGGCGTGTTGTCGACGACCTTCCTACAAGGCTGCGGCATTGCGGAAGGAGTCATCAACCACTGGCAGTCCTTGTTCGGACATCCCGCCGAACAAGTCGGCTGTATCATCCGCTACACCGCCGAAGATGCCGTTTTCGCGCAAGCTCTCTTTAAGCAGGCGCAAAGCAAAGGGGTACGATGCTGGCTCGATCAACAGTCGGACGAGGGTGAGAAGCACGCTCATCTTTCGTCAGCGACCTATGAGACCACCGAACGCGTCCTGCTTTGCGCTTCGAAGCCGGCCCTAAAGACCGAATGGATGAACGCTGAATTGGAACGTGTGCTTGATCGAGAGCAGGACCTCAAAGCATCGACTGGTCGAGACATTCGACTGCTCTTTCCGCTCAATCTCGACGGCTACATGTTCAGCGGAGATTGGAAGCACAAGCACGAAAAGTACATCGCTAAGCTGGCGATCGACTTCGTTGGTTGGCGACGAAACACCGAGAAGCTCGAACAAGAATTCGCCAAGCTGCTGCCGCTACTCATCGGCGATAAGCGATAGCGACAGACTGAACCCCACGGGTTTCCCTCAGCTAAGCCTTCGTCACACACCTTGCGAGCAGAGCTTAAGGGCAAGACTCAAATGAAACTGGCTGAATAGGAACTACTCACCGTCGCCGTTTCGAAGACGTCGTCTCAGTGTCCTCAGTGCCTCTGTGTTTCAAATTCCACTCTGCTGCCAGTGGGAGGTCGATGATTGGAAACACGGAGGCACAGAGAACACAGCGGAAACAAAAACAGAGCAGCCTCAAGGCAGGTGCTTCAGTCGAGTCTCCGTTGCCGATTCATGCGTGTGCTCAGCAACTCTGCTTCCTAGCCAACCAATCGCTGCCGACGTCGGAGCTCGCTGAAGAGCCTTCCAAACTGTCGCGGCGTTTGATTCTCCAGGTCCGGTGCTCGCTCCTCGGACTGCCGACGTTCTTGCGGTTTGTCCGACTTACGTTCGTTCTTCGCCGCGACACTTCGAACTGGTTCATCTTCCGGCAGTACGACATCGAATCCACCCAACGCAGCTCGGTCATAGACTTCGTCATCATCCGGTGGATCAATCGCTTCCAACTGCCCTTTAAGCGAATCAACAACGGAGTCCTGTGCTTGCCGAATTGCGGCTTGAGTATCGAGGCACAGATCTAAGACCTCGGAACCGAGATGATCCTCAAGGTCTGGTTCGCCCGAGGTCAAAGCGTCGATCAGCTCAGCTTCAATCTCTTCGCGCGAACGATTGCTCGACTCAGGCAATACGGTGTCGCCATCAGGATCAATGACTTCGCTCAGCATCGGCATGATCGCATCGAGATACCGACTCGGCTGCAACGGTCGAATGTCCTCAACCACCCCGTCAAACCTCAATACGGACTCTGACTCTTCATCAACGTGAGCGACTTCGGAATTGTCGACGGCGGCCATTCGCTCGCGTCGTTCCTGGCGTTGCTCAAAGTGAGGACTGAACTCCAACGTCATACGCGGTGCTTCATCGATGACCGGCTCAGATTCAATCTCTGACGCCGATGGTTCGACCGCAGCAACAGTCGTCTCAGCACTGGCTTCAACCTGCGTTGGCCGCGCGAAGTTCCAAATGATGCCGCTGAACTCAGGCTCTTGAAGTGCGGCGTAATGGTCTAAGACGATTTCTTCGACGAACTGAGGCACGGGTTGTTCCTCGTGAGAAAGTGTGACTTCAATCAATCGGACGGACTCTTCGACGAGGTCAGCCGTGCTGAGCGCAGGCTGCTCGTACTCCGTAGTTTCAAATGAGACTTCGCAAGCTGCGGCAGCAGTCTCGCAAGTCGCGGTGGAATCAATCTGACAGGACTCCGAATTCAAATTCGCTGACGGCTCGTTGGCCTGAGGAATTTCGACTACTCGATCTTCCAACCGTCGAAATCGCCCCGGCGCCGTGATGGTGATGCAACAACCGTCATTCGCCGTGACGTCGCCCAGTTCGGTGCCTCGACCATCATGCTCATCAGCAGAGCGTTCGATTTCACCAAGCTGAGCTGCACCGATCTCGACTTCGGCCAATCGGCCTTCGACCGTAGGCGGCAAAGACTGAGCTTCGTCAATACTCGGGAAATCGCGCAATACGCCGACTTCAACGGTGTCGGCACCGAATTCAAACACCGTACTTTCGGCTGAGTCCACTGCAACCGAAGCAGCTTCTTCAATGGTCTCGGTGACCGACGTCTGTAAGTCGACAGCACTGTCGCTGCCGAATTCGAAGCTCGAAGTTGATGCTGCTTCGTTCGCGATCGGCACCTCGAACAAGGTGTCTTCAACGGGTATCTCAAACGACGTTTCGTCGGAGAACTCTGCATCGTCATTGGCCGTAAATGACGAGAGATCATGCAAGTCGTTCCATTGCAGCGGCAGACGCTTCATCTCGGTCAACGCCCGTCGCACCGTCTCCGCCACAATCGGTCGTTCGTGCTGAGGTTGAGCTAAGAACAAGCAATGATCAGCGAGCAGATTCAGGCATCTCGGCAGCCCATTCGCCGCGCGAGCGACGAATTGCAGAGCTTGCTGGGTAAAGATCGACTCGGGATTGCCACCCGCCCAATTCAGTCGGAAGTTGACGTAGTCCATCGACTCGCTGGTCGACAGCGACTGCAAGCTCGAATGCGTACTGACCCGCTGATTGAGTGCTGCGAATTCGCGATCCGCCAACCGCTCTTCCAACCGCCACTGTCCCACCAAGACCAGCCGCACCAACTCGACCCCGTCTTCGGCCAGGTCCGACAACATCCGCAATTCTTCAAGGGCATCGGTCGAGAAGTTCTCTGCCTCATCAACGATGAGCAGCATTCCTTCTCGATTCGGTCTGATGCGCTGCACGCGCTGCCGCAACACCAGCCTCAACTCGGCTTCATCGCGTCCCTCCGTCGATTCGCCGAGATCACTCAGAATCTCTAACAACATCGCGCGGCTCGACGGGAACTTGGCATGCTTCAAGAGCACCACGTCGAACTCAGCGGCCAACTCGAATTTGAGTCGTTCGCAGAGGAGCGATTTCCCGCTGCCAGCATCTCCGGTGAGGATGCTAATGCCCTGACCTCGCTGAACTCCGGCTTTCAGTTCGTCGAGCGTCGCTTGGATGTTCTTGGTTGTGAAGAAGCACTTCGAATCCGGCATCGCTCCAAAGGGGCGACGGGCAAGATCAAAAGCTTGAAGGATCTTTTCGAACATGCCGGGACTCGGAATTAGATTACCGTGTTTACGCATCGGACGGCTGCAACACGAGCAAGGTCCGACGAATAGGCGCGAGCCTCCCCGCAGCGCGGAGATTCCCCCTCCTTAGGATCGAACTTGCACAACCGGGTTCTTGACTCCGATTTCTGGGAAGGGAGCCAACTTCGTCTCAAGTCGGCGAGCGACCGTGCAGAACCGGCTGATTCTCAGCAAACCTTCGAACCAACTCGCTCTGCCAAATTGCGATCAACTTGTGTGAGATTCTGGCAAGCGCACCATCGCAAATTGCCGTCAGTCATTGAGGCTCTTACGATCGCCCGCCGCTGATATGAGCTATCTGGCTCTTCATCAGCCACGCCTTTACTTCCCCGCCTAAAGGTCACGCGAATCGACAATCTCGTGACCAACCGCCTCAGTCCCACCCTTCGGCTCTGCATTGAGGAAGCCATGCGACTGACACTTTCCACGCTACAGATTCCGTTGCTGTCCTTGGCTGCATTTGCCGCGATGGCGTTTTCGCCCGCGCTGTCAGCCGATGCGATTGCCGTCTTTCCGCAGCAGGTTGAACTCAGCGACGCTTATGCGCGGCGGCAGGTGCTCGTTTCGATGAGTGAGCATGACGTCACGCGCGAGGCGACTTATCAGAGCCTCAATCCCGAGTTGTTTTTGGTCGATGCTCGGGGCTATCTGAGTCCGAAGGCTGACGGGACCGGGACGTTGCTCATCAAGCACGGCGGGATGGAGCAAAAACTACCCGTCGTTGTGAAGGGCTCGACGACGAAGCGCGATGTCGACTTCGTCAATGAGATCGTGCCGATCCTCAGTCGCTATGGCTGCAACGCGGGCGGATGTCATGGCAAGCAACGCGGGCAGAATGGATTTCAGTTGTCGCTGTTCGGCTTCGACTCGGTCTTCGACTTTCAGACGATCGTGCAAGACGCGCGCGGTCGACGAGTCTTCGCTCCGGCTTCGGGCACGAGCTTGATGCTGCTCAAGGCGACGGGCGCGGTTCCTCATGGTGGCGGCAAGCGGTTCGAGACAACTGACGAAGCGCATCAACTCTTCACCGCCTGGCTTGAAGCGGGAGCGAAACCGGCAGCTCCGAATGCTCCGAAAGTCGCGCGCATTAAGATCTACCCGAACGAGCAATCCTTTAAGCACGCCGAACGTCAGCAGCTTTGTGTCATCGCTGAATACACCGACGGCTCGCAACGCGATGTCACTCGGCAAGCGGACTTCGCGACCAATCTCGATGTTGTGGCGATCGTCGATAAGGACGGGCTCGTGACCGCCGGTGAGCAAACGGGCGAAGCGACGATCATGGCTCGCTACATGGGGCAAGTCAGCGTGCATCGGGCGCTCGTCCCGCATGCCGCTCCACTCGCCTCGATCGAGGGCTTTGAACCGAACAACGAGCTCGATGAGTTCGCTGTGAATAAGTGGAAGAAGCTCGGGCTCAAGCCGTCTGCTGTTTGCGATGACGCGACGTTCATTCGTCGTATCACGCTCGATCTCTGCGGTCGCATCCCGACGGTTGAGGAGACTCAAGCGTTCCTCGCGGACCAGTCGCCTCAGAAGCGGAACGTGCTGATCAACAAGCTGCTCGAATCGCCCGACTATCCGACGTTCTTCGCGCTGCGTTGGGGCTCGATCTTGAGGAACTCCAATCTCGCTGGGTCAGACGATGCGTCGTATGCGTTTCACAATTGGATCAAGAACGCGATTGCGCGGAACACTCCTTACGACGAGTTCGTGCGGGGCATCGTCGCCGCTGCGGGAGAATGGAAAGACGCGCCGGCCATCAATTGGTACTGGCAGAGCCGCGACGATCAGTTGCATCAAACCTCTGCGGATACCGCGCAGGTCTTCTTAGGACTGAGGCTGCAATGTGCTCGTTGTCACCATCATCCGTATGAGCGATGGACTCAGGAGGATTACTACGGCATGACCGGCTTCTTCACGCGGCTCGGTCGCAAAGGTTTTGGTCAGCCGCCGCCATACTTCGCTTCGGCCAGCGTGACGACCGGCGAGAAGAACCCGCTGACGAACAAAGCTCCCGAGCCAAAATATCTCGACGGCGACTACGCAAAATTCAGTGCTGAGGAAGATCCGCGTCACGGGCTCGTTGATTGGATGGCGAAGCCGGACAACCCGTTCTTCGCGAAGACGCTCGTGAATCGTTTGTGGGGCCACTTCCTCGGACGCGGACTCGTGCATGAAGTCGACGACCTGCGCGATACGAACCCGCCGTCGAACCCCGAACTGCTCGATCATCTCGCGAAGGATTTTGTATTACACCGCTTTGACATGAAGCACACGATTCGCAAGATCGTGAGCAGCAAGACCTATCAGCTCTCGTCAGTGCCGACCGAGCACAACAAGAACGACCGCCAAAACTTCGCGCGGTTCTACGGTCGCCGCATGATCGCCGAAGTGCTGCTGGACTCGGTCGACATCGCTGCGGGCACGCGTTCGAACTTCAGCGGAGTCGGCAAGACCGCGCGTTCGATCGACTTGCCGCACGAGAATTTTGGTTCGTACTTCCTCGACGCCTTCGACCGCCCGAAGCGAGTGACCGGCTGCGAATGCGAGCGCTCGTCAGGAGCAACGCTCGCACAAGTGCTGCTGCTCGCGAACTCGGACGAGATCGAAAACAAAGTCGCCGACGGCAACGGTCGAGTCGCCAAGCTCATCGTGGCCAAGAAGTCCCTGCCGGAGATGATCGACGACCTCTATCTCGGCACACTTTCGCGTCTGCCAAACGCCGCCGAGAAGAAGTCGGTCGAGTCCTACGTCGCAGCCGAGATGGATCAAAAGAAAGCCCTCGAAGATGTCTTATGGACGCTGCTGAATTCGAAGGAGTTCTTGTTCAACCACTAAGCACGACCTCGATTCGTGACGAGAACTCATAAGAGTGCCTCTGCCAACCAAACACTCCTCAGTAGCGAACGCCCTCGCGACCGATTCACATACAGACCGCAGCCAATAACTCACTCCTTACTTGATGGGAGCCAACATGCTGAACCTCTTTCCGAATTCGCTTCGCCAGTGCAATGGGCTTAGCCGGCGTAGCTTTATGCAAGTCGGTAGTCTGGCGGTCGGCGGACTTACGCTGCCCAATCTGCTGAGGCATGAAGCGCTCGCTAAGGACGGAGGATCGAAGCCGCGACGTAAGTCGGTAATCCTCATCTGGGCGGCTGGAGGACCTTCACATATCGACATGTACGATTTGAAGCCGGAAGCTCCTCGCGAAATTCGCGGCGACTTCAAACCCATCGCCACCAATGTTCCCGGCATTGAGATCAGTGAGCATCTCCCGATGCAGGCCCGGATCATGGACAAGTTGGCGATCCTGCGATCGGCCTATCACACCAACGCCGGGCACGGCATGGGTTCTCAATGGATGCTGACTGGCTATCAGCCCAGCATCGAAGTCAACAACAACATCTTCCCAGCATGCGGCTCTGTAGCCGCGAAGATGATTGGTTCGGGCGAGCAAGGCATGCCCGCATATGTGAATCTGCCGAACTCGCTCGGGCTCGGAAAAGCGGCGTACCTCGGGGCCGAGTTCAATCCGTTCTCGCCTGACAGCGATCCCAACAGCGATGGCTTCAACGTTCGCAACCTCGTGCTGCCCGGTCGTGTCGATCGCGGTCGCATGACGAAGCGACACAGCCTCTTGTCTCAGCTTGATACCGTGCGACGAGATATCGACACGAAGGGTGACATCGACGGGCTCGACAAGTTCTATGTCGACGCCGTCGAGATGATCACCAGCGAGAAAGCTCGCCGCGCGTTTCAGATCCAAGCCGAAGATCCCCTCTTGCGAGAGAAGTACGGTCGCAACGATCTCGGCCAAAGTTGCTTACTGGCTCGACGACTGGTCGAAGCCGGAGTGACCTACGTCACCATTCAAGCTGGCGGCGGTTGGGATACTCACGGAGACAATTTCGCTCAGCTCAAGAACAACCTCTTACCGAAGTACGACCGAGCGATCACCGCGCTGGTTGAAGATCTGCATGACAGAGGCTTGATCGAAGACGTTCTCGTTACATCGTTCGGTGAGTTCGGACGGACGCCGCGTATCAATCCGGGTGCCGGTCGCGATCACTGGCCAGGAGCAATGTCGATCCTCTACGCCGGCGGCGGACTCAAGATGGGTCAAGCCATCGGTACGACGAACAGCAATGCCGAGTATCCCACGAGCAAAGCTGCGACTCCTGGCTGCGTGCTGTCGACGATCTATCGTTGTCTGGGCATCGACCATCATCATGTCTTCTACGATCAAGCGTTGCGTCCGTTGCCTATCCTTAATGAAGGCGAGCCGATCGCCGAATTGCTGGGTTAGACATCGCGTCGCGCTGCAGAGATCTCATTCGAGCCGAAGGTTGTTAACAGCCTTCGGCTCGTTTTGTTTCAGCAGCGGCGTTGAGTCATCACACTTCCAACGGCCACGCTCAGCAGCCAACTTCATGCACCGCTGATCGGCCGAGACCCAGGATCTCTGACTGACAAAGGACACATATGCTCGCGCGACTCATCGCCGCTCTATTCGTCGCTCAAACCATCCTCTTCGGAGAATGCTTGGTTTCCGCAGCCGAAACTCGTCCCAACATCATTGTCATTCTCTCAGACGACATGGGCTTTAGTGACCTCGGCTGTTACGGCGGTGAGATCAAGACACCGCATCTCGATCAGCTTGCAGCTAACGGTTTGAGGTTCTCGCAGTTCTACAACACAGCGCGTTGCTGCCCTACACGAGCCAGCTTGTTAAGCGGCCTTTATCCGCACCAAGCCGGTGTTGGTCACATGATGGAGGACCGAGGTCACGACGGTTATCGCGGCGAACTCAATCGTCGTTGTGTCACCGTCGCTGAAGCGCTCAAGCCCGCAGGCTATGGCACCTACATGGTCGGTAAGTGGCATGTGACCAAGCACATTCAGCCCGCCGGTCCCAAGAACAATTGGCCGCTGCAAAGAGGTTTCGATCGCTTCTACGGGACAATCACCGGCGCGGGCAGCTTCTATGACCCCGGCACGCTGACTCGCGATAACACCATGATCTCGCCCTTCAACGATCCCGAGTACAAGCCCGAGCAGTACTACTACACCGAAGCTCTCGCCGATCACGCCGTTCGATTCGTCGACGAGCATACTGCTCAGAAAAAGGACCAGCCCTTCTTCTTGTATGTCGCTTTCACAGCAGCCCATTGGCCGATGCACGCCCTCGAGCGCGACATCGCCAAGTATCAAGATCAATACAACGACGGCTACGAACCGATCCGTCACAAGCGTGCTCAACGAACCGCTGAGCTGGGATTGATCAACTCAAACTGGGCGGTGAATCCAACCGTTGGAAATTGGAGTGACGTCAAACACAAGGAGTGGGAATCGCGCTGCATGCAGGTCTATGCGGCCATGATCGACAACATGGATCAAGGCATCGGACGTATCGTCGAGTCCCTCAAGAAGAACGGACAACTCGACAACACTTTGATCCTCTACATGCAAGACAACGGTGGCTGCCAAGAGCCCATCGGTCGACAAGGTGAAGGTAAACGTCCAGCGATCGCGTCACTCAATCCCATCGCTAAGGAAACTCTTCGCACTGACGTCATCCCCAAACAGAATCGAGCAGGCGTGCCGACCTTACAAGGCCTTCACGTGATGCCCGGTCCCGAAGACACCTACATCGCTTATGGATTGAATTGGGCCAATGTCTCGAACACGCCCTTCCGCGAGTACAAGCACTTCGTGCATGAAGGCGGCATCTCGACGCCGTTGATCGCGCATTGGCCAACCGGCATTAAGCGGCGCGGTGAGATCGATCATCAGCCAGGACATCTCATCGACATCATGGCCACCTGCGTCGATATCACCGGAAGCAAGTACCCTCCAAGTGTTGAAGGCCAACCCATTCAATCCTTGGAAGGCACGAGCCTGCAGCCAGCCTTCAAAGGCGAGCTACTGGGCCGCAAGCAACCGATCTTCTGGGAGCATGAGGGCAATCGAGCGATCCGAGATGGCCAATGGAAACTGGTCGCCAAAGAGAACTCCCAGTGGGAGCTTTACGACATGGTTGTCGATCGCACCGAAACGAAAAACGTCGCGACTCAACATCCCGAGATCGTCGCCCGTCTGTCCAAGAAATGGTCAGACTGGGCCGAGCGAGCCAACGTCCTACCCCTAGGAACATGGCGCGCCGAAAAGCCAAAAAAGAAGTAAGAGTCTTCATCCGAAAGACAGCCAACCAATCCAACCAGTGTGACCGGTAACGTCGAGAAACGGGCACACCGCAATCAAGGACATGCAGCCTACTTGGCGATGTCGCCAACGTGTCGCAAGTCTTCCATCGTGCAGCCGCCTAGGGTGACGGGATAGAGGCTTGAGGTCGGGATCGGTTGCTGGGTTTGGAATGAGTCCGACCGAATTCGGTCCATCTGACGATCAAGAGCGACCGCGCGCGGCTTTGTCAGCGCCGCTTCTTCAAACGAGGTAACAGTCAGACCTTGCCCCTGATGCGAAGTAGCCAGTGTCGAGAGTCGCATTCGACCCCACTGCCGCTGCCAGCCGTTCCGGCCCGAGACGCGATAGACTCGCATCTCGTTTTCCCAGTTTCCGACGAAGAGCACATCGCCATCGCGCAACATCACGACCGAGGCATGACAGTGTTCGCCGCTGAGTTGATACCAGTGCTTGGTGATGCCGTCGAAGTTTGGGGCGTCCATCAGCCCGCCGACGAAGAGGCCATCACGATCCCGCACATAAGTCACGGCGAGATTGGCCATGTTCCAGCCGCCGTCGACGTCGATCGCAATCGGACAATCATGAGCCACTCCGGCGAGTCCGCGCAGATGCGTCTTGATCTCGCCCGCCAGAGCTTTGTCTTTCGCGCATTGCCCCACAGTCCACGGCAACGTCCCATCGGCCGACCACTTCTGCACGAAGCCGTCGTAGAAGTCGCACCAATTGCGAGCCCAATCGTTAAACGCCGCGAAGCAGCTTCTGGTCCAAGGACCCTGATGTAAGAAAGCCGAATAGCGCGACTCGCGAAGTGGGTTGGATCGAACCTCGGCGTGCAGCGTCCAAAGATCGTTCCTTAAGGCAGCGTGCCATAGACTGGAGCGCCGGCAGCAGTCCAACTCGTGACCATGAATTGCATGAGGTGCCGCCCTGTTTTGTCGCTGCTGATCGATCGTCCTCCTGCAACGCACCGGCCGCTTCGAACCCCCGCATCACCGAGCGCTCCGCGAACTCGTTGAAGCGGCAACGAAGGCATTTTGAGTACGCGAGAAGAAGATGTCTCGCGAGTCTCCTCAAGGCGATCAGCGCCCGACCGGCTTACAACAAAGCGACCGCAGGTCTGTGTCGCAAAGCTGGCATGGATATTTTGGTCTGCACTCCCGAAAAGCTGGCTGAGTGCATGGCTGAAATCATCCGCGCGTAGCCACTCTGATCGAGGGTCGTCACCAGCTTCGGACGCGGTCCTCGAAGTCAGCGCGAAACATTGATCCAACAAACGGCAGCTATCGACTCACTCGCAACTCAACCTCGGTATTAGCGCTTGTTGCGTCGACGCTCGGTTTCGGACAGCAAGATCTTTCGCAGACGGATCACCTTCGGAGTGATTTCGACGTACTCGTCGTCCTCGATGTACTCCAAAGCTGCTTCAAGTGAGAGCTTGCGGGCGGGCTCGAGCTGAATGTTCTCGTCGGAGCCCGAAGCTCGCATGTTGGTCAGCTTCTTTTCCTTGATGGGGTTCACGACCATGTCGCTGTCGCGCGAGTTCTCGGCGATGATGAGGCCCTCGTAAACTTCGTCACCTGGCTCCACAAACATCATCGAACGCTCTTGCAGCTTCCACAGGGCGTAAGCCACCGCCTTGCCGTTCTCCTGCGAAATCAGCACGCCGTTTTGGCGATGTGGAACATCACCTTCCTGTTGTTTGTACTCATCAAAGCGGTGATTGATGATCGCTTCACCGCGCGTCGCATTGAGCAATCGAGTCCGCAAACCAATCAAACCACGAGCCGGAATAGAGAACTCCAGATGCGTGTTCTTGCCCTGACCCGAGACCATTGAAGTCAGTTGCCCCTTGCGGATTGAAGCCAGCTCAATGACCGATCCCATGCTTTCGGTGGGAACGTCGACATGCAGCAATTCGAACGGCTCATGCCACTTGCCATCGATCTCTTTGCGAATCACCTGAGGCTTGCCGACACACAGCTCGTAGCCTTCGCGTCGCATGATTTCGATCAGCACCGCCAAGTGCAGAACGCCACGCCCCGACACTTTGAAAGTGTCTCGGCTATCGGTTTCCTCAACACGCAGAGCCACGTTCGATTGCAGTTCACGCATCAGTCGATCGCGCAGATTGCGACTGGTGATGTACTTGCCATCGCGGCCAGCCAAAGGGCCATTGTTGATTGTGAAGGTCATTGCCAACGTTGGTTCGTCGATCTTGATTCGCGGGAGCGCGACAGGCTTCTCGACATCGGCCACGGTGTCACCGATCTGAGGATCGGGCAGCCCAGTCAACGCCACGATATCGCCAGCAGTACCAACCGGTGCGTCGTACTTGCCGAGCTTGTCGAAGAGTTGCAGGTTGGCCAATTCAGCAATCACGTTCTTGCCGTCGGCCTTCATCAGCGCGACCTTCTGCTTGGCCTTGATCGATCCACTTTGGATTCGACCAACCGCAATTCGACCTACGAAGTCCGAGTAATCGAGGGTCGTAATCGCCATCTGCAGAGGAGCATCGGGATCGACTTCGGGTCCCGGAATCTTCTCAACGATCATCTCCAGTAGAGGAGTGATGTTTTCAGTTCGCTCCGAAGGATCATGCGTCGCAAACCCAGCACGACCGCTCGCGTAGATGTAGGGGAAGTCGAGCATCGCGTCGCTCGCCCCGAGTTCGACGAAGAGTTCGAAGGTCTCATCCAGCACAGCATGTGGACGACAATCTGGGCGATCGATCTTGTTAACCACAACGATCGGTTGTAGTCCCGCCGCCAACGCCTTCTTCAACACATATCGAGTTTGTGGCCGCGGACCTTCGAAGGCATCGACGAGCACCAACGCTCCGTCCGCCATGCTCAAGACGCGTTCAACTTCACCGCCAAAGTCCGCGTGTCCCGGCGTGTCAATGATGTTGATCTTCGTGCCTTTGAAGTTCAGCGCGATGTTCTTGGCGAGGATCGTAATGCCACGCTCACGCTCGAGATCGTTCGAGTCGAGAATGCAGTCACCAGAGAGCTGCGTTTCACGAAACTGACCGCTCTGCTTCAGGAGGGCATCGACGAGAGTCGTCTTACCGTGGTCAACGTGAGCGATGATGGCGATGTTGCGGATGTCGTTGCGACGCATAGTGGGGACTAACCGATGGCAGGATGAATCGGGCACGCTCAATACGCGCCGCATTAAAAGAAAACAGCCCCGGTCTGGAACGACCGGGGCTGAGGTCGACAATCAAGTGAGGACTACTAACCGGTCTACAGGTAGCGATTGATGATGTTCTCAATCAGCTCTTGTCGCCCGCTGTCGTTGGGGTCTGGGTTGCCCTTCTTGAGCATGTAGGCTTCGAGATCTGCAAAGGACGCCTTGCCCTTCTCGATCTTCTTGCCGATGCCACCGTCCCAGCTTCGATAACGGTGCTTGACGATGTCCTTCAGGACGCCGTCTTTACGAATCGCTGCCGCAATCTTGAGACCGCGAGCAAACGCATCCATGCCACCGATATGTGCGTGGAACAAGTCAACCGGCTCGAAGCTCTCGCGACGTACCTTGGCGTCAAAGTTCACGCCGCCCGGTGCAAGTCCGCCTTGAGCAAGAATGACGAGCATGCATTGAGTGGTGAGATAGATGTCGGTTGGGAATTGATCGGTATCCCAGCCGAGCATCAAGTCACCAGTGTTGGCGTCGATGCTGCCAAGCGCGTCGGCGTCTGACGCAACTTGCAGTTCATGCATCATCGTGTGGCCAGCCAGCGTGGCATGGTTGGTTTCGACGTTGAGCTTGCAGATGCCTTCCAATCCGTATTGGCGGATGAAGTTCAAGCATGTCGCTGAGTCGAAGTCATACTGGTGCTTGGTCGGCTCTTTCGGCTTGGGCTCAATCAAGAACTGGCCTTTGAAGCCGATCGACTTCGCATGGTCATGAGCAAGGTGTAAGAACTTTGCCAGGTGGTCCAGTTCACGCCTCATGTCGGTGTTGTAGAGGTTGTGATAACCCTCTCGTCCGCCCCAGAAGACGTAGTTCGCGCCACCAAGTTCTTTGGTGACTTCGATGGCCTTCTTCACCTGAGCAGCGGCAAAAGCGTAAACGTCCGCGTTGCAACTCGTCGCCGCACCGTGCATGTAGCGCGGGTTGCTAAACAGGTTCGCTGTGCCCCAGAGCAACTTGATGCCAGTTCGCTTCTGCTCGGCCTTCAGCTTCTCAACGATGCGATCAAGGATCGCATTCGACTCTGCGAGGGTCGCACCTTCGGGAGCAATATCCCGATCATGGAAGCAATAGAAAGGAGCTTGCAGCTTCTCCATGAATTCAAACGCCACGTCGACTCGACGCAGAGCGTTATCAACCGAGTCTGTCCCGTCTTCCCATGGACGTTGCATCGTGGGAGCACCGAATGGATCGACGCCCGTGCCACGGAATGTGTGCCAGTAAGCAACGGCGAAGCGAAGAAGTTCTTTCATCTTCTTGCCTTCGACGATTTCGTCCGGGTTGTAGTGACGGAACGCGAGGTCGTTCTTGGTGGTCGGACCTTCGAACTGGATACGCTCAATATCCGGGAAATAAGCCATCAACAAACTCACGGTTAGGGGGCACGGGGCGACCTCAAGAGAACTCGAATCCAGACGCACGGAGAGCCCGAGGACGCACTTTCAAAGGCCGGGAACGATATTGCCTGCCGCAGACACTGGAAAGTCAGTGAAATTCCTCGATGGATCAGACCAATCTGAGCTTATGGAACGACGGCATCCACCTCGCCAAACACTGCAAAACGAGCACCCAAAGGCTCTCGGAATTTGGGACATCTCTAAAGGTCAATCCCCAACTCTTCGATCTTGCGGTAGAGGCTCGACAACCCCAGACAAAGCCGTTTGGCGGCTTCTTTCTTATCCGGCCACTGTCGCAAAACTCGGCTGATATGCAGTCTTTCGTAATGGCGAAGAGCACTCCGCAGGTCATCAGTATCCGGCAACGGACTATCCAGGCCCAGCAGATCCGGCGGTAGATCTTGCGGAGAAATCATGGTTCCATCCGTCATCATGACGGCTCGTTCGATGGCATTATCGAGCTGTCGAACATTGCCCTTCCAATCGGCGGACATCAGCAGTCGGACCGTTTCGCTCGATGCTCCCGAGACTCGTTTTTTCATCTGCTTCGAATACTTGCCGACGAAGAATTCCACCAACTCTGGGATGTCGTCCGAGCGTTCTCGCAGTGGCGGAATGCGAATTTTGACACCGTCTAAGCGATAGAAAAGGTCTTCGTGAAAGCGCCCCTGAGCGACCTCACGAACGAGCTCACGCGTAGTTGACGCGATAATTCGGCATTCGACGCGTTGCGGCTCCGATCCCCCAACTGGCAGAACTTCTTGATACTCAATTGCCCGCAACAGACGGGCTTGAGTACTCAATGGAAGGTCCGCGACTTCGTCGAGAAACACCGTGCCCATGCCCGCCAGTACTAACAACCCGCTTCCCGACCCAGCAGCGTCTCCAAAGAGCTGTCCCTCCAGCAATTCAACCGGTCGAGTGGCACAATTGACTGCCAAGAATCTCTGCTCGCCGTTCGGCCCAGCGGCATGTATCGCACGTGCAACCAGCTCTTTGCCGGTTCCGGTCTCACCAACCAGAAGTACCTTCGCGTTTGTTACGGCGACCTTGCGAATCTGTTCCTGCACGGTCTTGATAGCGTCGCTCGAACCAACGATTTCGTCGAAATCATCCTGTCGAGCCAGCTCTCGGCGAAGCGACTGATTCTCAAAGTACAAACTTCGGAACTCGTAGAGCCGATCGAGCTTATGCAGCAAGTCCTCGAATAGAACCGGCTTGACGATGTAGTCGAACGCCCCCGCCTTAAAAGCCTCGACGGCGTTTTCGACCGTCGCGTAAGCGGTAATCACCAGGATGCACGTATGCGGATTCATCTGGTGAAGCCGTCGCAGCAATGCCAGCCCATCACCATCGGGAAGCTGGACATCGCAGATCGCGACGTCGAAATCCTGCTCGCGAGCCAATTTCACAGCGTCGGCCACACGAGCTGCCGCACTGACGACATACTTCTCGCCGGAAAGTAGTTCCTTGAGTGTGTCGCGAATGACCTCTT
The DNA here is from genome assembly GCA_900299185.1 of Planctomycetaceae bacterium. Classification (GTDB taxonomy): domain Bacteria; phylum Planctomycetota; class Planctomycetia; order Planctomycetales; family Planctomycetaceae; genus AM-0621. The sequence goes on from OMIV01000110.1 coordinate 39,855, forward strand.
CGTCTTCAACGATCAGGATCGTACGCCGCTCGCTCACCGTGTTTGCCCTTTTCCGCTGCGTGTCAGTCTCAAACCCGTTCGAGCAGTCTAGGACTCTATCCAAGAAATCGTAGCTCGCTTCATCAGGTTACTACGCCTTATCTCAACCCGGTACATCCTGGGGAGATTAGCGGCTGATAAATGGACTGAGCCGAGATTGTGAAGCAGTCTCTGTTGTTGAGCTGAGACTGAACTCCTCGGGCAAAGGCCAGTCTACGCAACAAAGCTGCCTCACAAACTCGGCTCAGCTGGAAACCAAGGCGAGGGCAAATTCGCACTGTCTTTCCAGCCTCTACTAGAGCTGGCTCTGACCGTTTCTCTGAGAAAACTTCCCATTTTCTAAAAGTCTCCTCGGTGAGCACCAAGTGCACACCGTCTTCAGCCCCCGCGTCGCAGACCGTCCTTGACGCTCTATCGTCCAGCCCTATACTCGCCCAATCGCGCCGCGCAGCCACCGAAGGTGACGGCGCAACTGCTTGATGAGCAACCACTTACGTCGCCACGCCGACGCCGATTCGATCAGCTTTTCGGCTGATCTTCGAAGGACTGGAGCCTACTCGGATGAGCGTTCAACAGCCTCTGCAAACGAGTCCACAAGACATAGATGACCTGACGACTAAGCTCGTTAGCTTTCTCCAGGATCACGGCAAGAAGATTCTGATCGGAGCCTTCTTGGCCGCGACCGCCATCCTAATCGTGAAGCACTTCCGAGAGAGTGCGGAACACGATCGAGCCATGGTTTGGAGCAAGTTCGCACAGTCTGAGGGTGCTGCTGGTTTGGGTGACTTCGCAACCGACCACCCTGGAACAACGGCTGGCATTTGGGCTCGTCTGCTGGAAGCCGAACAATCATTCCGCGATGGTGTTCGAATGCAGTTCAACGATCGTCAGGGTGCCGAGTCCGAGCTCAAGAGGGCAGCGGATGCCTTCGACAAAGTACTCAAGACTGAAAACGCTCCGGCCATCGCTACCGAACGTGCCTTGATTGGAAAAGCGCGTCTCCTTGAGACGACATCCAACGGCAACTTCGAAGAAGCGGAGAAGGCATACTCAGCCTTCCTGCAGAAGTACCCAGAGTCGATCTACAAGGACTCGGTCCAAGAGCGACTCGACGCGTTGAAGAAGGCTGACACCAAAGAGTTCTACGCTTGGTTTGCAAAGCAGAATCCGAAGCCAACCGACCGACGTCGTCCGAAGGATGGTTTGCCACCAGGTCATCCCGACATTCCGCTGACATTGCCCGAGATCCCTGAAGAGCTTTATCCCGCTAACTGGTCGGAACTGAAAACTGACGCTCAGCTCGAAGAGAAGTCAGCCGAGAAGGCTGATGAGAAGAAGCCCGAATCCAAGTCCGCGGATAGCGCGGCAGAAAAGCCAACCGCCGAAAAGGCTGACGAGAAGACCAAGCCTGACGCGAAGTAGTCGACGTTTGGAATCGGAATTGTCTCATGATCGTCGCCCGTAAGCTCGCGATGGATTACGGCAGCCAGTCGGCGGTTATCAGCGACGTCGATGTTGAAATTCAGACCGGCTCATTCGTGTCGATGGTCGGCCCGTCCGGTTGCGGAAAGTCGACCTTCTTGAGACTGGTCGCTGGACTCCGCGAGTCGAGTTCCGGGCAACTCTTGATCTCAGATCGAACGCCACAGCAATGCAATCTGCGTCGAGCGTTCGTGTTCCAAGATCCGAGCTTACTCCCGTGGCGTACGGTGGCGGGCAACGTGCATTTGCCATTCGAGCTTGATCGAGAACTCGCGAATTCCACGACTCAGCCCGCAACTCGAGTTCAGGAAGCGATCCGGCTTGTTGGTCTCCTTGATGCCGATGCCAATAAGCGTCCGCGTCAGCTTTCCGGCGGCATGCGCATGCGAGTGTCTCTCGCTCGGGCGTTCGTGACCGACCCTCAGATCATGCTGCTCGACGAACCTTTTGCAGCACTCGACGACATCTTGCGACAGCAGCTCAACGAAGAATTGCAGCGCATTTGGTGGCAGCGGCGGTGGACTGGAATATTTGTGACACACAATGTCTCTGAGGCGGTCTTCATGAGTCAGCGAGTGCTCGTGATGAGTCGTCGGCCCGGTCGTTTCATTGCGGACTTAACAGTTCCATTTGAGTACCCCCGACATGCCGAACTCCGGGCCGATGCCGGCTTCGCAAAGCTTACAGGCGAAGTCAGTCGGTATCTGAGACAGGCAGCGGGAGTCGATCCATGAAGCCAATCGCTCTCGCAAAAACCACGATCCCTCCGATCCTGACTTTGGTAGCCGTGCTGCTTTCATGGCACGCGGCGGTGAAGTTCTGGGACATCAAACCATTCTTACTGCCTGCTCCGCTCGACGTTGCTCACGCGGCCTGGAACAAGAAAGGCGAACTCATCCAAGCCACCGGGGTCACGGCGTTGGCTGCGTTTGTGGGTTTTGTAGCTAGTCTTACATTCGGCACGCTGGTCGCATTTGGTTTCTCGCAATCCAAGGCCATTCGAGCCAGCGGCTATCCCTACGCCATCTTTCTGCAAACCGTTCCGGTTGTTGCGATCGCCCCGCTGATTGTGAATTGGTTCGGCAACGGGCTGCACAGCGTGATGATCGTCTCATTCATTGTGAGCCTCTTTCCAATCATCACGAATGCCACAAACGGCATGCTTACGGTAGATCCTGATTTGCTCGATCTCTTCCGTTTGCACGGAGCCAGCCGTTGGCAAGTTTGGATGAAGCTCAGGTTGCCGAATGCCGTGCCCCACATTGTGACGGGAGCCAAGACATCAAGCGGTCTGGCTGTCATCGGTGCTATCGTCGGTGAGTTCTTCGTCGGTTACGGCACGAAGTGGATGGGACTGGGTTATCTCATCAACTACAGCAATGGGCAGCTGAGGATTCCCGAGTTACTAGCCTCGGTGATCGCATCGACGCTCCTCGGATTGAGCATCTTCGGTTTGATGACGCTGCTGAGCGGGACGGTTCTCCGGCTTTGGCATCAAGACGCATAAGCCGACCATCGCTGCCGAGTTCTCGTCATTCATGCCTCTACGATCTCTGAATTGATCCGATCGTTTGCTCGCGATGCTCCTCCCAATGGCTCGCTTTTGGCTGACCGATGCGTTGAGTCGTGTAGATACCGGTATGGCCGCTGGAGAGATACGCCAACGTGCAGCCCACCGCGTAGTAGACTGCATGTTCGGAGCCGAATAGTTCGATCGCCATCACGGTGCTCGCTAATGGTGTATTCGTTGCTCCAGCAAAGACTGCAGCGAAGCCGATCGCCGCGAGAAGATCCACCGGCACTCCCATCAACATCGCCAAAGTGTTCCCGAGTGCCGCTCCGATGAAAAACAACGGAGTGACCTCGCCGCCCTTGAACCCGGTGCCAAGTGTCACCGCCGTGAAGAGCAGCTTCCAAAACCAACTCATCGATGTTGCTCCACCTGGCAGGAAGCAGGAGGAAATCGTCACATGGCCAAGTTCGGAAATCGGCGCCGTCACACTCAGCCCTAGAAAGTCCCGCGTCCCCAACCAAAACGTCAGCAGGATCAGCAAGCAGGCTCCCAGTACCGGTCGCAACAAGGCATTCGGAACAAGTCGGCGACTCACTCGCTGAACGCCATGAGTCAGCGATGCAAACAAAGCACCAACCAATCCAAAGCCAATCGCGGCAATCGACACTTTGCCAAGTAGCATCCAATCGATCGAACTTGCTCCCGTAACTATCGGCAACGAAGCAACCGATACGCGCGGATGATGAATGCCCCAGATCGTGCAGGCCCAATCACCGACGAGCGCGGCAAACAGGCATGGAATAAGTGCTCCATGATTCAGCTGACCGATCGTTAAAACTTCTAAGGCGAAGATTACTCCGGCCAGTGGAGTTCCAAAGACACCCCCAAAACCTGCCGCAACTCCCGCCATCAGCAATAGGCGAACGTCAGCAATGGCCTGCCCCGAAAATGGCTCACGTCCTGACCAACCCCATCGTCGATAAAGTCGCAAGAACGAACTGGCGATGCTGCCGCCCATTTGCACCGCAGTACCTTCACGGCCCGCCGAGCCTCCACACAAATGAGTCAACAGCGTCGTTACCAGAATGAGCGGAGCCATACGTCTCGGAACACCGCCACCAGGGTGATGAATCTGTTCGATGACCAGACTGTTACCGCCTTCGATCGATGCTCCCCAAGACCGATATAGCCAAGCCACAATCACGCCGGAAATCGGCAGGGCGTAGAGCAACTGCGGTTGTTGCAAGAACAACGCCGAGATCTCGCTCAGCGACCACAAGAATAAGGCACATGCACAGCCCGTCGTCGCGGCTACTGGAGCAACAAGCAACAACGCTCGCGCGGTTTCGATGGCCAATTTCACGTGCTCAATGAGTTTCCAACGATAGGGCATAGCTCATATTTCTCAGGCAAAACTGCATCGCGGCAACGACACTGGAACTCAAACTTCAAACCCACGAAAACTCGCGACGATCACGCTGCTACTCAATGTTCAACGTCGAAGTTTTTCTGCATTTGTAGTCGAGCCATCCCGCCGTTCGACAACGGCAAGCAAATCACTTCGCCCCAGAACAACGTCGAGTTTCCGAGTATCTCATCCATATCGCAAAAGATCGCAGCTTCGGCCCAAGTCTCTCGCGTTCAACAACCTTCGCTTCGGAGTCTTCTAACTTGAGTCACGACATCTACGACAACCCACTGATTTCCCGATATGCCTCGCGCGAGATGGCCGACTTGTGGTCGCCGCAACGTCGTCATTCGACCTGGCGACAACTGTGGGTAACGTTGGCCGAGTGCGAACGAGAACTCGGGCTCGACATCTCCGAGCAGCAAGTGGCGGAACTGAAGGCTCAGGTTCACGACATCGACTTCGATAACGCCAACAAGTACGAGCGCGAGTTGCGGCACGACGTCATGGCTCACGTGCATGCCTACGGCGACGTTTGCCCGACCGCCAGGCCGATCATTCATCTGGGTGCCACCAGTTGCTACGTCACCGACAACGCTGACTTGTTGTTGATGCGCGAAGGCTTAGAGATGCTTCGCACGCGGCTTGTTGAAGTCATTGATGGACTCGCGAAGTTCGCTGCCGAGTATCGCGCGTTGCCGTGCTTGGGTTTCACGCACCTCCAACCCGCTCAGCCTACAACCGTGGGCAAGCGAGCGACCTTGTGGTGCTATGACCTCGTGCTGGACCTGGAAGAACTCGAACACCGCATCAACTCGCTGCGTTTCCGCGGCGTCAAAGGCACGACGGGCACGCAAGCCACCTTCCTCACGCTCTTCAAAGGTGACCACGTCAAGGTCGAGGAACTTGATCGCCTCGTAACTCGCCGCATGGGTTTCGCCGAACCCTATGCCGTCACCGGCCAAACATATTCGCGCAAAGTCGACGCACACGTTTTGCAAACGCTCGCGGGCATTGGTCAGTCGGCTCATAAGGCGGGTTCTGACCTTCGCATCCTGCAAAGCCGCAAGGAAATTGAAGAGCCGTTTGAAACGAAGCAAATTGGCTCGTCGGCCATGGCCTACAAGCGAAACCCCATGCGTTCCGAGCGGATGTGTTCGCTCGCTCGATTCGCCATCAGCTTGCAAAGCAACGCCGACCAAACGATCGCGACGCAATGGCTCGAACGAACTTTGGATGACAGCGCGAATCGCCGCTTGTCGATTCCTCAAGCCTTCCTTGCTATTGATGCAGTGCTGATCCTCTATCGCAACATCACGCGCGGATTGGTCGTCTATCCGAAGGTCATCGAGAAGCACCTGCAAGAAGAATTACCCTTCATGGCCACCGAGGAAATTCTCATGGCCGGAGTTCAAGCCGGCGGCGATCGCCAAGAGTTGCATGAACTCATCCGAGTCCACAGCCAGGAAGCAGGCAAGCAAGTCAAAGTTCATGGCGGTAACAACGACTTGCTGGACCGCCTGAAGTCCGATGCAGCTTTCGCGAAAGTGGACCTATCTCGCGCCCTTGATTCGCAGCGTTTCACCGGACGAGCCGCCGAACAAGTCGACTCGTTCGTTCGCGACATCATCGGACCGATTCGAGCTCGATACACAGCCAACAGCCAACTTGGCGGCGATGTGCAGGTCTAAGCAACATGGCTTCCAGTCGTCGTCTCGTAACGTCGATTGCGAGCTGATTAACCACGCAACGTCCTACGAGTTGCCAGATGGCTGCTCTATACCTCACTGACTCTGATCCAACTCATTTCACTCCGACAAGAATTTGAAGGACACACGGCATGACCGTTCTCAATTGGAATAGCCAACAACTCACTCGTGGATGGCAGCGCGGTGTGACCGCTTTCTACTACGGCATCGGGATGACTCAGAACGACTTCGATAAGCCGCAAGTCGGCATCGGAGTGCCGTTGCTCGAAGGCAATATCTGCAACGTGCATGCTTACGCGCTCGGCCAAAAGATCGCCGAAGGATGTCGCGCAGCAGGATTGCTGGGTTTCCCGTTTGGTACGCCGGGAGTCAGCGACAACATCACTCAAGGCCAAGAAGGTGGAAACGCCAGCCTGGTTTCGCGCAACCTCATCGCCAATTCGGCTGAGTGTGTTGTGACTGCTCACTGTTACGACGCCATGGTCGGTCTGCATAACTGCGACAAGAACGGCCCCGGCTTTGCGATGGCACTTGCTCGCATGAACTATCCCGGCTTGATCGTCAGCGGCGGCAGCATTCAGCCCGGCTGTTACAAAGGCCGCAACGTCACGATCTTGGACGTCTACGATTCTCAAGCGGCTGCGTCCGTCGGTGCGATCCCTCAGCAAGAAGCAGACGACATTCTGCGAGTCGCTTGTCCGGGCGCGGGCGGTTGCGGTATCGCCGCGTCGTTCAACACCTGGGGTCTGGCGCTCGAATCGATTGGATTGATGCCGCCTCAGAGTAGCTCGATTCCGGCCATCGACCCCGCGAAACAAGCCGAGTGCTTGAGTACCGGGCAACTCGTTCGCAACTTGCTTGAGAAGCAGATTCGTCCGCGCGACATCCTCACTCGCAAGGCGTTCGAGAACTCGGCAGCGACGATTGCGGCGGCAGGCGGTTCGACCAACGGTGTACTTCACATGCTGGCGCTCGCTCGCGAAGCACAAGTCGACTTCACGTTGCGGGACCTGCAAGAGATCTTCCGCAAGACGCCCGTGCTGTGCAGCTTCGCTCCGCGCGGCACCAAGACGATGGTCGACTTGCACAACATCGGAGGCACGTCGGTGCTGTTGAAGCACCTCATTCGAGCCGGCGTCATTGATGGAAGTTGTCTGACAGTGACCGGCAAGACGATCGCCGAAAATGTTGCGAACGCTGCCGAACCGCCAAGCGGACAAGACTTGATTGCTCCGGTCGACAAGCCGTTCAAAGGCTTTGCCGACATGCAGATTTGCTTCGGCAACCTGGCACCGGACGGCATCGTTTTCAAAGTTTCGAGCCTGCAAGACCCGCGCTTTCATGGTCATGCCATGTGCTTCGACAACGCGAAGGATGTCGCGGACGCCGTCGAGCAACATCGCATCAAGCCGGGTTGCGTGATCGTGCTACGAGGGCTTGGGCCAGTCGCTTCAGGTATGCCCGAAGTGCTGGTGGCTTCGGCAGCGCTGTCGGTACCAGAACTCAATGGCAAGGTGGCGATGGTCTCTGACACACGCGTGTCGGGAGTTTCTCACGGAGCAATCGGAGTTCACTGCGCTCCCGAAGCTGTGGTCGGTGGACCGATCGCTTTGGTCAAGGACGGCGACGCCATCAGCTTCGACTTGCTGAAGGGCGAGATCACCTTACATGTCAGCGATGAGGAACTCGGCCAGCGCCGCTCGCAATGGCGTGCTCGCCCGATCGAACACACCCGAGGCTACCTCGCCGACTTCTCCGCTACGGTTGCTCAAGCCAACCACGGCGCAGTCAGCAAGGCACTGTATCGCAGCCTGTAAAGAAGGCTGACACGTTAGCGAATAGAGTTAGGTCGTGTGGACGCTGTGTTGCATCGCCTGTGTATTTTCTATTTGAGCAGGATTATGATGGAATCCAGTTGGACGAAGGCGAGGAAGTTTTGAGCCTTTTTCTCGTAGCGAGTGGCGAC
>OMIV01000111.1 GCA_900299185.1 Planctomycetaceae bacterium
CTCTCTGGTCGAGATCCCCAAGCCGAAGAACTCGCCGCCAAATTCGAAGCCGACGAACGCCGCGACAGACTTCAACGTGAACTCGATCAACTCCGTCAACGCGTCGTCACAACGGAGACCTAAGCCATCCTCGGCCCGCAGACTTCAGTCGCAGCACCACCCGATTGAAGCTCCGCCCTTCAATTCGAGCCACACCTTAGGCGTCTGTCCGAGTAGTTCGTGGAATACCCCTGAAGGCAACTCGCAACAAGGTCCAATGCCCTCATGAAGCTGAGACCTTGATCAATTCAAAGAGACCGAAGCCTCACGCAAAGTCGCGGAGTTCGCAGAGATGGTGAGCGAAACAAACTCACTCTGCTCTGCGTCCCCGGCGACTCTGCGTGAGATCTCTTTCCGATTCGTCGACTCGCTGCGGCTCAGGGCACCAGCAGTTCTCGAAATTCGGCGTCACTGCATTTCTCCCCAAACTCACGGCAGAAAGTTCACCGAGTCGAGGTTCATCAGTCCGCCGGCATTGGCGGGATGCACGAAGCGGAAGATGACGTCGTGGCGTCCTTTTGTGGCGGGGATCTCGACCGTGCGGTCGTAGAACTTCTCCCATTGGCCATTCACTTCCACGGGCACCGTTACCAGCAATTCGCCGTCGGGTTTGTCGAGCCGCACTTCGACTGCTCCACCTGCTCCGGCGGATGCTAGTTTCAACGTCAGTCGCTTCACTTTATCGAGCGTGATGTTGTTGATGCGGATGTAATGACCGTGGTTGATTGCGCCGACGAACTTGCCGCCGCCGGCGTTGCCAGATGAGAGCAACTGCGGACCATGAACTTCGTCCGCAGTCTCCGCTTCAATCAAACGCTGTCGCAATAAGAGCGTTGCCGAGGCGCTCAGCGGTGGAATCTCTCCCACACCGCGATCGATGTAGTTGGCTTCCAAACGGTAGTAGCCCGGCTTTGAAGTCTCTTCTTTGGCGACCGGGATTGAGTTCACGAAGCCGGGATAGACTCGCACCAATCCCGCTGGTTCGAGGCTGTAAACCCAGCTCACCATTTCACGAATCTCTTCGGGGGTGTTGTGACCGTGAGGAATCATTGGCACCTTGCCCCACACTCCCGTCGAACCTTTGATGACACGTTGCACGGAAGCGTCGAGTGCTCCCGGTTGTTTGCGATACTTCGTCGCGATCTCGATGAACGGCGGCCCAACTCGCTTCTGATCGACGGCATGACAATTGAAGCAGTCGCTGCGTTTCATCAGCTTCATGCCTGCCGGGCCTTGATCATCTGACGTGCCATTTGCAGACGGCATTGGGCCTGTCACAAAAGTTGCATTCACCGAAGTTCGCCCCGGCGACTGAGGATCGATATCCGGGATGTTGTTCTTCTCGGCTTCGTCTTCGTCGCTTGTCCCGTCTTCCGCGTCCTTCACATACAGCCGGAAATTGATCGGCTGCTCGGGATCAAAGAAGTCTCCGACCTGCGGCTCCAGAAACTTCACAATCGGTCGCTCGTTGCCCACCAACACGGGCACTGACGCGCTGCTAGTCGCTCCGTGCGAGTCCGTTACCACCAACTCAACATTGAAGACTCCTGGTTGATCGAAGGTGATCGTGGAATTGGCTTCGGTCGACGCGACGGTCGCGGGCGCCGTTGGAGTTGGCTGTGGAGCTGGAGTTACACCGGCACCATTCGCGGGGGCAGCTGGAGTCGCCGGAGCGCGAAGCACTCGCCACTCGTACTTCAATTCGTCCTTCGCGTCTTTGTCGAAGGTACCTTTACTCGACAGCTTCACGGCCAAGGGATGCTTACCAATGTTGTTCTCGGCTGAAGCCACAACGATCGGTGCTCGGTTCCCCATCATGTAATCAATGCGGATCAGACGAGCGTCCTTATTCACGCCCCAGGTCTCACCGTACTCGATCACATACAACGAACCGTCGGGACCAAACTGCATATCAATTGGCCGCACGAACTTCTGCTCGGCCATGAATGGGTCGATCCGTTTGACGTTGCCTTGCTCGTCGAGATGCACCGCCTTGATCCAGTTGCGACTCCAATCATAGATGAAGAGCACGCTGTTGAATGCCGCCGGAAACTTGGTCGGCGACTTCAGATTGTCGTCGAAGTAGTAGACCGGACCTGCACACGCCGTGCGACCGCCCTGCCCCAGCTCGGGGAACTCTTTCGATGGTCCACCGGGGTAATAGAGCAGCGCCGGTTGAGCGGGCGGTAACAACTTCTCGCCGGTGTTGTTGGGAGACTCGTTGATCGGCGCATCGGGATTGAACTTCTCGCCAATCTTGCCCGTCGCGTAATCGACATCGTGGTAAGCCTGATTGTTGGCAATGAAGTAGGGCCAACCAAAGTTGCCTGCTCGCTTGGCTTGATTGATCTCATCGTAACCGCGCGGACCTCGCGGCCCGTCACCACCGGCATCAGGCCCGACCTCACCCCAATAGACATAGCCGGAACGTTGATCGACCGTCATGCGCCACGGATTGCGGCAGCCCATCACGTAGATCTCAGGACGTCCCTTCGATCCATCCTTCGGAAAGAGATTGCCGTCTGGTATCGACATCGTGCCGTCTTCATTCGGCCTGATGCGAAGAACCTTGCCGCTGAGACTGCTGGTGTTGGCCGATGACTTTTGCGCATCCCACGGAGCACGTTCGGGACGCTCATCAATCGGGGCGTAGCCTTGCGAGTCCGCGTGCGGATGCGTGTTGTCTCCGGTCGAGATGTAGAGGTTGCCGTCCGGTCCAAACATCATCGAGCCAGCGTGATGACAACATTCTTTTCGCTGCTCTTCGAACTTCAGCAACAACTTCTCGGAAGCGAGATCCAACCTGCCGTCCACGATCGTGAAGCGACTGATGTGCTGGCCCGGATAATCGGGCGGCGAGTATTGCAGATAGATCCAACGGTTCTGTTCGAACTTCGGATCGAGCGTCATGCCGATCAACCCGTTCTCTTGAGCCGTGGTGATCTTCACCTCGCCGACGAGCTTGATCTCGTTGGTCTTGCGATCGAGCGACTTCAACTTGCCGTCAATCTCAATGAAGTAGACCGTGCCATCACGAGCGATCGACAACTCCATCGGTTGAATGAGTCCATTTGCCAACGTCGTCACTTCAAACCGACTAGCATCATACGACGGCTCGTCAGCGGCAACCGCGAACGCAGCATTCAACGACAAAGCACACAACGACCAACGTAGCGGCGAGCGGAACCAACGCATGAGAGTTCTCGGCAAGAATAAAGGCGGGAGAAGGAGCCAAACAGATCGGCTTGGCAGAAGAACCGAAATGTAGTCGAGCATCCGACGCGAGGAAGTCCGTCACACCAGTGACCGACACGGTCTGACTTCCCCCTCAGCGTTCTTCGCTTCTCAGCGGTAACACAAATCCTTTGAAACGCAGAGAAACGGAGAACGCCGAGGAAGAGCAAGACGAGCATCGAATAAGTCGAACTTCTCAGTGATCTCTAACTCAAGATCTCGCGCACGACTTGGCCATGCACGTCGGTCAAACGGAAATCGCGACCGGCATAACGGTAGGTGAGTTGCTCATGATCAAAGCCCAGCAAATGCAGGATCGTGGCATGTAGGTCGTGAACGTGAACTCGATTCTCGACAGCGTTCCAGCCAAGTTCGTCCGTCGCGCCATGCACGTGCCCGCCCTTAACGCCGCCTCCAGCCAACCACATCGAGAAGCCATAGTGATTGTGATCGCGGCCCTGACCGACGGACGACACGCCCGGCGTGGGGATTTCGACTGTAGGCGTTCTTCCAAACTCGCCACCCCAAATCACCAGCGTGTCTTCCAACATGCCTCGCGCCTTGAGATCCCTCAGCAGCGCGCCGATGGGTTGATCACATTCAGCAGCCAAGCCTCGATGATTGGATTCGAGGTTGTCATGCGCGTCCCACGGCTGTCCCGGTCGTTGCCAGATCTGCACGAAGCGGACTCCTCGTTCGAGCAATCGCCGCCCAATCAAGACCTGCCGACCGTAAGTCGTCTCGCCATACATCTGACGAATCGCCAGCGGCTCGCGGCTGACATCAAACGCGTCGGTCGCTTCGGACTGCATCCGATACGCCAACTCAAACGACTGAATCCGTGCTTCCAGCGCTGAGTCTTCACCGCGTTCGACTTGATGACGACGATTCAATTCCGCGAGCAGATCTAGTTGGGCACGTTGTCGCTCCGGTCGGACGAAGTCGTTCCGAATGTGCTCGACCAACTTCTGAGGCTCGCTGTACTGCGAGTCGATGTATGTGCCTTGATAAGCACCGGGCAGAAAGGCTGATCGCCAATTGTTGCCAGCCGTCGCAGGTACTCCGCCGGGACACATCACAATGAAGCCCGGCAGATTTTGATTCTCTGAACCCAAGCCATACGTGACCCACGCGCCCATTGCAGGACGAGCTTGCCGACCGTCGCCGCAATTCATCAGTAAGTACGACGGCTCATGATTCGGCACGTCGGCATACATGGAACGAATCACACACAGGTCGTCCGCCGACCGAGCGATGTGAGGAAAGAGTTCGCTGATCGACAAGCCGCTGTCGCCATGCTGCGAAAACTTAAACGGTGAACCAAACGCGGCTCCCGTCTTACGCTCGGTGCGCTGAGACGTCGGCAACGTCCTGCCATGAAACTTCGTCAGCAACGGCTTTTCATCCAGCGAGTCCACATGCGAAACGCCGCCATTCATAAAGAGATGAATCACACGCTTGGCTCGCGGAGCAAAGTGCGGAGCTTTGGGAGCCAAAGGTTGAGCCACGGTACTCGCGGCGTCGCACCGCCGAGCGATGACATCGGCCAGAGCCAAAGATCCCAGTCCCATTCCGCCGCGCTTCAACATTTCGCGACGAGTCCACGGAGCATGCATCGCGTCATCGACACGACCTTGTTGCGTCAAAGAGATCAGCGGCTCGACCACCATGTGCATCTCGCTTCCCAAACTGCTTGAAATCAATCGAGTGTCGACATCACTACTGAGCGCTGAGGGCCGACTCACCGCGTTTGGATTGGTCGGCTGCGACCTGACGACTTGGAGTGTTCGAGCAACGCCTTGAGTTCAGCAACCATCTCTGGCTTCGCGGCATACAAGTTCTGAGTTTCGCCAGGATCCGTTTCCAAGTTGTAGAGTTGCCCAGGAGATCCAGGTGCCGAATCTGGAATGCTGAAAGCCCGCAAGTCGGGATCGTTCTCATAGCGATTGCCCCCCGAGCCAGTGTGGTCGATGTATTTCCAATTACCGCGACGCAACGCAAGCGTGCGCTGTCCACCGAAGGCTTGGGTCAGCAGGTAGGGTCGAATCGGCGAATAGTTTTCATCGAGCCATGCAGGCAGCAAATCGAAGCTGTCTTCGGCTGCGCTATCCGGCAGCTTCACGTCGACGATGCCAGCAGTCGTCGCCATGACGTCGCAAAAACTGGTGAGCTGTGTGCTGCGGGTATTGGCCGGAACTTTGCCTGGCCAGCGAACGATGAACGGGACTCGATGCCCGCCTTCCCAATTGTCGCGTTTCACACCACGCCACGGACGAGCCCCATCGTGACCGTGAGTGGCTCGCATGTTGACGACGGTTGGCACTTCGGGGCCGTTGTCGCTCGTGAAGATGACCAGGGTGTTCTTCGCAACGTCGAGCCGTTCCAGCGTCGCCAGCAACTCGCCCACGATGTGATCCAGTTCGAGGATGAAGTCGCCATGTGGTCCGGCCATAGACTTACCTTGAAACGCCTTCGCTGCGAACGACGGCAGATGCACGGCTTGTGTCGAGTGAAACAAGAAGAACGGCTTCGAAGGCAATTGCCGAACATGCTGCTCCAAGAACTCCTGGCTCTTCATCAGAAAGACGAGGTCGACTTCCTCCATCGGAAAATTCGGAGCGATCAGGCCGGGGCGACAGTCATTCGCATAGGGATGCTGCGGCAGCGCCAACTTATCGAGCGGCTTCATCGGCGGGACGGGGACGCGATCGTTCTCAATGAAGGCATACAGCCAATCGGTTGTAGGACAACAGGCCGTTCCAAAGAACAATTGAAACCCATGATCGACCGGACCGCCTTCAACGCGCCGCGTGAAGTCGACTGCTTGAACCGCCTCGATCCCATGGCGTCGAACGGGTTGCCCGGCTTGATCAAAGAATGTCAGCCCAACATGCCACTTGCCGACACAGGCCGTGGCATAACCCTGATCTCGCAACATCTTTGGCAACGTGAGTCGATCACGAGCAATCAACGACGGACCGCCGACTCCTGTAAAAACGGTTCCACCATTGGGAACTCGAAACGGCATCTGCCCCGTCATCAGCCCATAACGAGTCGGCGTACACACCGTGCAGGGACTGTGAGCATCAACAAATCGCATGCCCTCACGTGCGAGCCGATCAATCTGAGGAGTCGCCACCTTCGCTTGATCGTTGAAGCAGCTCACGTCCCCGTAGCCCAAATCATCTGCCAAGATCAGCAAGATGTTCGGCTTGTCTTTGGCAATCGCCATTTGGCCAATCGCGAGGATGCAAGCCAGTCTCGCGAAGAGCGCTCTCAGTCCGGTCAATTGGAAGTCTCCAAACTGGATCGATAGGCAATTGAATCAAGGCGAGTTGCGAACCTTTAGCAATTCCTTCGCGAAAGCCTCGCCCATGGTGGCGAAGGTCTTCGCGCAACCGAGGTAGTGGTAGCCAGCGTTTGAAGCTCCGCGTTTCCACGTTTTAGCTTCAGCCGGCGTGATGACTTCGGCTTCATACTTCTTGAGATACTCGCGCTGCTGAGCGTCGGTCATCAAGCCGTCTTTATTGGCATGGTCTTTGTGCTTCGACTTCAGGAAGAAACTCATCTGCCGAACCTTTTCGTGTTTGTCGGCAATGGCAGCAAGTTCTTCAGACCAGAACGGCGCGGTCTGGACAGCAACGACGTTGCCATTGAATTCCGGTAACGAAGCAGGAGCAGCCATCGCCTTGCGTAACTCAAGCGTTTGTGGATTCGCCTTCGCGCCACCAACTCCGATTACTCCGATAACGAACGGCATCTTGGGAGCATTCAAATCCTTGCGGACGTCGCGAATGAAGTGAGCCATCACTTCGCTGTAGGCGTCGTAGCCACCAGGTTGCGCTCGATTCGGATACGTGCCGGAATCGACGAGGTCATTCCAGCCCTGGAACCACACAAAGCCCGCGAGCTCATAGCCCTGCTGAGCATCGTACTCTGGGCAGACTCGCTTAATGTCGGCCAAGACTGCCCTCACATGTTGCAACATCAGCCGGTAGTAATGTCCGGTCTGCTTGGCTTTTTCAGCCTTAATCTCGTCGATGTTCTTCCCCTGTTTTTGGAAGTTGGCGAGCTGCATTTCATTGAAGACATATGGCCCGGCACTTGGCGGACGAAAGTCGGTGTTCAAACTCTTGCCGCCCCAAGCGGTCTTAATGATGAGCACCGGTTCGTCGAGTGCCTCATCCAAGGTGATGCCGAACGTGAATTCGGGACCGATCTTGCCGCCGCTCTCTTTAGGGTTGCGCCGCGATCCATAACCAGCGGTCAACTTGCCGAAGCCCTCGCCGTTATCGTCGCCACTACCAGTGAAGTAACTGATGTAGGCATGATCGCAAACACGCGGTTCACCATCGGTCCCACGCATCTTTTTGAGCAACGGTGCGGTCGCTGGATCATCGCCGATGTAGTCGAAGGTCTCGATCTTCGCATGGCCTTCCATGTTCGATTGCCCGGCCAAGATGAAGACCTTGAGCGGCTTCGCTTCAGCAGGCAGTGCAGCAGTGAGAGCAATTACCAAGGACAAAACTATGGAAGCTTTCATTTGAGATCACTCACATTCTTCAATTCGCGGGGCGGCTGCGTGCGGAGGTCAGCTGTTCGAGGCGGCTCTTCAGACGCTCGAGTTCATTGGGAAACTTGGCGGAGACATCCGTCGTCTCGCCTGGATCGGTCGAGAGCTGATAGAGCGCGAACGGCCCATCAGGCTCGCGCGGCGAATCAACTGACACGGTGGCTTGAGGCTTGCCTCGCTTCTTGAGCCGGACCAACTTCCAGTCGCCAGCTCGCAGGCCAAGTTGCGAGTCGTCGTTGCCTTGTTGCAGCAGTTCGGTGCGACCTTTCGCGCCGGGTTCTCCCAGCAACGCACCGAGCACGTTGTGACTGTCGAGGCAGGCTGTGTCAGCGAGCTTCTGGCCGGTCAGTGAAGCGAAGCTCGCGGCGAAGTCGATCGTGCTGACCACTTCATCGGAAACGGTCGGACGAATACGGCCCGACCAACGAGTAATGAACGGCGTGCGTGTGCCGCCTTCAAACACGCTGTACTTGCCGCCGCGAAGTGGCCCGGCGGGACGATGATCGCCGAGCTTCTCCACCGCGTCGTCTTTGTAACCATCGCCGAGAACGGGGCCGTTGTCCGAACACAGCACAACCAGCGTTTGCTCGGCAATGCCCAGTCGATCGAGCGTCGTCAGCAACTCGCCAACACACCAATCGAATTGCGGCTCATCGCAAAACCGTGGGGGGTAACTGGTAAAGAGCGGACAGACTGGTTCAGCTGGGGTTGTGAGTTCTCAAGTCGCAACTTCAACGGAGTCCCAGA
>OMIV01000112.1 GCA_900299185.1 Planctomycetaceae bacterium
CCTAGGTGTGATGCTTAATAGTCGATTAAAAAACAAGGTGTGCGATTCCATTGTGCTCTACTCACAGTGATTTTGGGCACATTGAAATCGTATACTTCCAAAAACTGCAGGTTGTTAGGTCCTCACTTCTTGTTTCCAATTCGATACAAATTCTTCTCGGTTCGAACAAGCAAGCTTGAGCCGACGACGGCATGTGATGCGAATGTCCGCGGTTCCAGTTTGTTACGAGCAATTTCAGAGTAGGTCGTTCCCGGCTTAATAATGATCGATTCGCCCTCTTCGGATTGCAGATAGATTTTACCATCAGCAAAGAGTGGGGACGACGAGTAGTTACCACCGAGGCGCTCCTGCCAGATTTGCTCGCCAGTCTTGGCATTCAGACATGTGGCGATGCCTTTGTCGCTAACAACATAAAGTTCATCTCCGACAACCAACGGAGACGGCGTATGAGGTGCTCCACGAGTCATCGTCCACTTGATGTGGGTCTCTGTGACATCACCTTTACCAGTCGGATCAACAGCAATTAGTTTTGCTTGGTCGTAACCGGTACCGACATAGAGCAAGCCATGAGCGAAAACTGGGCGAGGAATTACCGAGTAACCGTCTCCGTAACGAGCTTGCCAGATTTCTTGGCCGTCCTCGGGGCGATATCCATAAACTGCACCAGCACCTTGTGAAATCAACTGCATCTGCCCGCCAACGTCGATCAGTAGAGGTGTTCCAAACGCAAATTTTTTGGCTGCAGGTTTCACACTACGGTAGTGTTGCCACCGGATCTTTCCTGAATCCCGCTCTAATGCTGCAATGAAAGCTCGATCGCCGCCATCACAAGAGATAATCAATAAACCCTTAAACAAGACTGGTGAGCCACCATTGCCATGCACTGGCTGATACTTCAGCTCCTGAGTCTTCCATACGATTTTGCCGTCGAGCGTAAGGCAGGCGGTCCCACGTGTTCCAAAATGGACGAAAACATGCTTGCCGTCAGTGATGGGCGTTGGACTGGCTTGGCTGTTCTTGCCATGAATCTTGTCGACTGCAGGTGATACTGATTCCTGAGAGAAGACTTCGATATCCCAGGTCGTTGTTCCATCTTTTAAGTTGATACATAGCGCTCGCAAAGATTGCGTGGGGGCGAGTGCGCCTTTCTCAGAGACAGCTGACGTTAGGAAGACGCGGTCTTCTAGAACTACGGGCGAAGACCATCCGAGCCCCGCAATGGGTGTTTTCCAAAGTACGTTTTCAGTGTCTGTCCAATGGGTCGGAAGGTTGGTGCCTTCTGCATGGCCTTGGGCATTCGATCCACGGAATTCTTTCCAATCTCCAGCAGAAGCTGTCGCCGTGGCCAAAGCCAAAACCATTGCAAAACGAGCTTTCATTGGATGCATCTTTCTGGGGTTGGAAGAGTATGTCGTAGAGATCTGTAAAGCAGTGTCGGAAACTCTTATTTGGTGATCAGTGAATTAATCATTTTCAATAGCGACTACTTCGAGGCGTTGCTTACCTCTCGGTAATAGTAGCTCGGCCTTGTCGCCAACTTTCTTGCCAACGAGAGCTTGGCCAATCGGGCTGCTCGTGAGGATCTTCATGATTTCACCGGCATAATCTTCCTCGCCAGGGCCGACGAGTTGGTATTTATCCTCGAAGCCCTTGTCGAGATCCTTAACGGTCACGGTGCAGCCGAATGCTACTTTGTCTTTGGGCATCGATGCCTTATCGACGATCGTGCAATTCGAGAGCCGGGTTTTCAGTTGATTGATTTTGGCTTGCATCATGCCCTGCGCCTCGCGTTGGCCGTGATACTCCGCGTTTTCCCGGAGATCGCCTTCCGCACGAGCTTCAGCAATGCGTTCTGCGATTTTGGGCATCTCTTCGTGTTCGAGACGTCGGATTTCTTCCTTGATTTTTTCGTAACCTTCGCGAGAGATTGGCTCGGCCATGAAGTGAGTCCTTCTATATTTCTTATTGTTAGATGCTCGTGGTAATTGCAACTGGCGATTGACGCTATTGGAAGTGCGTCAATCGCCAGTTAATAAAGAACTAACCCGAAGCTTGGCTGAGAGGAATGTACTCACTTCTCGGTCGCTTCGGGTTAGTTGTTGAGACGCGGATTACTTAGCTGCTCATTAGAGGTTTATCAGACGTCTTCCCACATTCTCGACTTTGCGCTCGAGAGAACCGCGTCGCAGACTTTCTGAGTTTCGAGGGCATCTCGGAACGTGGGGCTAACAGCTTCGCCTTTGGCGTAACCCGCTAGGAAGTCTGCAACTTGATGCACAAAGCTGTGTTCATAACCAATTTGCAAGCCTGGAACCCACCACTTATCCATGTAGGGCTGGCCGCCGCCATGGTCTGAAACGTGAATTGAACGCCAAGCGCGGAGCTTGCTTTCATCGTTGTGATCAAACCATTGAAGCCGGTGGAGGTCATGTAGATCCCAGCGGGCTGATGCTTTCTCTCCGTTGATTTCAAGTGTGTAGAGAGCCTTGTGACCGCGGGCATAACGCGTGGATTCAAAAAGCCCCAATGAGCCATTGCTGAAGTGGCACATGAATGAGCACGCGTCGTCGATTGTGACTTTTTCAACTTTACCTGTACCGGTATGGGTACGTTCCTTGATAAAGGTTTCGGTCATCGCGCTGACGTCCGAAATGCCACCGTTAAGCCAAATGGCCGTATCAATGCAGTGAGCAAGTAGGTCGCCGGTCACGCCCGAGCCTGCCGCCGCGGCATCGAGTCGCCAAAGCCCGTTGCCACCTTGCGGGAGGTCAGCTGAGATCGTCCAGTCCTGCAGGAAGTTGGCGCGATAGTGGAAGATGCGTCCGAACCGACCTTCGTCGAGAAGTTGTTTAATAAAGGTGACTGCCGGAACTCGTCGGTAGTTGTACCAGACCATATTCGGGACACCGGCCTTCTCAACGGCTTGGCACATCTCCTCGCCCTCGGCCGTACTCATTGCGAGTGGCTTTTCGCAGAGAACAGCCTTTCCGGCTGCGGCGCAAGCATTCGAAATCTCTTTATGAAGATTATTAGGCACGCAGATGTCGACGGCATCGATGTCTTTGCGTTCGACGAGCTTTCGCCAATCCGTTTCTATCGAGGTGTAGCCCCAAGTGTCTGCGAAGCTCTTTATACTTGCTTCATTTCGCGCGCATGCAGCTTGGAGAACGACTTCGTGCTCCAGGTTGAAGAAATTGCCGACCTTACGATAGGCATTGGAATGTGCGCGGCCCATGAATCCGTAGCCGATCATGCCGACGCGAAATTGTTTCTTTGCCACGTTGACTCCTCGTCGATTCGAGCGTTGAAAGACTGTTATCTAAAACTGGGTGTGTTTGACGCCGGGGTAAATCAGACGACGGCTTTAGTTCCAGCCGTGTGCATCGCGAACCTTGATCATCGCCCCGAGAATGGTGTTCCATGTTGCTGGGTTCTCGAGCATTGCGTTCGGGAACATACAACCGTCCCAACAAATATGTCCGATGCCACGAGCGGCTGCATTCTTGAGCCAGAAGCCGGCAGTTGCGGTGATATCAAGTTTGCCATTGGGGTCATCGGCGGGGCAGTGACGACCGGTTTTGTCGTGTGATCCAGTGCCATGCACCGAACCATCGTTCTGAGCGACGTGGAAATCGATAGTCCACGGACGCAGTGCGTCGGTCATTGTCGTATATGCCGCATCAAAGTCTGCTTGCGAATAGCCTGGTTGCAGCAGGGCATGTTCGGGTGCGTTGTAACCTAGCAAATACAAATAAGTATGGGCTTGGTCTGCTTGGAAACCGACGGTTCCGGGCATATCAACAGTCTCAAGCAAGTTGACCATGTTCTTCCAGGAATGCATGCCTGCCCAACAGATCTCGCCTTCTGCAGCGAGACGCTCACCATTGGCTGCCGCCACAACTCCTGCTTCACGGAACGTGGATGCAATTTTCTTGGTATTACCAACGGGATCTTCCTGCCAGTGGGCTGGTCCATCGGCCGCGTCGATTCGAATGACTCCGGTTTTGCGAACTCCATGTTGATTGAGAATCTTCGCGATTCGGCAAGCCTTCTTAACTGCGAGTATGAACTTCGCACGTTGCTCTGGATTCCCCATCGAACTGTCGCCAACAGTTCCCGGCCACACAGGAGCGACCAGTGATCCGACAGCCAATCCTTTGCTCGCAATCTTGTCCGCCAAACGGCGAACCTCGTCGTCGCTGAGGTCGATATTGACGTGGGGATCAAACAGAAAGAGGTCCACACCGTCGAACTTCTGGCCGTTTACGCTGGCGTTGGCGGTCAACTCCAACATTCGATCCAAACTAATCGGCGGATGATCCGTACCGGGTTCTTTCCCCACCAAACCGGGCCACATCGCGTTGTGAAGTTTTGGAAACAAGTTCGCCATCACACGAATCCTTTTGAGTATTAGTTGGCATATATCGTTTCCAAGTCGGAGTGAGTGTTATGGCAACTTGGATTGCAGTCCGAGAGTCGTTGGGGCAAATGCTGTAAAGAGATAATCCCTAATCGCTAAGAATTAACGATTCTTGTGTGCTCCGACATCGGGAGCGCCTGGCTGAGCCTCGGGGCCGAAGTATCGAAGGCCAACGAGAGGTTCGGTTCCGGTGTTCTCGATGACGACACCATCCTTCGCGGCCTTGGCTGTGACGAAGACTTCGTCTTCAGTCATTTGTCCGAAGCGGATCATCGCCGGAGTCTGCAGTTTCATGCCGTTAATCCGACCTTCGCCTTGCACTGTAATCCAGCCGTATGCTCCACCGTCAGTAACCTTGGCCTTAGCGCCGGGATTGATGGTGAGTTCTTTCGCGGTGAAGAGTTGCTCGCCCTTGATACGTCCATAAACGATCCAGCGGTCGACCCAGCCCTCTTTCGAAGTGTCAGCGACGGCGACTGGTTCAAGGTAATGGCTGTCCTTGAAGTCGGGATTAACGTTACCTTCCCAGTCCAATGCGTCGACCAAATATTGATTGTCGCCGTGCTTTTCCTCTGGGAAGTCTTTGGTGAGCAAGGAGCGGGGAACCGCGCGGCCTTCCACCATCGACTGGTACATACCGAAAACGTCAGAGCCCCACTGAGGTTCGTAAGTCAGCAACGAACCTGGAGCATGTAAAACGCACGGCGGAATCAGCCAACCGGTTCCTACCTTCAAGCGGTAGGCTTTCGACAAGTCGAGAATGCCGTTATCGCCGTCGTTCCAACGATTCAAACAATCAACCACATCTTGCTTGGATGTGCCTGGCTCAAGTCCCATAAACGTATATGGAAAATTATTGCCTATGTTGTTGAGTTGTGGTGGGAAATAGTAACTCTCGGGTTTGCCTTCCTGGCCGACCAGCTTGGCCTGCTCAGCATTTTGATGCATGTGGTGGGGGATGGGACCCATGTTGTCGAAGAACTTCGAATACACCGGCCACTTCTTGTACTTACCCCAGATATAGTCGCCAACAATTTCGGCACCGAGTTCGGAGACAACGTCGCGGAGCAGGAACTTCTCATTTCCAGCGACGCAGTAGCTCAAGCCTTCGTCATGTGCGCGACCATCGTTTGCTGCTTCAGTTGTTGAACCAAACCAGCGCTCATCGATACCACCTCGGTGTGTGCCGAGGGCGTAATAGTCGGCAGGGTGAAGCTTCAGTCGACGTCCTGGTTGGAGGAATGAACGTGGCACCCATGTCGGAGCCAATCTCAACACACCACCATTTGCGGACAATGCTGCTGACGCCAAAGTCTTCACGTTAGCCATTTAAGCTGCCTTAGATGTCGATTTTGAGGTGACTAATCGAGCGCACGACGATCTCGCGCCGCTCCGGTAGGAGCCGGAAGTTAGTGAGGGGCAACCTCTTCTTCAACGTTCACGGATGGGTGGTGTTTCTTGAATTTGAAGCGCGACGCGGCACCTATTCGACTCGTTGTGAGTGGTTCATTCGCTTCATGCGTGCAACCTGAAGCTGCTTGTCCGGATCGTTTAGTGTGGTCCGTTCGGCATCCCAGAGATCCACAAAAACGCGCCCTGCTTGCAGCTGAAGTCCGCGTTCCAGGACTTGTTCGAGTGCGTGCAGGCTCGGTGGTTCGAATAGACCGACTGCAGTGAGCGTTTCCATGATTCCGTTGCCGCCTCGAGTCGGAATCACTGAGCAGCAACTTACGCCACACTCGAATGCGAACTGGATAGATTTGATGGCCCATTCGATGCCCTCTTGCTCGCTCATGAACGGTGGTTTCAAGAGGATGAACGCTCGCGTTCGAATGCCTTCAGAGTGCAAGAAACGAGCAGCAGAGGCGAAGTCTGCGGCTGTCATCTGTTTGTTGAGTCGCGGCAAGACGTCGGGGTGAATGGTTTCTAGGCCCACGGCGATCTCAAACTCGATGTCGCGATCAGAGAGCAAGTCTCTGAAGTTCAGACATCGTGGACCACAGAGCTTCGGATGATTCTCAACGATCACAGATTGAAAGGGGCTGCAGCGCGAGGCAATGGCCTGGTGGTCTTCGATGGGGATCGCTTGGGAGTCGAAGAAGTTGCCGCTGTTGTAGAGCTTCAGATGGCGAGCGGGACCGAGTCGCGACAGGGCATAATCTATCTGCATGGGGATTGCGCCGACTGGTACTGACTCTTCGGTCGTGCCTTTCCAGAGATCGCACATGAGGCAACGAAAGGGGCACTCTCGATTCGTCAGAAAGATTGTGGCGACGTCCTCAACGACACCTGCAGCAGAGTGCTCCGGTTCCACGAAAAACGTTTGCGGTTTATCGACTGGAAGTCGCTCGCGTTCCGGACGCGCAGCGATGATGTCTCGATCGCTAATGACGCTGAATGATTCCATGTTGTCTTTGGAGAGGGCTGTGCTCAGTCGCAATGCCGGGGCTTCAGTGACCTTTGATAGATTGTTTTCTGTGGACATGGATGATCGCATCGGTCGGTCGCTCGCCATTGCCGCAACTGCCAGCGGACTGATGCGATCGTTGCTTGCTCAAATTGGTTTCGTTTGAGTAGAGCCGAACGCGGGCGTATCGGACTACTTGCCGAGTTCCACATACAGCGGCAGATGTCGGTAGTAGACCTCAAGCATGAGTAAGTTGAGGCAGGTCAAATAATGGCGGCCGCCAGCAGCGGCCCACTTCTCTGGTGTTGGCCGGTCGGGGTTCCAGCTGCCGCTTGAATCACCATCCTTGAGTTGTGTGGTGACGAGTATGTCTCGCAGTCGAGCGTTCCATTCCTCCCAATGCTGGCCTTGCATGTGAAACATCACCTGAGTGCCGTAGTACCAAAAGTACGCATCGCGCTCGGCGAGGTCAGGCAGGCGCCGTCGCAAGAAGTCCGCACCGGCAATGAGTCGCTCATCGTTACGCTTGGCTCCGAGGTACTGTCGCATGAGCAAACCTTCGGCGGTCATGGCGACGCTAACCGGACGGCTGGGGTGGTATGTGTATTGTCCGGGGAGAGTCTTGCTTTCGACGGAATCGAGCCACTTGCCGATGCCTTGGTAGGCGTTTGGTGAAACCGATAGGCCGGACATTTCACCGCTCTTTAGAGCCATCAGTTGCCAACCAGAAACAGAGGTGTCGGACTCGAAACGCGGCTTGTATCGCCAGCCTCCGAATTGCGGATGTTGTGATGCGACGATGAAGTCGAGCGACTTTTGAGCCGGAGTTTGCAACGCCGGATCCTTCGTCATACCGAAGGCTTCGCAGAGTGCGATGGCAGCCATGCCATGTGAGTAAAACCAAACAAACTCGCTCTTATCCGCGAAGAGATCGCCATCGGGTTTCTGGTGTTCGACGACCCACTTGAGTCCCCGCTCAACGATTTTCTGGTGTGCCCCTGATTGATGCGTGTAACCGGCTCCTAAGAATGCCAACAGCGCAAGACCCGTCGCTGCGGTGTCGGATTCAAAGCTACCGTGTCCGGTGCATTGATGGTCTCTGCAGCTCAAGTTGTGAATGCTCCAGTGGCCATCAGCGTGTTGATGTTTGACGAGCCATTCGAGTCCGCGTTCGACAGCCTCTTCGGATGCGGTCGATCCTCCGAGCGACTTCGCTGCTTCCCGTCGAGCATCGCTTTTTCGTAGTGAGAGGCTCGCGCTGATCTTGGCTTCGGTGGTGGCTCCGATACCTGGAACCGACTGCTTGATTAGCCCTGCGAGTTGCTCGGCAGATGCGAGCTTCGGGCGATCGTCGCCGACTCCGCCGCGATTCGGGCCTCCGCTTAGTCGCGAAGGTTGGCCAGTTCCACTGCCGCTGCTGGGGCTACCGACTCCGCTCGATGGGCCGCCGCTGCCGGGCAATCCTGCAGATCGACGTGGGATGGATGCGATGCTGGGGCCGCCGGCTAGGCCGCCTCCGCCGCTCGCTTGAGGTCCGGCCATCACGAGCTTGCCGGCTTGCTCGGCGGTGTCTGCTCCGGCAGGAAGTTTTGCGTCGGCCCCACTGCGAGATGTTGAAAGGCCGGTTCCTGAGCCGGTTGAGAAACCCGCATCGGAGCCGAGTTTGGCTGAGGGTTCTGTGCCTCGGGCCGCGAGTCCGGTTCCGGCAGTGCCTTTGCCGATGCCGTTGCCAATCGAACCACCGACTCCCGAACCGGCGCCTGACGATGGAGCTGTCGATGTGCCCGGTCCAAGACCGCTGCCGGCTCCTTCAGACACTCCGTTGGATCGCGATGGAAGTCCTGTTGCTTGGCGTCCAACCGAGGTACCGCTGGGACCATTTCCGAGCGCTCCGGTACCTTGGCCATTGCCCGCTGTTCCGGCGCTTGCGACTCGGACGTCAGATGCTTGAGTACCGACTGCTCCCGTTCCGCGACCGACTGCAGCTGTCTCTTATACACATCTGACGCTGCCGAC
>OMIV01000113.1 GCA_900299185.1 Planctomycetaceae bacterium
AGTCGGCCAGGCCTCGTTCACCCAGCGTTCCAGGCGAGGATCAATTTGGCCAATGCCTGGTCCCGCAGGTTCAGCCGGAAGCGAAACGGTTACTCCTAAGGTTCCACCGTATGGCGTCGGTGTTGGCTGGCCGGGATACCACAGCACTTTGCGAGGACGAGGAACGAAGACCTGCACTTGGGCAAACGTCTGAGCGTCGCTGCGTTGATTGAGCGGATTACGGAACAGCCCCGGCCCCGTCTCAGGCAGATGCTTCCGATAGACGACACCCACAAACTGGAAGTTACGTTCGACGAAGTCATCGACATCGATCTCGGACCGCAGCCGACTCATCACAATCGGGTACTGCATGTCATTCGTGCGAGACAATTGGTTGTTTGGATCAACAACTTCAGCTTGTCTCACCAATCGCTCGAAAACGCGGCCATCGTCCGTGCGGCGCATCACCATCGGCAGGTTGGTCAATGGGTACTCAATGACGAGCAGCGATTCGAGATACTCACACGTGGCAATGCGCCACAGGTTGTAAAAGACCGACATTTTGGCTCGATCATGAAAGATCCGCAGGCGGTCCAAATTCCAATCGTCTAAATACGTCATCGCTAATCGTCGACGCTGTTCCAACGACTCTTTGAGATACTCCTCCGCGAATGACACTCGAGCGTAGTCGGCTTGAAAAGGATCGGGATCGATGACCGGTAGGGTGCGTGTGAGTGGAGCCGTTTCATCAGCAATCGAAACCGGCATGACGGTGGTTCTCCACAAGAGCCCCATCTGCATTCCACGATTGGTTTGATCGCGTTGTTGGAGAGTTGTCGTGCGATTGCTCGATCCAAGTAGTCCGTGCCGACGAGCAACTTCCGAAGTAATCGCTTGAGCGAGGTCCGGAGTCATCTCCATGAGATCGCGTTGAAACCGTCCAATCAGACGCTCGCGAAGAATGTGTTCAAACACGTTGAGTGTGAGTCTCGCCGATCCCGCTGATAATTCGCCAAAGGCACTGACGGCGTCTCGTTCTTTGGGCACCTTGTCGACGATGGCCCGACCTAACGTTTGAAACTTCTCGAAACTGGAACCTTGCAAGGTTCGGCCCACTGCGTCCCAAGCATCTAGAACCGGTGGGACCAAGGACTCGGCGTTACGGTCGCGCGACTCGCGCAGGAATGCAGTCATCGCAAAAACATCGCAGAGCAAGTGGTTCGTAAAGGCCAAACCATTCATTCCTCGTGCAATGATGACTCCGCCCGAATACGCCGACGCATCAGCGGCGTTCTGCATTTTGAGTTTGTCATCAACGTGAGTCCCAACATTGACGACCGTAATGAGCAGCATCGTAAACATGAGCAGCACGAACACCGTCACGATGCTGATCGAGCCGCGTTGATCTCGATGCAATCGCGCAGCGAAAGCGTTTAACCATCCGGTACATCGAGCCCGCAACGCTCCCCAGTGACGGAGCCCCGTGAGGTCCGCACTCAGGCCGTTAGCCGAGGCTCGATGTTGTGGGTTAGTCAATTCGTTGCTCATAAGAGATCAATGGTTTGAAGCCTTCGTTAGTGAGAGTCACGGTGGCTGTGAGCGGCGTGGTATGCACGGCTTCGACGAACGGCACTCGGCCTCCGGCAGTTCGACGACTAATGCGCGGCGCGACGGTGTCTTGCCGACCATCACCGGCCACGACGAACCTCGCCAAGAAACGTCCCGGCCCCGGCAGCAGGGCAAAGTCATGTGTCACTCGAATGACAATCGGATCCTGCCAACCTACTTCGTTTCGATTCCAATCGCGGATGTATTCGCCGCTTTCATTTGTGGCGATGACACCATCAACCACGCGTAAGACTCGCGGGTTGTAGGTCGGTCCTCTTTCGAAATCTTTGGCAATAAAAGCGAGATCGAGCGTGGTATTCCAGTAGGCGTAGCTGAGCTTGTTTTGCAGTCGAGTTGGAATCTTGGCGTTCGTTGAAGACGACGGAACAAGCTGTTGATAGGCCGCAATAAGCACATCGGGTTGAGTCGGACAACTTGGACATGTAACCGGCTGCAAGTAGGTATGACTCGGCGAGATTGGAGCCAATGCCGTCACGGCTGCAGAGAAGATCTTGTTGAGCTTGTACGACGACGATTCGTCGACTCCGTTCGCGGCAATGCTGGTGTTGTTGAAGACGGCTTGGATGGGATTGTCGTCTCGAATCGGGTCGGGCACGTGGTTCTCGTAACTCTCTGAGTAACTAGCAGCGCCGCGCAAATGAGCCGGTGCCCAAACGATGGCCGCTCGCCCGGCAGCGAACGCGGCGTAATGCACGACGATGATGCCAACCATCAACTGGCTGACCTGCACGATGAACATCACGAGCATCACAAACAGAGGCAACGTCAGCACGAAGCTCAACGACTGAACGGCACCTCGCTCGCATCGATGCAGCCGCAGCAATCTCGACAACGTCAGCTTCGCACCGCTGAGCTTTATCACCGCGCACAACACCACAAACGCGACGACCATCGCAATAACGGCAGGCAACAGTGCAGTCAGAATCTCGCGATTCATGTCGATGTTCCGAGTCGTCTTGAAACGACCAATGCCACTTCGAATTCAGCTCATCCCACTGATTCATCACACACAGGATCAGACAGCTTCTTTCGTCCCGTGCGATGCGATACGGCCGTCGCGAAAGCAGATTGATTCCAATTCACATCGAGCCGCAGTCTTTGCTCCTGGCAGAACTATCCCATCAAGTGCCGATATCCCACGAGGGCCGCCGCCAGAAATGCAGACGGAGCTAAGAACAATCCCCGTTGCAGAGGCTGACGTTCCAACGGAGTCAGTGGCACCCAACCTTTGGCTTGAGTCACCAACCGTAGGTGCTCAAACGCGGCACCTAGCAGTTTCGCAACACCAACTTGCCAGATGATGACGGCCATGCCGAGAACAAATCCCAGAGAGAAGGTCCAAAGCACAACTTCGATGCCGGACTCTAAACCCAGAAATGCGCCGACCATCGCCATCAACTTCACGTCGCCGCCCCCCATGTCAAAAAATACGAAGGCGACGAGCATCAGTCCGCCACATGCTAAGAAGCCCACAAGCGATGTTTGCAGTCCTTCCCAGCCATGCCCCAACCAACCGAACCCCAGACAGTTGATAATCAACCCCAGCAACATGCCGGGGTAGGTGTTCCAGTTCGAGATCCAATGCCTACGAATGTCGGTCACGGACGCGAGAGCCAACAAAACCAAGAGCACACAGAAAGCTGGCATCATGTCCCTAACGCAGGCGATCCCCACAGCATTCACCACCAACCTGAGATGCTCAGTTCATACGACCTACGACCGATTCGACGCAGCGTCGTTCGCACCGTCCTCAAGGTCTTGAATGCCCTTGTTGAAGTAGTTCTTGATGCGCGGCCATCCGAACTTGATCAAGAAGATCAAGATTGGAATCGCAATCGCTCCGATGATCAGGATCGTTTCGAGACTCACAGCGCCGCGCTGATCGCGGTGAACTCGACGGAGCAGTTTGGGAAGGAATGCCTCTCGTAACATGTCGGGCCTTTCGGAATACCCCGTCTACAGGAACGGCCACGCAATCAGCGTGCAGGTCATCTCGTAAGCGAGCTGAATGATTTTCTTACCAGTCGGAATGGCAAACGCCACCAGCGGCAGAATGACGCCGAGCAACAGCACGTAATCCAATGTCGCAGCACCGAGTCGATCGGTCAGTCGCGACTGCCTAGATGGCAATTGGAAAGTGTGTTTCTTGGCTTCCATTTTCTGCCTTCAAAACCCTTATTGAATGGCTTTACGTCTCAGTGACGCGATTCATTTTCGAAGCCAATTAGGAGCAACAGGACCTGACGCTTCAGGCAACTGTGGTCGCGAACTGAAGACCAATCCTCAGAATGAACGCTCCACGTTTTTTGATCCAAATGGGCAATCGCAACCCTGCACTTAAGCCCTCAACCAAGCCATCGTGCCAAAATACGTGGAGCCGTTGAATGAATCAACGCGACCTCTGACAAGGCAGGAGAACGGCAGCGACAGCAATTCCTCAACAGCGTCGCTCGAAACTCTAGGGAGCTAGTCGGTGGAGCGTTCCGGTCTCGCTAAGTAACAGCACGTGACCGTTGCTGTCGAAGGTTGAGGCTTCGATGAAAGGCGCTTCGAAACGAACTCGCGCCGTTGGAGAGGGCAGGGCCGAATCGGTCGCGGCTCGGGGCACGATGCCCGAGTCGGGGAGATCAAAGAGCAGAGCTTCCGAGTACGTCAGCAATGCCAGTCGCTTGCCGTTCGAATGCAGTGCGGCATCGGTGATCCAGTTCGCATTCGGAATCGTGCCGAGGAGTTTTAGTTCCACCGCGATTGATTGACCGGTGGGCTCGGGGGCGGCGGTCGGGAGATCCAGCGCAAAGAGTTGCGCCACCCCCGATGAGACCTTGCTTGGCAAGTAGTACTTCCCGCCGAGCACAAACGATGCTTCGAAGTCGGTATCAGGAGCAGGAGCGTTAAACGTCATTTTCCGACGCAGTGCCAATTCGATTGGTTTGGCGAAGGACGACTCGGCGGCACCTGCCGCACGCGGATCTGGTTCGTCGACTTCGTAGATCGACCTCGCAGCCGATCGCGAGGCGTTGCCGACGTCACCAATCAGTAAGTGCGATTGTGCATCGAGCGTGATCGTTTCCCAATCCGAGTTCGTCGCTCCGGCGATCTTGTAGGTCGCCAGCACTCGGCCAGTTTGGTCGAGCGCGTACAAGTTCGCGGGATTGCCCGAGTCCGAGATCGTCCAGAAAACGCCTTCGTGCTTGCTGCTCGCGATGAGACCCGATGCTTCCTGAATCTCGGGAACACTCAACTTGCCAACGTCTTGCACGGGTGCCGCCGCTAACTCACGGGGAGCGGCAGTTTGCTTTAAGCGTGCTAACGTCTCTCGATCGAATGCCGCTTGCTGTCGCGCGAAGAATTCTGCGGCACTGAGCATCGACTGCTCTCCTGCTTCGGATTCGACAATCCACACAAGGCTGTCGAGTTCATCAGCCGGTGCGTTGCCATTCGCGTCGGGCTTGCCAGAGATCAAACTCAGCGGCTCACCCGTCGGGCTCACGGCCAAACAACCGCCATGCTGTGTCGTAATCATTACGCCAAGCGGCTTGCTTTGAACGCTATCCCAAATCTCAACGGTCCCGTGACTAGTCCCCAGAGCCAACGTGCATTGATCGGGATGTAAGCTGAGTGACACCAACTCTCCCGGCGGCTGCCGCAGCGTTCGGACAATCTCGCCCTTCAAATTCAACTCCAGCAAATGTCCCGTGCGCAAGGCAGCAAAAAACGATCGCTGCTCGCCTCGCCAAGCGATCGCGGAAATAGAACCGCCCACGTACGGAGTGTCCGGCCTGGGTTTCATGGTTGCGACATCGACAACGAAAGAGTGGTCGCCTGCGGCATACATGATCTTCTCATCGGGCGACCAAATCAGACCGTACACATTGCTATTCAACGCGACCTTTCGTTGCTCGCCCGTCTTTAGAGAGACGACGATGATGTCTCCGCCTTGCAGTGAGACCGCGACTTGCTCGCCACTCGGACTTGCCGAGATCGAAATGATTGGCCGATCAAACGCAGCTAACTCGGCACGAACATCGCCGGTGCGTGTGAGGAGCTGCAGCTTCGACTGATGATTGTTTGCAATGAGTTGCCAGGCCGAGCCATCCAACTTGCGAGTGCCCGCGACAGGACTGCCATTTTCTGGAAGTGCTGCGACACCATTCAGTGTGGTCGGATTCGGTCGGGCGCTCGAATTAGGGCGAGTCCAGTCGAAGGCATGCAGAGGCACATCGACGACGCGTTTCATCATTGTTGTCCCGTCGGGGGCCAGCAGACTCAGCGTGCCCGCATGACTGCTGACGGCAAGTACGCTGCCATCGGGCGACCACTTCGCGGCACTGATGTCGGCGTAGCTCGGCGTGTAGGTTGTCAGCAAGCGACCAATCTTTAGCGACGGGCCCTTGCCCACAACTTCATGCAGGAAGACTCGACTGCCACTGGCACTGGCGAGGCGTTGCCCATCCGGCGACCAGCCAACTGCCAGCGTTGGTTGCGGCAATGGCCAAGTGAAGGTCTTCTGTAGAACCCCTTGACGATCGACGAGATCAATGACGCAGTGGCCACCACGTGCAAAAAGTCGTTGATCGGGACTCAGAGCAGCACACGACACGGCTGAGTTCATCGCAATCTCTTCAGGTTTCGCGTTCTTTGGACCTCGTGCCTCGTATCGCCGAACCAGCGGAGCCTGTTGTGAAATCAAAATGTGATTGCTGTCTCGCTCCCAATCGCAGTTGATGGCATCGCGGCACGACCACTGATTGATGACCTGCCAGGTCGAGACATCCCAAACTTCGAGAGCCTCAAAAGACGCGGCGATGAGCAAGCGACCGTCAGGACTCCAACTGGTTCGAGTTGGCCCTCCAGCGATCGTCGTTCGGATGAGCTTCGGTTCGCTCCACTTCTCGTGTTCGTCCTGTGTAATAATTCCGAATTGCTGAAGATCTCGAAGTGCAATCGCCAAACGCCGACCGTCCGAACTCCAACTCACTCCATAGATCCCCAGTTCGATGCGAATGCGATCAATCACGGTCCCTTCCGGATCAAGAATTGCAATTCCGCCATGTTCTGCCGAGGCGAGAAACTTGCCATCAGGGCTCCAGGCGAAGTTGGCCACGCGAGCAACCTTTTCTGAGCGTGTAAAAGCGAGCCGCGACTTCCGAACGTCCCACACAAACAACGCGCCTGTGAAGTCGAGCGACGCAATCCACAATCCATCTGGCGACCAGCTCAACTGATGCGGGTACTGCGTGTGGCCAAGTAATATTGATTCCACTCCACCATCGGTTGTACGCAGCAGGCGAATGGCAGCATCTTGCGTCGACACCGCGAGCAGTTTGCCATCGGGACTCCACGCCAGCAGGTGGCAGAGCGACTGTGATTCGCGACGTTTGATTTGCCAGCGTCCCATGCCAGGAAGCCGAGCCGGTTTGGGAACGATACCAACCAGACTCGATTGAGCACTTGGTTCTTGCCAACGCGATGCCAGCCTCAGCGTCGCTGTCGCGAGCTGCGGCAAACCCAACCGCAATCGCGTCGGCTGAAGCTGAGGCGATGACGGCAATACGGCAGCAGGTTCGGAAGTATTTGTCGGAAGGATTACAGCATCGCATGTCACCAAGGCTTGCTGCGGTCCGCTCACTTCCAAGTCGTACTCACCCGCAGGCAACAGCACCTCGCCTTTTTGTTGCGAACGAAGTTCCAAAGTTGTGACAGTCTCGGTGCCGCGTTTCACAGTGACAACCGGGTCGAGAACATCCGACTCAATCAGCAAACGCGTTCGGTCCTGTTGCAGCAGTTCCAGATCCTGCTTGGCAAGTTGCGCAAGTACTGAGTCCGGTGCCGCGTCTTTGCGTGCGGTTTCGAAGAACTGTTTCGCTTCGACATGCTTGCTCAAGCGAACGAAGCGATGCCCGAGCATCCATGCCGCCTTCGCTCGGAACTCCGGTGGCAATGACGGAGCGACTCCGCTCCAACCGACAAAGTTCGTCGTACCCTTCCATGCCAGTGCGAGCTGCATCAACTGCGATGTCTTGAGCTTACCCGTCTCGAACACGCCGGAAAGCCCCTCATTTACTAACTCCCACAGCGTCTGATCTTGCTCGATCGTCACAACGCTCTCGAATGCCTTCTGTCGCAGAAACGCTTGTCCGATCAGCAGCAGCGGCAAGCGCGTGCGTTCGCGCAGTGAGATCGCTTCGAGAGCAAATTGACGAGCGAGCTGTTTGCCGCGCGGCGCCCGCCACATGTCGCGCATGCTTTCGAAGATGGACTGCGGCGTTGCGAGTGACGTCGCCATCGAGACCATAGAACCGCTCGAGTTCCCGGTCGAGACGAGTCGCATGAATTCGCTCGCGTCGCTCTCACGCAGTTCGCCACTCAATGACCCAAGCATCAGTGCCAGAATCAGACTGGTGTCGTAACTCTTACCGTTACCGTCGAAGAGAACTTGCGAGCGTGCATAGGCTCGACTCCAAATGTCATGAGCTGCGCTCACGTTCCCGCGTTCATCCAGCAGCAGGCCCAATATCACCGAGCGGGCAGACTGAGTGTACGTCTCGAATGGCTCGTCTTTTTGCGGCTCACCGATCGCGCGCAGATCGGCTTCGCAGTTGTCGATGTTACCGAGCATGTAGTGAGCCCGAGCTCGCTCCAGCAGCAGCATCGAACTCATCGGCTCGGACATCGGCACTCGTCCCGAAAGCGACGCATCGAGTTCTTCAATCGCTCGCTTCGCCTGACCGGACAGTCGCAGGATGCGGCAGAAGTGGCGCATGACTAACGCGCTGCGCTGCCGCTTGAGCAATGGCTCAATCACGGCCAGTGCTTCGGGCCACTTCTCGGCAAAGTGATAGACCCGCATCAATTCCATTTGGTTATAAAAATCACCGAACCCATCGGGACTCAGCAAGCGGTCAATCGCAGCGGCACGCTCAATCTTCTGCATCCGGTTCAAGTCGAACTGCAAGATGCCGCCGAGCGAGAGATACGACTTCGCATAAGTCTTGAGGATCTCGTCACGAAGATCGCTCGGCACGAGCACGGCCAGTTCTTCAAAGCGAAACCGCGATGAGAGGATCTCGATGACGCTGTCGGCTTCGTCGGGCTGGTTGCGTCGCAACGCACTCACGAGTGTCTGTACTCCGGCGAGCGCGCCCCAATTTCCTGAACTACTTGCGACGAGGGGCGCAAATACCTCGTCCGCCGCAACGAACTGCTGCAACTCCGTCAAGCACGCTCCAAGCTTGTAGCGTGCTTCTTGCTGCACGGACTCGTCTTCGCCTTCAGTGACCTGCTGCCGATACTTCTCAGCAGCCTCTGCAAACTTGCCGGCATCAAACAGTTCGTCACCTTGCTCAAGCCCCGACGCCGGGACCGCGCGCGGACGATGCTGAGCCGTCAGCGACAGCAGCGGCACATCCGCCGGCCAGCGCAGGGCGAAGACTCCCGGCGAATCTGGTCGCAGCGCAAACGGATCCGTAAAACGCAGCGGCGGTAAGTTGTGAATCTGAAATTCGAGATCGCCGCGTTGACGTCGCGCTCTTAATTGCAGCGGCCCCGTCGGCAACAAATCCGCAGGCAAAACGCGCCTCAGCAGCGGGATTCTGTTACGCCGAACCTCGGCGACAAACTGCTTCGTATTTGCATTCGAAGATGCCAGATTCACATCGTCTTCATTGGCGTGTGAAGTCGTCGAGGCTGGCGCATCGAGCATTCGAATTGAGAAGTCGTAACCACGGCTGCCAACAGAGTTGAGGCTGAAACCCACTTCGACAGCCGTTCGCCACTCGGGACCAAAAACACCCGCGAGTTCGATATCGTCGCGACATACGAACAAGGTTTCGGTCTGGGGAGCGACGACGTATTTGATCTCCGTCGCGTTGTCGGCGTGAGCCGCCCGAGCCGTCATTCCTACAACGGCAACGACCGACTTCTCACTGTGTTTCGGCAGGAACGCCCCCTTCGCAATCTGCACCTTTGATTCACCGAAGATCTTCTGCAGTAGCTCGTTGAGCTTTGCTGTCGCTGCGGCATCCGTCGAAACCGTTTGAGGCGCATTCAATTCAAAGTCGACAACCCAATCAGTGAGGCGTCCCTCAAGCTGAGTCAGCAAGTCATCCGCCAATGACGGAGCGCGGCCTTGCAACAACTGAATCGAAGCTCGCAATGACTCCGCGACTTCGGTGCTGAGCTTCGGGCGCTTCAGTTCTTTCTGCAGCAAGTCAACGAAGGCATCCGTAATGCGACTGGCATGGTCGACCGGAGCCCGCTCGTTCTGTTGCGGCAGCGCGGCAATGCGAGTGGCGAGTTGATCCGCCGACTTCAGCCACTGCTCCGACAACTGAGCGTTGTCGATTGTCCGCTCGAACTCGGTCTGCAAGGTGACAAACTCGCGTGAGGCCGACGCTGACTTTGCGAGTGAGAACCCCGCACCAATCGCGATGCCGAGCACGACAACGGACGCGATCAACGCGGCAGCCAGCGGCTTGCGTTTGCACCAGCGCCACACGCGCGTTGCAGCATTCACGCGTCGTGAGCGAATTGGCTCTCCAGCCAGATACCGCTGCAGCTCCGCCGCGAGTTCTCCCGCTGATGCAAGCCGATGCGCGGGCGTCTTCTCAAGACACTTCAGGCAAATCGTTTCGAGGTCTCGATCAACCGACGGGTTGAGCAGACGCGGCGAGACCGGAGCAGATTCAACGAAGTGCTTGAGTGTCTCCATCACCGTCACACCTTGAAACGGCGGACGTCCGACGAGCAAGCAATAGAGCACCGCACCGAGCGAATAAACGTCCGACAGCGGCCCGACTTCTCGAATGCGTCCGGCAGCTTGTTCGGGAGGCATGTAAGAAGGAGTACCCAGAATTTGACCGCTCGCAGTGAGTCCGCTGTCTTGCTCAATAGCTTTCGCCAATCCGAAGTCGGTTACGCGCGGATGTCCGTCGCTCGTGAGCAGAATGTTCCCCGGCTTCAAATCGCGATGCACGATGCCGTGCTGATGCGCGTACTCGATAGCCTCAGCCACTTCGTGCATCAGCGTCGCCGCGTCTCGTGCGGGCAGGGGGCCGCGCCGCACACGATCGGCCAGACTCTCACCATCAACGAAGCCCATCGAGAAGTAGTGCTGCCCCTCGTACTCACCGACTTCATAGATCGGCACGATGCCCGGATGTTCGAGCCGAGCCGCCGCCTCGGCTTCGCTATAGAAGCGTTGAATGTCGCCGTCCGAAGCGAGCTGACCTTGCAAGATCATCTTCACCGCAACAACGCGATTCAGCCGCGTCTGTCGAGCTCGATATACGACACCCATGCCTCCGCGAGCGATCTCAGCAATGACCTCGTAATCGCCGAACGACTTCAGCATCGACCGTCGTCCACCCGCCGTTCTGACATTAGCCCGCGCAGCCGGAGTCTCGAACTGAGTGTCGCTGCCGTCTGCTGGTTGAATGACCGTTTCGACGGCCTCAGGGGCCAACGGGCGCCTTTCCTGAGGCACGATCGTCTGCACGTCCGCCGGTGACATCGGTGCCGACGTTTGGGTGCTCTCCGCTGGAGCAATAACAGCCGCGACTTTAGTTGCTGATGTGGCCGTCCTTTGTTCGAGGCCAATCTCCGTCACCGATTGCGAGTCGCGAGGCGTCGCCGTCGATGATTCATTGAGAGTCATCTCAGCAGCATCCGCAGCGGGAGCGTTCTGGAGAGGTTGAATCATGGTCGCATCGAGTTCCGTGCGACCGGCCTGCTCACTGGCGGGATCTTGGCTCATTCCGTTCCTATCGACTTCGCGTATCCATCCGACGTCTCGACATCACGTGCTTGGCCCTGACTGGCTGTCCGAAAACTCGAATAGGCATATCTTGCCTAATGGTTGAGTTCAACTCGGTCACTTCGAGACTTGCTCGGTTCTCGCTGCCAATTGGCACTCGTAAGTGTCCGGTGCCCCTTGTGCTGTGGTCTGTGGTCGAAAGCCTACGCATTGCATTGAGCGCAGACGGCAACTTTGCAATCGATTCGGTAATAACTCTGACAGACCGAAAGCTGACCTCACGGCTTCATAAACCTACCGCTGCCATGAGTTACTTCTTCTCAATCAGCGCCACCTCAGCTCGATCGAGCCGCAATGAAACTGGCTTATCGAAGAAGGTCGCTCGCGCGGGGATTTCTCGGTCTCGCTTAAAGCCAAAGTGGTAATGCATGCCGAGCAAATGCCAGCGGCCATCGTAGAAGAAGACATCAAAGTCGATGTGAGTCGGACCGTTATGGCCGTTGCCAACTCCGATGATCGTAAAGGCTTGGCTGGATACTTGGGCTACGGCGACGATGTCGTAGGACTCAAACTTCGCACGCAACTTGCCCATCTGAGCGAGCATCTTCTGCACGCCCTCACGAAACTTGGCGCGATCTTCAGGCGTCCGAAACGCGGGGTTGGTGTCGACAGACGCGTGCCGCAAGGCCGCATCAATTTTGTCATTGCCGACAGCTTGAATGAGATCAGCCAAGGTTACCCAGTACTCACGCAGTGACTCAGGAACGGCATCTTGAGGATCCGCCGCATGGGCAGATGAAGCGAACAGCAAGAT
Organism: Planctomycetaceae bacterium; assembly: GCA_900299185.1. Lineage (GTDB taxonomy): Bacteria > Planctomycetota > Planctomycetia > Planctomycetales > Planctomycetaceae > AM-0621. The sequence continues at coordinate 12,177 of OMIV01000113.1, forward strand.
CGCAATAGCAAGCAGATGACGCATGCAAGACTCCTTCCAAGAACGTGAGGCCGAGCAACGATGCTCACCACATCTGACCTGACATGGCGAGAGGCGCGGCGGAGAATACACTCCCGCCCGCGAATTGCCTGCAAGCAAGTCTCGCAGAGGAAGTTCACCAACTGATAGTAGCCATGACCGAACGTCAAACACTCTTTCACCCGTCGCAATTACGAGCATGGTTGCTGTGGCAACTTCGTGCGGCGGTCGTGTTTATGGGTGTCTTGGGATTGAGTGTTGTGCTGAGCGTCATTTTGCGAGCGGCAGGAGACGACGGAGCCGCTGACTCATTACGCGGATTGTTGTGGCTGGCTGTTGTTGGATTGGGATGCGATGCGTTGGCGTTGTTGCTGACGACGACTGTGGCGGTCATTCGATTGTTGGAAGATCGGAAGTCGAACACGGACGAGTCACCCGCTGAATCAACCGGGAGCTAGCCACGCATGCCGATCAAGTTTCGATGCCAACACTGTCGGCAGTTCTTGGGGATATCTCGGGAGCGAGCGGGCGACATCTTTGATTGCCCGACTTGCGGTCGCACTTTGCGAGTGCCGGAACTGGACGGCTCGGTAAAGCCCTTGCCCAGGGTGCGATTGGATTTGGGCGATAGCCAGTTACGCAAAGCGCTGGATGAAATTGCCGACATCGGGCAATCCGCTGGAGACGCGATCGAGTTCGATGGCATCGACGACATCGGAAGATCGACTTCGGATGGATCTGCTTCAGCGTCGGGGGGGAACTCGGCATCCATTCCTAAGATCAGCAAACAACCGGAAGTCCTTTCCGTCGTTCCTCAAGTGGCTCCCAAGCCCATTGAACTCGCGCCAGTTGCCCCTGTCGTGCATGACATTCCCGAGCCGAGTGCTTCGACAAACCAGCGTCGCGACCAAGCGTGGAAGGAAGTCGTCGAACTCGGCGAAGGAGAATCATCCGATGAGCCGATTGCTCAGGCTGATCCCGATATGGAAGCACCTCGCGGCGTCAGTCGTAACAGGCCGGCAACCGGCACCCGAGTTCTCGAGATTGGCCCTTCGTTCTGGTTTGCGGCTGTAGGATTGGCTGCATCTGTTTTTACAGCCGGCTTCTGGGCTGGAAGACTTACTACGATTAGCTCGATCCCTGTTGCTCCACTCCCAGCAAAGTCTGATGAACCAACCGGGCAGGGGAGTGCCGCTCCACTCACAAAGACCGAGGCTCAGCATTCCAGTGATGCTGAGGTGGCCGGACTGCGTGGTCGAGTGACCTATCGACCTGAGAATGGCACCAATCGTCCCGACAAGGGCGCGCGAGTCATCGCCTTGCCAGCAGACTGGAACGGCAAGGCGAAGTTGCAAGTCGTCGGCTTTCGCTCTGCAGACTCAGCCGACGATCTCCGAGTTGCTCGCGCGAGCCTGCAGGCAATGGGCGGCGATCTCGCCGTAACGAGCGACACGGGCGAGTACGAACTGTCTCTTAAGTCCGGCGGGCAATACCTATTGGTTGTGCTGTCGGGCTCAATGCCACGTCCCGAAATGGAAGACACCCAAGCATCCGTCAGTCAGCTCGGAGCGTACTTTGACCGTCCGCAACAACTGCTCGGAAAAGTGATGCTGCATACCGAACGCATCACCTGGTCCGGAGAAGGCTCGCAACCGTGGGACCATGTCTTCCAACGCTAGGCGATGATCGATCTCTCAATCATCGCAACAAGCGGCCCGCATACCCAACCACTCGCGTGGTATCGCCGTTGGCATCGGCGGATGTGGCGTAGCCAACAAGCATTGATTCTCGAAGTCGGCCTAGCTTTTTAAGCGTCTTAATCACGATCACTGCCGGGACCACACCGCACATGCTGATTTGGTTTGCTCGACACGTCCTAAAGAGCGAGTCCTCATCCAAGCGATCGAAGTCAGCGAGTGCCATTGCATCAAGACGGCGGTTCTCTTCGTCGGTCGCGTAGTGATTCATGTCGCTCGAAATGATCAGCAACGGCGGTTCGTCAAGTTCGCGAATGACCTCAGCCAGCTCCGTTGCGAAAGCGTCGCAGCGTTCGAGATTGGCCGCTCCGACAGCAATGCCAACGACTTTCGTCTCGGGATTGAGCCGAGCAATCATCGGCAAGTTGACCTCGATTCCGTGCTCGGCTTGATGGGCCGCAGAGTCGAGTTGCAGTCCCTTAATTCGCTCAGACAACTTGGCTGCGAGTTCGAAGTCAGAGGCGACGTTGCAACCCGGCAACTGCCAAACATGATGCGGAGCAACAGCCCATTCCGAACCATGATGAGTGTGCTTGGGACCGATGATGATGACTCGCTTCGGCAATTGAACTCGCTTCAAGACATCAGCTGCGAGCTTGCCCGAGAACGCCCAGCCGGCATGTGGAATCATTGCTCCAGAGCAGGGCAGGGGAGTGGCTTCGCCATCCAGCAGCTTGTCGAGCATTTGATTCATGCTCGGAGCGTCACCGGGATAGAAACGCCCGGCGACAGCAGCGGGACGCTCTGCCGAACCACGCTGGGGTCGAGGCACTGCCGAGAACGTTGTGCGTACACGAGTGCTCTGAAATTCGAGGCTGAAGATTTGAGCGTAGATCGGTTCCGCGACCTGACAAAGCTCTGCCGCGTCATCCAGATTCTTCTCAACCGATGCATCGCGATCGTAGACCCACGCCGTGCGATTTCGCTCCGACACCAGAATCGCTCGATGGCGAGGGTTAATGCCGCTCAAGCTCGGCTGATCAATCGAGCCATGCATCGTCGTGTTGAAGGCGATCGACAAATCAACGTTGAAGTTCGCATTCAAGAATCCACGTCGTCGCAATTGATTGGCCAACTCTTCGCACATCGCAAACGCGGTGGTTTGCAGCGGCATCAGATCTCGAAGGGCCATGCGTGCTTGAACGACTTCTTGACCGCCACCCGGCAACGTGACATTCAAAGCAATGCCGTTGACCGACGAGTCTGGAACGGTGCCGCAGTAATACATCGGAGTTGCACCACGGATGAGGGCCGCGATGTTGTCCTTGCAAATGCGTCGGAACTCTTCGAACTGCTCCGGCGAATAAAGCGGCTGAGCCGCTTCAAAGTGCGCGACTTCCTCAGCAGAGCGAGTCATGCGGCCGTAAATGACATTGCCTTCGAAGCGAAACAAGACAGTGTCAGATTCCTTCCAGGCGGTCGGTGGTAAGCCGGCTTTAATACAAACTTGATTGAGGAACGTTTCCGAGTCCCAGTCGTTGTCGGTGGCGACACCAGGCAGCAGAAGACCTCGCTGATTGCCACGCACGATCTGCAGACCGTGCATTCCGATGGTGACCTCGTTGATTCGGTCGAGTCCGGTGGCGTGAACTCGTTCGGGAGAGAACAACAGCCAGACTTCCAGGTCAAGGTGTGGAATTTCAATTCCAGCAATGGGAGGGAAGCGAGGATCGTCGGTTGCCGTGCGTAGCGACGCCTCTTCGATTGTTCGTTGCAGCGGCATCGTTTGACCGAACGAACCGCAGCAAGACCGCAGTCGCTTGTCTCGCTTGAGACTGACGAACGCTCCTGAGATGGCGGCGTCCGCAACTCCGAGTCTCTTGAGATCAGGAATCTGAGCAGGTCGGTTTTCGACTGCGGCTTTCACGCACTCCGCCGCTGCAGCGAGGATGGCCTCACGTTGTTCGCTGGTCAGAGGCAACCGCGTTGGAGGCTGCGTTGCGATCGGTCGAACCGGGGCAGGGGGGGCGTTTGTTGCAGAATTCGTCGAATTCTGCGGGGCAGGGGAGAGGGGCGCGATCTTGACCGGAGCGACAGCTGGCTGCTGGCTGGCCAACCACTGCAGCGCCGATTCGTCAAGCCCCGTCTTCGTGCTACTCGTTGAACCATCCTTGTTTGAGCTGCTCATGAGCGTCGGACCTCCTGATGAATGCTGAGTCGTGATACGAGGTTGTGCGGGTTCTGAATTGTTCGTCGTCTGAAGCTGAGTAAGAATTGTGGACTCTGTCGTATTGATTGTCGGAACGGGGGCAATGTGAAACTGCCGCATGTCGACCGGCTGCCGCTTACGTCCCCAATTGCCGGGTCGATCAAGAAATTGTCCTGCAATCTCGGTCAGGCAGTAACGGCAACGATTCCCCTGAAGGGCATATGTCCCAAGTTCGTACCAGTTCCGTTCGATGAGCAATTTCTTACAGTTGGGACAGAACGTGCTTTGTCGAGCAACGTCATTCACGTTACCCACGAAGACATGCTTCAGACCGACTTGCATCGCGATTTCTCGCGAACGAATGAGCGTGTCATGCGGCGTCGCAGGTCGATCAAGCATGCGGAAGTCGGGATGAAACGCAGTGAAGTGAATGGGGACTTCATCGCCCACGGCATCCAATACCCACTCACTCATTTGCTTGATCTCGTCAGGACGATCATTGGCGTTGGGGATGACCAGATTGGTGATCTCGAACCACACCGGAGTTTCATGCTTGAGCCACTTCAACGTGTCGAGAATCGGCTGCAGATGCGAGTACGTGATCTTGTAATAGAAGTCTTCGGTGAAGGCTTTGAGATCCACATTGGCAGCGTCCATGAATTCGTAGAACGGACCTCGCGCTTCCTCGGTGATATAGCCCGCAGTTACCGCCACGTTCTTCACACCAGCCGCGCGGCAAGCCTTCGCCGTGTCGATGGCGTACTCGGCCCAGATAACGGGGTCGTTGTAGGTGTAAGCCACGCTGTGACAGCCCAGAGATTTCGCGGCCAACGCGATCTCATCAGGCATCGCGCGATGACTTAGACGCTCGACTTCGCGGGCTTTGGAGATGTCCCAATTTTGACAAAACTTGCAGCCGAGATTGCAACCGGCGGTGCCGAAAGACAGCACGCTGGTTCCCGGATAGAAGTGGTTCAGCGGCTTCTTCTCGATGGGGTCGATGCAGAATCCCGTGCTGCGTCCGTAGGTTGTCAGCCACATCTCACCGTTGAGATTCTGGCGGACAAAACAGAAGCCGCGATCGCCATCCTTTAACGCGCATTTTCGCGGGCAGAGAGTGCAAACAACCCGATCTCCATCGCGGTGCCACCACTCACCGGGGAAATAACCATCGCTTACTTCACGATGAGCTGGCGTTACTTTCGGTAACAGAGTTTGCATCATGCTCCTCCGGACAATGGAAAACGGCAATGTCGTAAACGAGATGCATGCCGAGTAACCAACTTTGGTTTGCCACGTGAATTTGCCACTTCGCGATGTGGTAGTTCGACACGTTGAATTCAGCGCGACGATTCTCCACTCGCCACGGTGATGGGATCGACCATCGTGCGATCCCGTTTTCGATCGCCACCATTTGGTGTTTGATCGAGTCGGCTTGGAAGCCTTGTGCGGCGGCCAACTCCTCGGGCACTTCGAGCCAAACGGCGATGGAATGTTTGAATTCAGAATCGGGGTCGAACTTCAACATGCACTTCAAGTCATCACCCAGCATCAACGGCGAGGGCGACACATGGAGTTGAGGCTCGCCGTGTCGAGCCATTTGCCACAACGTAAACAGCAACAACAAGAACAACGAACCGGCGATAGCAATTGCTGGTGGCAGCAGCCACCACAGCGTCCTCGACTGTGTAGCAATGCCCTGAATCATCGCCACGAAAAAGAATCCCAGTGGCACATTGCAGGCGATATTCAATCCGATCACCGAGACCCATCGGCGTTGCGGGCGTCCTTGACCTTCAAAGTGATCTGGATCCCAACACCACGGTTGCAATGGCAGTCGAGCTTGCAATGCCGTGACTTGCCAGATTCGACGTTGTCGCCCCCAGACTCGTTGACCAAGCCACAATCCCAAAGGCAGTAATCCAAGCCCTATTAGCCCAGCGTTTCCAGCAGTTTGAACTGGGAAGTCGCGGTAGAGAATCGCTTGTTCGGGATGCAATGGATCGAGATAGCAAGGCACAGTCGCGTCGCTTTTGCGCGCAGCTTCGAGAGCATCGCGACGTTGCTCAGCAAAGTGTTTGTCGAATGTTCGAATTGGGCTTAACGAGACACGATCCGATCGAAACAACGTGCCGTTCCAAGAGACGTCATACTTCGCCATCACTTCATAGATAGTTCCAATATCCGACTCTCGAACCTTAAGCCGCGTTTGAAGAATGAGAGCATCAGCGTGAGCCATATTGTCCGACGACAGCCAGTCGTTGGACTCCGATAAAGCAAACATCAATTGAATGGCCCCGACCACCGACAACCACGAAGCCAGAATCATCCCCGCGATCGTGATGACCTGGAGTCGGCGACGCGAAAATCGAGAGCCGGGCATGCAATCAACTCGTTTCAATGGCAAACAAAAAGGTGAGGTGAACTTGCTGATGTCACGCGACTCATAACGGCCAGCAGCTTGGTCCGCGTCATGTAAGACTTCCGACCAATCTGAACTGCGATCGCTGCAATCACACCACGATCACAGGCGAGACTCACTGTGGAACTGTCAGAACTATTCCTTGGACCGCAACTTTCTAATTTGCGCCAAGATTGCGGCATCGAGTTCTCTCAACCCCTCATCGGGATTAACGGCATAAAGACCGACATTGTAGTGGGAGACATTGCCACTTGGATCAATCACCACCCAAACCGGAAGCTTCGCGCCAAGTGGGCGGGGATCACCAAACTTCTTTAGGGTCTCGCCACTGTCAGTGGTGATTGCGTATCCAAGATTCATGAAGTCTCGCAATTTGCGAACCGACCGAAGTGCTGCTCCAGTGGTCTCAGGCTTGGCGAAGCCCTCATTCACAGCGACTCCGACAACATCGACGTTGTGTTGCTTCCTTCGGTTGTGGATGTAATCCAAATAGCCCACTTGGCCATAAGGTTCTTCGAGCGGCGAGTCTCGGTAATCCCAGAAGTGCAACACGGTGATGCGATCTTTCTGAGTCTTGCTGCTTACGGTCGTCTGATTGAGCATCGTCAGGCTGAATTCAGGGGCGGGTTGTCCCACGAGCTTCTTGGCAACGTTGGCAATGTTGTCTGCTCGTTGAGATTGAGCTGACGAGTCTCTCGCAATGGTCACCGCCAGATCTTTGAGCGAGGTGCCATTGGCCTGCTTCTCGATTTGCGGCAAGGCGTCTTTCACCAACTTCAATTGGTTCTCTGCCAGCTCGCCTTTCGTCTCGCCTGGTTGACGTTTCAGAGACGACTGCAATTCCAACAACGAAGTCATCGGGGCATTAAGTTGATCGAGCGATTTGGCAGTCAACGGGCGAGCTGCCGCCAGATCCACCTTCAATTCATACTCATCGCCTCTGCCCATGAAGAGCCGCTTTTGGGTAGCAACGACGAGTGATCCGCCTTCTTCAATCCACAGGTTTTCGCGTCGCCCAAAGTTGTCGCGAGCTTCAACTCGCCAGCAACTTCGCTTGTTGAGAGTCTCTTTCTTGCGGACTTCATAGGTGAACTTGCCTGAATTCCATGTCGCGTCGGCTTTGATCTTGCTCGCAAACTCAAAAACGGGAGACGGCAACTCAACCGGCACCCGAGTCCCATCGTGATCCTGCAGCACATGCAACGGTCGACCGTCCAGACGTCGATTTTCAGCATCGAACGTGACTCTGCCGAAACGCTCCGGCCAAGCCCAGCCGCCACCACTTTGCTCATTCACCACGAAGAAAGCGGCTCGGCCTCCCTCTGCTCCTTGCAGAACGACATACGCGTCGAACTGCTTGGCGACAGTCGTCCCACCTTGTCTTGAAACCTGTGACAACGTGCCGGTGTATTGCAGCTCAAAGCCCGGATGTCCGCTCAAACTTCCTTCAGGAGCTGCCCCCCAAAACAACGCAAGCCACAAGCTGCAAATCGAAATCGTGTTCAATGCAAAGTCCTTTGCGATGAGAGTGAATCAGCTGACTACTTACGACCGCCAAACGAAAAACGTGCGTCACTGAGAAGTTCATCGAGCCCCTGCAAATCACGCTCGGCGAAGACTTGCCTACTTCATTCGCGACTTGAATGAGTGGCATCTTCAAGTTGCCACCATTCTTGGGTCACGGATTTGAAGCGAGATTCAAGCTCGACCTTCCGAACGCGGGAGAATCTTGGTGAAGCCTTCGTACTGCCACAAGGTCGCATCAAACTTGCCGTGACTGATGTCTTCGTGACTTTAGCGAGACCTTACGCAGCCTCGTTGACACTCAAAGAAGGCAACTCCTACCCTAGCCGGATCATCGGACGATCCAGCCTCTTCTGTTAGGGTTAGGTGCATGGTCAACACCATCGTTACTCGTAAGAGCCCGCACTTGTGGTTCTCGTCAGTGGCACTTGCAGCGTGCTTGTTGCCATTGCAATCCGCCCTGCCAAGAACGTTGGCCCAAGACGACTCAAAACTTGTTGCAATTCAGAGACGCAAGCTGACCATCACTCCCGCTGATGCCTATCGATTGCCACTCCGACTGGAACCAATCCGCTCAGTCACAGTGACTGCTCCGTGTGACGGAACGGTCAAATCGATCTCCGAAAAGGAGGGCAGGGCGGTCAATGCTCAAATGGAGCTGATTCGCCTTGATAATCCGCGTCTCGACTTAGTTGCCAAACGAGCGAACGCTGCCAAGGAGCTAGCTCAACAGGAACTGCGAATCGCTCGCGCCTCAACGAATCCAGATCAAATCAAACTTGGCGAAGCAAAAGTCGCCCTAGCCGAAGCGGAATGGTCGCTTGCCGTTTTCGACCAATCATCCACCAGCATTCGCGTTCCTTACGCAGCCACGATCCTGCGAATCCATGTCGCTGAAGGTCAGCAAGTTACGGAAGGCGAACCGTTGGTTTCATTTGGGGAGACTTCCCAATTGAAGTGCCGATTGCCTGTTGATCGAGAACACGTTCTTGCCGGAAGCTCGATGGATCTTTTGATCGAGTCTCAGACGCTGAAAGTCACAGTGGACTCGATCGCACCGCTAGCTTCGGATCACGACAAGCTTCGTGAACTCGCAGTTTCAGCCGCCACTGCAGTCGTAAAGCTAGATAATGCCAATCAAAAGTGGCATCCCGGCCAAGTTGTTTATGGCCCACTTTCGCCGAAAGGTCCGGTTGCCAATGTTCCTTTGACGGCGGTCAAAGCCGATGCGAGTGGAAATCGAATTGTCCAAGTCGTTCGTGACGGCGTCATTCGCTCCGTCGCCGTCACCTTGCATGGTCAAGTCGGCATGGAGAGCGTGTTTGTTAGTGGCCAATTTGGAACTCAAGACGAACTCGTGACTTCAGCAACGCGAGAACTGGCCGATGGGACAGCCCTTAAACCAGCCGCGCCAGGGCAGGTGGCCGTTAGCACTTCGAAATCAGCAGAAAACGCAGCTGTCGGAACCTCACCGACCGCGTCTGGCGTTCCTCCCAAGAAGACATCCGCAGCTGGCTTCTAGCGACTCAGTTTCGAAACAACTGAATGCTCAAAACTTCTCTCGATTAGGGATACTTCAGTGGCCGCCCCAAAGCCTGCAGAACCACAACCGCAAGACAAGAACAAGATCGATGACTACCAGCTCATCAGCGTCATTGCGACGGGCAAAATGTCACAAGTCTGGGAAGTCCTTAATGAGCAAAGCGGGCAGAAATTCGCCATGAAGTTGCTCCTTCCAGAGGCGATGAAGGAGCCCGATGAAATTGAGCTACTCAAGCATGAGGGCAAGCTCGCACAGACGTTTGAGCACCCAGTTCTGAATCGATGTTTCGGTATCGTTTCACGGAAAACCGAGTGCTACTTGCTCCTGGAGTTGTTTAAGACGCCGAACATCAAACAGTGGCTGCACAACAATGTGCGAGCCGTCCAGATGCGTCTTCCGCGAATTGTCGAGCAAGTCTGTCAAGGCTTGGGCTACATGCACGACAAGGGCTGGGTTCATAAGGACATAAAACCAGACAACATCCTTTTGAACCGCTCGGACGAAGTTCGAATCATCGACTTTTCACTGGCAGTAAAGAAGGCAAGCGGTCTGTCGAAACTCTTCGCGAGTAAACGTGGAGTGATTCGCGGAACCAGAAGCTATCTCGCGCCCGAGACGATTCGAAAAGAGCCCTCTACTCCGGCTACGGACATCTACAGTCTCGGAATCGTCTTATACGAGATCCTGACTGGTACCGTGCCATTTAAGGGTGAGAATCCCCAGGAGTTGCTCGCGAAACACATTTCCGCCATCCCTGCTCCACCGTCGTTCTACAACAAGAACGTGACGCCAGAAATGGATGCTCTTTTCGCGAAAATGTTGGCCAAGAAGCCGACCGCGAGACCACAGACCTGCCAAGAAGTTTTGACCGAGTTCAACAAGATCCAGGCATTCAAAGAACCTGTTACTGAGACGGTGGACACAAACAAACAAGCTGTGGCCGAGGCCCCTCAAGACGATGAACTCAAGAAACTGCTGTCGACTCGATTGAGCAGTAAAGACGACGCAAAACTTCAGGAACTACTTCGACAAAAACCAGAGTTGATGCAGATCGTCAAAGACGAGCGTGCACGCAAAGAGGCTGAAAAAAAGCGAAACGAAGAGGAACTTCGTCTTCGCGCTGAAAAGGATTCCCAAAAGAAAAAGGGTGGCGGACCAGAAACTACGTCTGCCCCCACCCCTACTGCGGCATCGCCAACACCACCGCCGCAGCAGGCAATGCAACATGCCGCCATGGTTCAGATCCCAGGTTTCGGAATGCATCCCCAAGGAATGCCGATGCCTTACGGCGTTCCCCCACAGCCAATGATGCCATACGGAATGCCTCAACCCGTAATGCCAATGCCAGGAATGGCAGCCTACGCACCACAACCAAGCTTTCCCCAGCAAATGATGCCCGGAGCATACCCACCTGGTGTGATTCCGCCGGGTTATCCGATGGCCGCCCCCGGAATGATACCGCCACCTATGCAACCGCAAATCCACGCAAATCAACCAGCGGCCTCCCCATCGCCGCGACGAACCCAAAAGCCGCCACAGACACGATCAGCAGTTCCCAAACAACCAACAAATCCCAAAGACGCAGATCTGCCCGTCATGACGGAACTTCCCGATATCGAATAGATACGGCCTAGAACAAAGAAACTAGAGCAGGGCGTAACTAACATTTGACCAAAAACGGCAGCAGAAAGTCACTACCGCTGTGCCGATCGCGGCTGAATCCGCCGGCTTTATCAATACATTTAACCCACTCTTCCAGACGTCGATCAAACTAATTAACACACCCAAACATCCCACTCAACCTCGTGCAATCCACACTGAGAAACAACACCATCATCAAACTTAACCAACTCGGCATATTCGCCGCGCGTGAAAGCATCAACCAAAATGGAAATGCCCCCAGATCCGAGAAGGAAAAAAAAATCTCCAACGCCCCCGCTATCATTCGAGAAACCGATCTTTGAACTAGAAAGACAGCTCGAGCAACTCGAATCCCAACTTGAACCAACTGCCGCAACGAACGAGGCAATCAGAAGCCTTCGCGTAGAGATTACTCGTAAGCGCCGAGAGATCTTCCTGAACCTCGACCCGTGGGAAGTCGTACAAATTGCCCGCCATCCAGATCGCCCACAAGCACTGGATTACATTGAATTGCTATTTGACGAATTCATGGAGCTGCATGGTGACCGTGCATTTAGAGACGATCGCTCCATGTTGGCGGGCTTCGCCAAACTCGATGACCAGAAGATACTTTTTGTCGCTCAGCACAAAGGGCGCGATCTCCAAGAACGAACGGAACACAACTACGGGATGGCCCATCCTGAAGGTTATCGAAAAGCTCTCGCAAAGATGGAGATGGCAGCTCGCTACAAGCTGCCGATCGTCTGCTTTATCGACACACCTGGAGCATATCCAGGAATTGGAGCTGAAGAGCGAGGCCAGGCCTATTTGATTGCCTATAGCCTTCGAGAAATGGCAAAGCTCAACACCCCGATCGTTTGCGTCGTTATTGGAGAAGGGGGCTCGGGTGGAGCTCTCGGAATTGGAATCGGCGACCATGTCTCGATGCTGCAATTCTCTTACTACTCCGTAATTAGCCCCGAAGGCTGCGCTGGAATCCTTTGGAAGCACGTCAAACATCGAGATGAAGCCGCTCGAGCCCTCCGATTCACTTCCCAGGATTTGAAGCAGTTCGGTATTGTCGACGAAGTCATTTCAGAACCGCTGGGTGGCGCCCATCGAGACCATCGACAGATGGCAGCGTCCTTAAAGATGTCTTTACAAAGAAGCATCAAAAGCCTTTTGCCGCTGTCCAATGAACAGCTAATTCAGAGGCGATACGAAAGATTTCGACAAATGGGCTGCTTCAGCGAATAGTTACAGAGAGAATGGCGAGAACTGTCGCAAGAACAGAAACGTCCGATAATGTATGTTATGTTGCCTTTTAATTGCCTGCGCTGAAGCTAGTCTCCGGTTATTCAACGTCATCCGCGAAAGTAAACGCAGATGAAACCGCACCACCAATCTCATCCGGCAGCAGTCGCCCCAATTCCCCGACAACCGACCTAGCCAGGCACCCCACTTTCGATTCCAGCAGCAAGGGGCGAAAACTTGGAAACGCAACAGCAACCCCAATAATTACAAGCAAAACGATTACTGCCCCCTTCGCCGCACCGAAGATTGCTCCCCAGTGTCGATCGAATTCAAGAAACCGCAAGTTCTCAAACCAAAGTCGAGTCTTTCGAGCAATCAAGTACACAACGAAGGAGACTGTGGAATAGAGAAGGATCGCCGCGAGCAACGGCCTAAATGTCTGACTAATTTCCGGAGGGAAGGCGTCTTGTATTTGGGCGATCCATCGACTCGATAAATACACAGCCAACGCAACCGCAAGAATTCCCGCCAATTGCCAGATGGCGCCGCGCTGCGCCCCGCGGTATGCAAACGCAACCACAACCAAAATTGAGGCAAGATCAATCCATAACACTCCATGACTCCTTCACACCTCAGGGTATCGGTCGCGATAACCGAGACAGGGACAACGAGACCCTATCTTTCGGGATCAACTGGAGTCTATAGCGACCTCTTCGACGCACATGCGCTGAAGTCCATTTAACATCGAGTGAATTCAGAACTGCCGAGAACTATCGAGCAGAATTGTAACAGGACCATCATTGACTAAAGTTACATCCATATGTGCTTGAAATCGCCCAGTCTCAACATGGATACCCAGGGTTCGTAATTCTGAGACGACCGATAAATACATTCGCTGCGCGTCTGCCGGTCTCGCAGCCGTCACAAAACTCGGTCTTCGCCCATTTCTACAATCACCGTATAACGTAAATTGGCTTACGACTAATACAGAGCCCTGGATCTCACTAAGGGACAGATTCATTTTTCCGAATTCATCTTCAAAAATTCGAAGACCGCGGATTTTGGTGGTGATGTATTCAACATCAACAGCAGTATCTTTTTCTGAAACCCCCAACAGCACCAAAAAACCTTTGGAAATCTCGCCGACAACGTCTCCGTCAACAACGACCTGGGCCGACGAGACTCGCTGCACCACCGCTCTCACATCCCACCTTCCAAACAGTCAACTGACCGAAGTGTCTACGATTGCGTGACTTTGAATGACGATAACGACACAGAGAGCGGCTGACCGAGTATCAATTGACGAATTAGTTTTCCCGTGGCAGGCGATAACTGAAGTCCGGCTCTAAAGTGACCGGCGGCAACATACAAATTCTCGAAGCCAGTGGCAGCTCCAATTATTGGTTGACCGGATGGTGTGCGTGGCCTTAGTCCCGACCAAAAGCGTTCAATCGAAGCGTTCTTAAGGTCCGGAATCAAACGAAACGCAAACTCAAGCAGCGACTCCACTCCTTCGGCTGTATTTCCCTTGTTAAAGCCAACCCACTCCTCGGTCGAGCCAACAAGAATCCGTCCGTCATTTCGGGGTACCAAATACCGAGGCCCAACTTCGATGACATGATTGAGTGCGCACGAGGTTGAATTCAGCAAGACGATTTGGCCTCGAACTGGAACAATACTTGTTTTAATCTCGAGCGGACTTAGCAACCGCTCGGTCCATGCACCGGCAGTTACAACAAATGCTGAACCTGCAATCGGAGTCATTGACGATAAGACGCGTGCAGCGAGAACTTTTTCGCCGTCAACCTGCCAATCCACGACTGGAGCTCCAGACACAAGCTTCACTCCCTTTCGCAAGCAACTCGCGTAAAGAGCTTTGAGATGTCGCGGATTCCGAACCTGACAGAGCCCCGGCAATCGAAATCCAAAGTCGATGTTCGCTTCAAGACATCTCTCATGAAGCTTGATTCCATCTGAATCAAGCCACTCTACATCAACTCCATCGAGAGCCCACTTCTCCATCTCCCTTTGCAACTCAACTTCACCCTGAAATCCAATATTGATCCCGCCGCAGTTCCTAAATCCATTATCGATACCGCTCAAGTCCGCTAGCTCACATGAAAGCTCACTCCACCGAGAATAGCTGAGCGCTCGCAATTTGGAGTCGGGCTCGCGACCTTTGCCAGCACATCCAGGATAAAGAATCCCGGCACCAGCCCAAGAAGCCTCTTGGCCAAATTGCCCCTGCTCCAACACCGTAACCGACGCCCCCTGCCCGGCCAGCTCATAAGCAGTCGTCAAACCAATGACGCCGCCACCCACTATAACAATGTCAGACATACTTATTTCTTATTTGGCTTTTTGCTTCCACCACCACCGCGTTTAGCAAGCATCGCTTGACCATAAGCAGAACCGAGCGCCTTAGAATTTGAGCCATAGACTTCCGTCAGAGCTTCATTCAACTTACCTGCCGACTGCATCTTGTTAATGAATTGGCCATATTTTACTGGGCCTCCGTTTTTCATGAGGAAATCAACCAGAGTAAGACCAACTGGACCAATTGCGGCAGGTCCAAATTTCCCGTCTTCAAAAATCGCTTCTGGAGTTTCGATTCCGGATAATGCCTCAGCTGCATCTTTTGGCATCGCTTCGAAGAAACTGTTATTACCGACCGCCTTAGATGCTAAAGCTAGCCCCGTACCAGTTACGATCCATTCAGGTAGCTTTGAGCCAGGGCGCTTCAAATAGGCCGATGTGATATTGGAAACCAAACTAGCTCTCATACCAGGATGCCAACTCTGGGGCTCATCACCAATATCTTGTATTGCGACAAACGCGTCTTCATATGCAGTCGTCACAAGGGCGTGACCATAGATTTCGTTTGCAGTGTCTCGATTATGTATGGACTGATTGAATTCGGTGTAGGTAAATCGATCTTTGCAAACAAAAATTGATAGGCGGCCCTTAAATATCGGTTTCTCCTTGATTCCAAAGACGCTGCGCAGTGAGTTCGAGTGCTCGTCCGCCCACTGGGCAACCTGCTTAAGTCGTTCCTCATTAGCGTTGCCGTAAACGTAGAATTCCACAGTTTCGACAGACTTAGGTTCGTCACGAACGACCTTCTTCCAATCTTCCTCAGTACGCTTTTGACGCATCGCTGAATATTCAGCGGAAGTCATTTTCGCGAACTTCTCCATGAGAAGTTCGTCATCGGTCGGTACCAAGGATCGCAACGGGGTCTTAGCTGAAGGCCCGTCAAATTTTGCTCCCTCAAGTATCCACTCTCTCAAATCAGCGTGAAATTTTCGTGTGATTCTGAGTTGACCTTGTGGCATTCGAGGTTGCTCTCCTGCCCCCACAAGTTGCCATAAGCGACTGGCATCTAGATTCCCTGGAACAATTACGCGACCACTATCTCCACCCCTCATCATTCCTTCGAAATTAGAAAGATTTAATCCTGACCGTGGATTGTTGGCTCCGTGACATCCTAAGCACAAATTCACAATTGATGGCGCAATTTGTTTCGTAAACGAAATCTTCTCGTCACCAGTAGCCTTATTAATTACCACTGGCATTTCTGGCATATTCTTCTTGGGATCATTGCCATTCGCGTTTCGATCAGCGACCTTCCCTAATTCAGCAAGCGGAACATCTTCAGCAGTTCCGTCAAACGATGCGCCTTGAGCGACCCATTTCGCAATCTTACCGATATCCGCTTCACTCAATGCATCACCGCCTTTAGGCATTCTCTGAGCGGGATTCGGCGTGACTAAGCGACCCAGCATGAGGCTCGCATTGGGATTTTTGGGAACAACCAGGGGCAAGCGACTTTGGCTCCCTAGTTTCAGGGTTGCAAAACTCGTCAGATCAAGCTTGCACTTTGGGTCTTCTGTATTGTGGCAACTAACACACTTTGAGCTAAGTATCGGAGCAACATCCTTTGCAAAGCTGATCAGCGTGGGATCTGGCTTTCCGAGTCCCTTTGCAGCGGCCTGTCGCTGCTTTTCTAGTGCCTGCCTGACAGTCATCAATGTCTTGTCATTTGCAGGAAACGCAGCATCAGCCACCAATTTCTCAAGCTGCTTATTCAGTTCTTCAAGAGTTTTTTCAGCCTCTTGATATTCCTTTTTTGTAACAAGACCTCCAGCCTTTGAGACTTCCTTTTGGATATTAGCCAATTCCTTACGCTGGTCCGGTGTTGGCGAGCCGAAGATACCGCCCTGCCCGACGAATACAGCGAAACCCAATGCCGCAAGACACCAAATGCTGCGGTGCATCCGCATGATGAAGCCCTCTCCCGCAAGTTCCCCTGATAAACACCCAGTCGATCGAGACTGTCGGCGCAGACCAAAAGCAGTCAGTCGTGGAAACGGATTGTAGGGATAACTCCGATGCGGCAAAAGCGGTGATTTAGTTCAAATTCACCGAACTGTCGGCTTGATGACCTTGCAGCCGATTTCGCCCAGTCGAACAGTCAATCGAGCGAATGTGGTCTCGTCGGGATAAACACCGACAATGGCGCCACCAGAACCGGCAAATTTGGCTGACGCTCCGCATTGCCGAGCAGTCTCAATCATCAAGCAATGAGTCGGTGATAGATCACAAATCGACTTGCGTAAGTCGAAGTTTTCATTCATGAGCACTGAAAAAGCAGCCACATCACCTAGCTTCAACGCCCGATACGCCGCCTCTGCGAGACTTGCGAACTTTGACATCGCCGCAACCACTTTGGCGTCGCCGGCGAGGAAGCGTGCCTTTAATGGGCCGTGAGTGACCTCAGTTGGCTCCCCTGCTTCTGTGGAATAAGCAATGTAGATCGTAGGTAGTAATCCGATCGGAACCGACTCATAGATTCCGCAATTATATCCGTCGATTGTGCGAATCTTGTCCTTGGCGAAGTCCATATAAACTAGACCCTCGAGAACTTGAATCACACGATCCTGAAGTCCGCCAGCAATACCGAGATCCTGCGTCTCAACGGCGAGAGCCAGCGACGGTTGCACATCAGTCGGTATCGCAACGTGATAAAACTCCTGCAAGGCTCGAAGCGTCGCGACAATAATCGCACTCGATCCGGCAAGCCCCACTGCTCGAGGAATGTTCGAACCATAACGAATCGAGAAATTGCGAGCGTGAAGCCTCCAACCTTTGAACTGGCAATACTCTACAAACCGTTTAATTGTAGCTTTCACTAACCTGGCTCCGCCATAGTAGCCATGCAATTTCACATCGTGCTGTAATTCGTGAATGGAGCCAAAGCGGCTTCGATCTTCTTGGCTCAGTATTATTTCAAGATCTTCCCACTCATAAAGAACGACTTCAGCAAAAAAATCACGGATGACCACGGAAAGCGTACGACCGTTGTATCCATCCGATGGATTCCCAATCAGTCCAGCTCTTGCATACGCTCTTTGATGGATGATTTCCATAATCAGTCCAGGAGCTATTGAGCAGGTGGAGCAGCGGGATTATTGGGATCCGGTGTCGCAGTGTTACCCTGCTTGACTTTTCGAAGCTTATCGGTGAGCTGGGCAGCCAATTCAGCCTGTGTCATTGCCATTTCAGCGAGAACTTTTGCGGCTTGCCGATCTTTCATGGATGCCAAGAGCCGCACCACGGTCTCAGTCAAATTATCTTCGCACATTTGACTGAAAATCTTGGCCGCGGCATCGGCCTGCATGTTGTCATATACCAACGCTACATTCTTTAAGCTCGCAACTTCATCAGCCCCCTCGGCGGTTGCCGCGGCACGCGTCTGCTTTCCATCTTTCGGAGAATCAAGAAGCTTGGCCTGCTCGGCAAATACATTCGTCGCAGAAGCCAATTCTTCATCAACTCGCTTACGCAATTTAGAAACCAACTCTTGCTCCGAACGAAAATCATCCAGAATCAAATTCATGGCTTCTTGGCGTTCTGATAAGAGTTCCTCGCGCCGATTCAGAGCTGCATTTCTTTCTGCCAACCCGCGAGCCAAGATTTCTGTCTCTTCGGCTCCAGGCACGAACCTCGCATCGACGGCAACTGGGACTCGCATTTCGTCAATCGCATCCGGATTACGGCGTTCAAGTACAGAACTCGGAGGCTCTGAAACAATGGCCTTCTCTGGCTTCTTATCCGTCTCATTCTTTTTATCCGTGGCGGACTCTGCTGCTGCAGGAGTCGAAGTCGCAGCTTTTTGCTGCATGAAATAAGCACCACCAAATGCTGCTGCCAAAGCGATGGCTAAGACCACCGTTCCCTGGATTAGTGTTTTTACCATTCGGATTCTCCGGGGTTTTCGTCCGGCGTCTCACTCAATGACTCGACAGTCTGAGGACGACTCCACTTTCGCATAACATTTTCGTCGACCGCGATTGCTGCTCAAGCTCGTTTTTCCGACGATGCTCGAACAGTTTCTGCTCACGCAGCGTTTTTAGAATCTCAGTTTCCTTCGTCGATTCAGCCCGATCTGCCTCTGCTTTGTCAAAAACGCGTTGAGCACTTTCGACACGTTCGCTGGCCTTTTTGAGCCGACTGTCTATCGCCGCCAAGTGATCTACTGCATTCGACAATGCTACGGGGTCGAAAACTCGCCCTACAAGACCGGTTGAATCGGATGCGTCTTCAAACTCTCGCTTAACCTCAGCTTCACGCTACTGTGCTGTCAAAAGCATGTTGAATGCCTCTCGCTGCCGCTGTTCCGCCTGACGCTGCTGCTGATGGCGATACTTGAGCACTCGTTCGAGTCTGAAATCAAATTTCTTAGCCATGAGATCGCGTCATCGCCCGTGTTTGAATTGATCGACCACCATCTCACCCGAGCAAAACGTCAATACGGCCACATGCCAGAAATGCGTTGCATCGCAGTCAGCGTTTCATCGAGATTGAATCGCGTTCCAACCTCTTGTCGTAAAAACGTCCGAATCGGACCAATCAACTCGACAGCCCGATCAGTTTCGGGATTGGCCCCCTTCTTATAAGCACCAATCCGAATCAAGTCCTCTACGTCAGAGTAGAGCGACATGATTGCTCGCAGCCGCCTGGCGGCGTCTTTGTGTTCCTTACTTGTGATACTCAAAAAGGCGCGACTAACGCTCTGCGCGATGTTGATCGCGGGGTATTGACCAGACTCTGCAATCTTTCGATCCAAAACGATGTGACCATCCAGAAGAGCTCGTGCCGCATCTGACACTGGCTCATCCAAGTCCCCGCCATCGACAAGCACCGTCAAGAATCCGGTGATACTGCCGCGATCTGAATTACCAAGACTTTCCAACGTACGAGCCATAAGTTGGAAACACGAGGGGGTGTAGCCACGAGCGCTTGGCGGTTCACCGATGCTGAGCCCAAGTTCTCGTTGAGCCATCGCAAGGCGTGTTAAGCTGTCTAAAAAGAACAATACATTCGCGCCTTGCCGACGATAATAATCCGCAATTGTAACCGCAGTTTCGACAGCTCGAATGCGCATCAAGGGCAACTGGTCGCAGGTTGAAATTATCACAATTGATCGAGCGAGACCTTCTTCACCGAGACAGTCTTCGATGAACGGAACTAATTCGCAACCTCGTTCTCCAACGAGGGCGACAACATTGAGATCGGCTTCGGATGTTCGAGCGATCTGCCCCATCAACGTGCTCTTCCCGACCCCGCTTCCCGCAAAGATACCCACGCGCTGACCGCGCCCGCAGGTCAGCATGCTGTCGATTGCCTTTTGGCCGGTCACAAAGGGATCCGAAATCCGCTGGCGTGACAACGCACTTGGCGGATTATGCATGACAGGCACTTCGAGGATTTCATTTAGTTCACCCGCACCGTCAGCAGGACGACCGAGCCCGTCGAGAACGCGTCCTAGCACTCCTGGTCCAACTGGGACCATGCGTTTTCGTCCGAGGCGAACAACAGCCATGCCAGCTTGAATAGCATCTTGCCGCTCGTAAGGAACGAGATGCGGTAGCCCGTTGGTGAAACCGATGACCTCAGCCAACAGAGACACGTCTCGACCGTTGAGTTGGCATTGATCGCCCAGAGCCAGCGGGAGAGCGCAAGCCAACCGATCTTCGACGAACTTCAACCGCCCTGTGACCTGTAGCGTCTTGACGCTGTCCAATTCGCGGGTAACCCGATCTAAATTGAGTCCCAGCATGACGCCTCCCGAAGCTGCTGCATCATCTGGTTCATCTGCTCGCGCAGGTTATGTGAAACGCTCATTTCTTGTGTTGATGCTCGGCAGTTGCCCCTAGACAGTGACGAATCAGATTCCCATACGATATCGGGCCCATTCTGAAGCAACGCGGCATCACCAATTTGACTCTTAATAAGCCCCAAATCCGTGGGATTTAGAGCGACCGTGACAGTATCTTGAGTATCAAGTCGCTGCACCAATTCAGATACCATAGATGCGACATCGAATTGGCCAGAAAGGATTTTCTCTTGCAACAACTTCGACGCGATCAACTCACCAAGATGGATGGCAGCTTCTTGCAATTCAATTTTCAGTCGCTCAGGTTCTTGACGCAGCTGATTGGCCAAGAGCCCCAAGTTTTTCAGCAGTGCTTCGAG
>OMIV01000114.1 GCA_900299185.1 Planctomycetaceae bacterium
GATGAAGTCGGTCGTTGATCCCGCATTGATTAGCGGCACCTTCACCCACACGAACGAGTACCCCAACTCATCCCACTGCTCGATTTCGTACGCGAGCACATTGCCGTTGGAATCGACGAAGCGCAGGTCTTGTCCCGCGTCTTGACTTTGCGAGTAATCAATGTGAACGGCATCTGCCGCGTTCGCATGCAACCGAATCAAGACGTCGGCATTAGTCAGGTTCCCTGCGCTAGCTGAGTTATCAAAGACGATCTGCTGGCGGTACTTCCAATTGGTGTTGAACCAATTGCTGATCACCGTCTGATTCAACGTCCCGCCTTCAGCCACGGAGTAACTGTCATTGACGGCATTCGGAGTCCCCGGCGCTGCCGCTTGCACATTGATCGTGACGGTTTGAGTTACCGACGTTTGAGTGCCATCTGAGACCGTGACTGTCAGCGTATAGCTTGGAGTCGCCGCATGATTGAGGCTCGCGGTGTTACCGACAGTGAGTTCGCCCGTGGTCGCATTCAGGCTGAAAACGCTACCGGCATTGCCACCGACGATGGTCCAATTGGAATAGGTTGTGGTGCCATCGGCATCGGTCGCGACAATGTTTCCCAGGGACGTTCCAACGCTCGCCGTTTCGCTCACGGAAAATGTCTGCCCTGCGGTGATGACAGGAGCAATGTCGTTGACGTTGGTCACAGAGACGCTGAGTGCCTGGGTATCCGTTCGAGTTCCATCACTCGCTAGGACCGTGACTTCGTAGACGTTGTCCGAGTTCGAGTCCGTGGGAGCTTCGAAGTTCGGAGCACTGGCGAAGCTCAACGCACCACTCGCACTGTTGATCGAAAACTTGGCTGCATCGAGACCGCCGCTGATGGAGTAGCTCAAGGTCGGCGTCGGCAGGTCGGCATCAGTGGCGGTGACCGTTGTCACCGCCGTCGTGTTCTCGGCAATGCTGATCGTCGCCGACGATCCGCCGCCGTTGCTGGTGATGACCGGCGAGTTGTCATTTACCGCCGTGACCGTGACGGCGATTGCTTGGGTGTCCGTCAGTGTGCCGTCGCTGACTTGGACCATCACTTCGTAGACGTTGTCTGAATTTGCGTCAGTTGGAGCTTCGTAGTTCGGCGCACTGACAAAGGACAGCTCACCACTCGAACTGTTGATCGAGAACTTCGACGCATCGAGGCCGCCGCTGATGGAGTAGCTCAAGGTCTGCGACGGCAAGTCGGCATCGGTCGCGGTGACCGTTGTCACCGCCGTCGTGTTCTCGGCGATGCTGACCGTCGCCGAAGCTCCGCCGCCGTTGCTCGTGATGACCGGCGAGTTGTCATTCACCGCGGTGACCGTGACCGCAACTGCTTGGGTGTCCGTCAAAGTGCCGTCGCTCGCTTGGACCATCACTTCGTAGACGTTGTCCGAGTTTGAGTCCGACGGAGCTTCGAAGTTCGGAGCGCTGACAAAGCTCAGCGCACCACTCGCACTGTTGATCGAGAACTTGGCTGCATCGAGACCGCCGCTGATCGAGTAGCTCAAGGTCTGCGACGGCAGGTCGACATCGGTCGCTGTCACCGTCGTCACCACCGTGGTGTTCTCGGCGATGCTGACTGTCGCAGAAGCTCCGCCGCCGTTGCTCGTAATGACCGGCGAGTTGTCATTCACCGCCGTGACTGTCACAGCGATCGCTTGAGTGTCGGTCAAACTACCATCGCTGACTTGGATAATGACGTCATAGACGTTGTTGGAACCGGAGTCCGTTGGCGCTTCGAAGTTTGGCGCACTGACAAAGCTCAGCGCACCACTCGAACTGTTGATCGAGAACTTGACTGCATCGAGACCACCACTGATGGAGTAACTCAAAGTCTGCGACGGCAAGTCGGCATCAGTCGCGGTGACCGTTGTCACCGCCGTCGTGTTCTCGGCAATGCTGACCGTCGCGGACGCTCCGCCGCCGTTACTCGTAATGACCGGAGCATCGTTGACTCCGTTGATCGTGACCGTGACGGTCGCCGTCGACGAACCACCGTCGCCGTCACTGATGGTGTAGGTGAAGTAATCCGCGGCCGATTGCCCGAGCATCAGCGAGTTAAACGCGCCGTTGGGGTTGTAAGTAAAAGTGCCATTCCCGTTGTTGATCACCACACCGAGAGTGCTGGACGTGTTGATCGCCACAACGGTCAATGGATCGGACGCACTGGGATCAGTGTCGTTAAGCAGCACGTTGGGCGTCGTCAGCGTGGAGTTCGAGGCGACGGCATAGCTGGCACCCGAATCGTCAGTCGCTGTCGGTGAGACATTCACGATGTTGACCGTGGCCGTCGCGATGCCGCTCATCGCACCTTTGTTGTCAGTGACTCGCAAGCCCACCGTTCGCGAAGAAGTCCCATCCAGGCTGGCTGCAGAGAACGTGGGTGTCGCTCCCGTGGCATCAATGTTGAAGGTTGAGCCGTCGTAATCGAAGTCCCACTCGTAACCGAGAATCGCTCCGTCGCTGTCGACCGATCCATCGGACAGCAGCGTGACCGAGCTGCCCTCATCGACCACATACGGCCCTCCAGCGTTGGCTGTTGGAGCCACGTTCGAGCTGGCCTGTGCGAGCAGTTCGGCGGTCCCGAATACGGCTGCTGTACTCGCCGCTTCACTCACGGGATCAGCCCACGCCAACTGACCGCTCAGCCCACTGCCGTCCGCGACATCGTCATCGCCGACTTGCACATCGATCCCAAAACGCTGCCCCGCAGTCGCCGAAATGCCGAGCGTGCTGAAGGGAATCAACGCTTCGAGTCGGTAGGTCGTTGCCGACGTGGTGGTGATCGTGAAGTTGATGCCGGTGGTCGTTGTCGCACTGTTAGTGCCAGTGCGGACGGTGTTGTCGCCGTATCGAAAGCCGAATTGAAAATCGTTGGCACCGTCATACGAAGTGCCGCGACTTTGATTCGAGTCGATGAAGACCTGCACGATGTCGTCAGCAAAGGCACTCGATCCCGAATCATTCACCAAGCTGTCGTCGGTCACGTTCGTCAGCACGTACAAGCCACTGGTCGTCCACAGAGCTTGCCAAGTGGCCGATAGGTCCGCGGCATTGGCGATCGCTCCCGAGTTCGTAGTGCCGATGGTGTAAGAGGGAGTACTCGACCAGATCGGGTCTTGAGTGCTGTCGATCGTTGGCCCAGTCGCCGTGAAACCCACAATCGCCACAGGGTCGCTGCCATAAGCTCGATAGAAGATGCCGTCGGCATCACCTGGTCCATTGCCGGACCAAGCCACGGCGAAGTTGCCATCATCGAGCACGGCGACAGATGCGTCCGCTTGAGTCCCCGTCGTCGTGCGATTGACGAGCAGTTCATTCCCCAGCGGCGAGCCACTGGCCGCGAACTTGCGAACGAACACGCCGTCAGTGTCTCCGCTTCCCGTCCCCGACCAAGACACGAAGAACTCACCGGTCGGAGCCACCGCGATCGAAGGCTTCACTTGATCGGCTGTCAGATCGCTGACAGTAATGGCCGCTCCGTTGAGATCGCCCAACGCATCCACTCGCTGCGCGAAAATGCCTTCGCCCGCCGCCAGTGAATACGACTGAAACGCGACCACAAAACTGCCGTCCGCCGCCATGTCGACCGTCGCGTTGCGAGCGTTATCGAGCGTGCCATCCAGTTGCGTGATCGTTCCGTTCTTCGAGCCGTCTCCGTGATACCTCTGAGCCCAAACGTCTTCGCTGTCGTCCCAGGCAATCACAAAGTCTTTGTCGGCATTGATGGCAACCGACGGTCGGAACTGAGTGCCGGGAGTGTTGGCGTTAACCAGTTGATCGGCGTTGTCGATCGCGGTGCCATCAGCGTTGAAGCGACGATAGAAGATGCCCGCCGTATCACCCGGTCCGTTGCCTTCCCACGCCACGACAAACGATCCATCCGCAGCCACCGCCAACGAGGCGTTCTTCTGAGCGTTGGTCGTTGTCGAGTTAATCTGGATGTCACCCGTCAGCGCCGTGCCGGATGCATCAGAGCGGCGTGCATAGACACCTTCGATGCTGCCGTCCTGAGCCATGCTGTTCCAGACCACAACGAAGTTGCCGTTCGCGTCATGGGCGACCGCCGGATAGAGCTGCATCGATGCGGTCGTCTGATTGATGAGGAACTCGCTGCCGAGCTTCGTGCCGTTCGCGGCATAACGTTGGCCATAGATGCCGAAGGCCGAGCCGTCTTGCAGATTGCTGCTCCACACCACCACGGTCTCGCCCTTGGGGCTGATCGAAATCGACTGCGGCGCGTTGCGAGTTTCTTGCTGAGTGAACTGCACGTCCGAGGTCGTCGAGTTCACTCGGGACTCAACGGTCGAAGTCAGGCGTGACGCGTACTCGAAAGCACCGATGTCAGCTGTCGTCGTCCGAGCAAACCCGCGTTGATCAAGCGGCAATCCGCTCGTCGCTCCAGCATTGATCGCCGGGCTATCGGACAGCAACGCGTGAGTCATGGTCAGCCCACCGTAATCCGCCAGTGCCGCCAAGCGAGCATCTTGGTTGCTGATGTCCGTGGGGTCCGTGAATCCGGCCGTCGAGTCCGTATCGAGGTTATGGCCGTTCGATGTCACGTTGTGATTGACGTTGCCACCTTGGTTGTTGGCCAACACGGTGTTCTCCAACACGGCGTTGGTTGCCGTATTTCCAACATCAAGACCACCGACACCTTTGCCGCCAGTATTGAAGGCGATCGTGCTGCTGCGAATTGTCACCACTTGGTTGGTGGAGATCGCGCCGGCCATCGTCACTGCCGAGTTACCGCTGATCGTCACATTGGTCAGGGCGACCCCCGAGCCGCCGGTCTTTTGAGCAATTCCACCACCGATATTCGCCGAGTTCCCGCTGAAGGTCGACGACGTCACGTTCACGCTGCCGCGGTTATCCAAGCCGCCGCCGTTGTTCGCCGCCACGTTCCGCTGGATCGTGGAGTCCACCACGCTCAGCGTGCCGTTGTTCTGCAAGCCGCCGCCATTGCGAGCGGCGTTGTCCGCCACGACGACTCGTTCCAGCGTCGTCGTCGAACTTGACGAAGTCCGCAGTCCACCACCGTCTGAACTCGACGACGCTCCATGTTGGATCGTGAGGTTACTCAACGAGACGCTGCTCGAGCCGAGCACATCGAACACTCGATCCAGCCCTGCCCCATCGATGATCGTGCTAGTCGTGCTCGCACCGATAATGCTGACGCTCTCCAGCAGATCGAGGTCGCCGTTGTTCGCCGTGTCGTCTCCCGAACCACGAGCCAACGTGTATGTGCCTGCGGGCAGTTCGATCGAATCTGTGCCGACTGTGTTGTTCGCTGCGATCACAGCTTCACGCAACGAGATCTTGCCGTCCGTGCCTCGGCTGCCGATCAGCGCCGAGATCGAAGACGTGTCGCCATCGAGCACGTCGCTGGTCGTGTCCACTCGCAAAGTTGGCGGCGGCGTATAGGTCACCTGCAACTGCGGACGTTGCGACACCGTGGAAGTTTCCGATGACAGGAAGCCCCATGAATTCGAGCTCGGCTTCTTAAACACCAAGCCGTTGTTGGGGACTCCGTTAGCCCAAAGCTGCACCGTGCTTTCCAGCCCGGTGATGGAGACCGCGCCGCTGCCCGTCGCGTTGGACAGCGTCGTCACCGCTGCCGCTGTGGCTTCGATGTCGTCGTTCGAAACGCCCGAACCCAGAGTGCCCCACGTGCTGGTCTCAGCGAACGGAACCAACATGCGATAGACCGACACGACATCGCCTGCTCCGGCTGGGTCGGTCACGTTGACCACCAACTGCGCCGAGTTGATCGTCGAGCCATAAGGAATCAGTCCCGCTCCATTGCCGAAGAGGTTGCCGAAGCGAATCAAAGCCTGCTCTTCACCCGCACCGCCCACGTCTTGCACCGTCAGCAACGTCGTTGCTGCAAAGCTGCTCGACGCGTCAGCCTTCTTGATCATGGTGTCGTCGGTGCTGCTGTAACCGTTGCTACCTTCTTGAAAGGTGACCGAGTTTAACAGGCCGAACCATTCGGCTTGAGCTTGTGGCGTGAAGGCCGTGCTGGCGGTGACCGAGCCGGTTTCGAATTCCAATTGCCAGTCACCACCCAAGCGCGTGTGACCCGTGGCGTCGGTGCTGGCAGCGACATCAGCACCGCTCAACACACTGATGGCATCCATCAGCCACTGACCATCGTCGTTGGCCGCCAAATCACAGCCATAAAACAGAATGTCGGCAGTGCTGGATAACGACTGCCCCCACTTCGCGAACTCGCCGACATACCCGCCCAGCACCGACAGATTCAGCCGCGTGCTGCCCAGCCACACCTCGCCCGCATCGCCATGCGAGACAATGTGAATGGCTTCCAGTCCCGCATACTGAGTCAGCGCGTCCGTGATCTGATCAACGCCGTCGCGCGAATCATCCAACAGCACCAAATCGATCGCTCGTCCCGCAGCGCGTTGCTCATTGAAGTCCGCAACCAATCGCTCGACATCGGGCACATTGCGATCGACGAACACCAACTCTCTTACGTCCGCCGCGCGAACTCCGACGTGGCTCGCAGCAGCCGACGAACTCGTCGCACTTACCACTGCGGACTGAGCAGCTCCCGCGTTCTCGCTGCCGTTACCAATGACGTTCGGGACATCGACTTGTTTCAGCAGTTGATCGAGCGACGGTTGAGCCCCGGCCAAGGCGGCCACTCCAGCGGCATCGGCAGCCACCACAGCGGGCGAGGCGCTCATCAACAACCGGTCTTCCAAGCCTTCGATGTCGAGCCGTCGCGCGTCGAGCGCAGCATCAGACTCAAACATCTTCCGAGTCCGGTCGAACGCCGAACTGAGAGCCAGTTGAGCCGACAATTGGAAATCGCGGATGGTCATAGATGGGACTGTCTGAGGAACTCTGACGATGACAGAAACTCTCACCCTTCACTCTACCCGGCTTCCCGCGGAGTGGTCTGATTTGGCAAGCACTGCCGATCTTTTTCACCGCAACAGTGCGCGAGCCCTGACAGTTGCTGCGTGTCGCATCAATTACAGCAGCTCGCCCGATCGTGACGTTGCCAGCGATCGCACCGCCGTCAGTGCGCCCCGCGTCCGAACAATCGTTAGAGCCCAACGGATTGGTATGAGCCTCAGCCCACGCATCGACCGCGCGACCGTGCTGACCCCACCGGATTTGATTGTCCCGCTTCACCTGTCATCTGACGCCGACCGCCAATCTCTATGAGACATCCCTGCGCCAATTGCCGGTCCGCTTTGAAACCGCCGACCCCGCCGCGGTGTGCGACGTAAATCTCAAGCGGAGTGATGCGATCGGACTGTCGCTCGCGACCAAAGTCCCGTTCGCAACGTCAGCAACTCCAGCGTTCCCCGACTTGATTTCACGTGCTTAAAGCAAGGTTCGATCTGTGAAGAACGATGAGGCAATGGTGTTGCATGTTCGCGTCGTGACGGGCGCGGGTGGCGGACCAGAGAAGACCATTCTCAACACACCGCGTTTCTATCGCGGCACGGGTTACGAAGGCGTTTGCGCGTACCTGCATCCGCCTGGCGATCCGGGATTCGAAGTGCTCCAAGCGCGAGCCCAACAAACCGGCGCCGAGCTGCTCTCGATTCCAGATCGTGGCCTCACCGACTTCAGCGTGGTGAAGAAGCTCATCGAGATCTGCCGTCAGCGTCAGGTCCGCATCTGGCACGGTCACGACTACAAGTCCGACGCCTTGGGCCTGCTCGTCCAAAAGTTTCATCCCATGCAGTTGGTCACGACGGTGCATGGCTGGGTCGATCATTCCGCCAAAGCCAAGCTCTATCGCCGCATCGATCTGAAATGTCTGCGGCATTACGAACGAGTCATCTGCGTCTCGGAAACTCTGCTGGCCGATTGCCTGCAAGCGGGTGTCCCAGTCGAAAAGCTATCGCTCATCGAAAACGGCATCGTGCTCGACGACTACCGTCCCGAAGCCGCATCGCCCATCTCTGCGACCAAGGACGTGCCAATCGTCGGAGCCGTCGGTCGGCTGTCTCCTGAGAAGGGCTTTGATGTCCTGATCCGAGCCTTCGATCAAGTGCTTGCGACTGGCACCCCAGCCAAACTGGTCATTGCGGGCGAAGGTCCGTTGAAAGAAGAGTTACAGAAGCTGATTGTCGAGCTTGGTCGGGAAGACTCGATCAAACTGCTGGGCCATGTGCCCGATTCTCGCACGGTCTTCAATGCTCTCGACGTCTTCGTTTTGAGCAGCCGTCGCGAAGGCTTGCCGAATGTCTTGTTGGAAGCGATGGCCAGTCGCGTTCCCACGATTGCCACGCCTGTTGGTGGAGTGCCCAACGTGGTCACTCACGAACAAGATGCGTTGCTCGTCCCGGTCGACAACGTCGATGAGATGGCCGTCGCGTTAACGCGATTACTCAACAACGAATCGTTGCAGCAAGAGCTCGCTCACAACGCTTATCGCACGGTCGCCGATCGCTTCAGCTTCGATCTGCGGATGCAGAAATTCGTCGCGCTGTATGACCAGTTGCTCGATCGAGAAAGCGTGAAGCCACTCTCCGAACCGTCGATCGTCCCGTCCGCTCGGCATCACGATGACGACCACGGCGGAGACTGCGCTGGCCCCGGTCAAGACGGTCCGGTTGGCGAACAGCACTTTGAGGTTGCTCTCAACCGCGATGACTCACCGCACAACAGCCAAACCACTGTTGCCGAGCCAAGCGTGGCTATTGCAGTTCAGCCGCAACGCAGACTTCAGCCAGTCGCGTTGGGACAAGTGAAAGTCGAGCTGACGTCGACGCCGGAAACTTGGGATGAGTACCTGGCAGCGAAAGGGCACTCGGGCTTCTATCAGCGTGCGGCGTGGTTGCTAGTGCTGCAAGAAGGCTTACAGCACGAACCGGCCTGCTTGCAGGCCACCGTCGGTCGGAAGCTCGTCGGCGTCTTGCCGTTGGCCTCTGTGAAAAGCCCGCTCTTCGGAAAGTTCTTGGTCAGTCTGCCATATGTGAATTCATCGGGCATTGTCGCGGACTCTACAGAAGCCGAGCTGGCGTTGGTCGATCGAGCTATCGAACTCGCCGATCAACTGGATGTGAGATACCTGGAACTGCGGCACGAACGAGCGATCGAGCATCCTCAGTTGAAGCAAGCTGTCACGGACAAGGTTCACATGCGGCTGACGCTTCCCAAGACCGTCGATGGTTTGTGGGACGGCATAAAGTCCAAAGTCCGCAATCAGATTCGCAAGCCGCAGAAGAACGAAGCATTCTCGATCCATTGGGGCGGGCATGACATTCTCGACGAGTTCTACGACGTCTTCTGCAAGAACATGCGAGACCTCGGCACGCCGCCATTTAGTCGCCAGCTCTTTGCCTCGCTGATCGATCAATTCCCCGGCGATGCAGAATTCTGCTGCGTGCGATTGAGCGGTCAGCCGGTGGCGTCGGGACTGCTCATTCATGGTCCCGGTACGACCGAAGTGCCCAGCGCGAGTTCCTTGCGTCAGTTCAATTCCACCAACTGCAACATGCTGCTGTATTGGAACCTACTCAGTCGCGCGGTCGAACGCGGTCAAACCACATTCGACTTCGGACGCAGTTCGCGAGACAGCGGCACTTACGCCTTTAAGTCTCAATGGGGAGCAACCGAATCTCCCGCCGTCTGGCAGCACTATGTGCGTGAAGGCGACGCTCGAGACATGCGACCCAACAACGGCAAGTTCGATCTGATGATTCGCGCCTGGCAGAAGCTGCCGGTGTGGGTCACGCGATTGATCGGGCCCAGCATCGTGCGCGGAATTCCCTAACTGAAGGTTGAGATTGGTCCGTTGTCGGTGGTCAGTAATCGGTGGGAATGAGCGGCTCGACGCACGCGACTCGGCAACTACGAACCAAGCACGACGAACCACGAACCCATCTCAACAGACCTCGGACGACTGACCGCGAACAACATTCATCGGACCACGGACACACTCACCCCACGGCTCCGGAAGCAACCTCATGCGATCACTTGGCGATTTGGCGAAACACTCTTCGATCTACGGACTGGCTCAACTGCTGAGCCGGTTTGCGTCGGTGTTGTTGTTACCGCTCTACACTCGAATGCTCACGCCGCACGACTATGGTGTGATTGCCATTCTGGATCTCACAACCACCGTGCTTGCGCTGTTGATCGGCGGCGGCATGGCTCAGGCTGTGACTCGTTATCAGTTCGATGCGGAGACCGAAGACGGTCGGCAACGAGTCTGGTGGACGGGCCTGGCTTTTGTGTTTGCGATGGGAGCCACCGTCACGTCACCGCTGTGGTTGATCCGTGATCAACTCGCGATTTGGACGTTGGGAGCCGACGTGCTCGACGGCGGCCTGCTGTACTCGCTGACGTTCCTGACGTTGATCGTGATGATGACCAGCGAACTGTTCGACGTCTTCGTGCAGGTCCAGAAACGCTCTGGCTTGTACCTCGTCGTGTCGACGGGCCGACTGTTGCTCAACATTGGACTCAATGTGTGGTTCTTGTGCGGACTGGGTCTGGGAGTGAAAGGCCAACTCCTGGGCAACCTGCTGACGACGGTTGCGCATTCCAGCATCTTGTTTGTGTTCTTCTGCCGAAAGAACGGAGCCTTCAAGTTCGACCGACCGCTGATGAAAAAGCTCTTGGCCTTTAGCTCGCCCATCATCATGCAAGCGTTCTTATCGCTGCTGATGCACGAGGCCGATCGCTACTTCTTGGCGGCTTATCTGACGCTGGAAGAAGTCGGCGTGTACTCGCTGGCCTACAAGGTCGGACAAGCGGTGAACTCACTGACGCTGATGCCATTCATTTCGATCTGGGGAGTGGTCTTGTACGAGATCGCGAAGCAGCCCGATGCCAAGCAGCAATACGCCGATGTCTTCCGGCACTTCGTGAATGCGATGCTCATTCTGATGCTGGGGGCGTCGTTGGTCGCGCGGCCGCTGCTGCCAATCCTGACGACCGATGCCTATGACCGAGCCGTCGATCTCTTGCCGATCATCCTGCTGGCCTTTGTATTCTTCAGCTTGCATTCACAGTTCAACGTTCCGGCTCTGTTGGCCAAGAAGACGGTCGCGTTGATCCCAGCGGCGTTTGCTGGCGCGGCGATCAACCTGCTGCTCAACACGCTGTTGGTTCCGTACTTCGGAGCAGCCGGAGCAGCCTGGGTCAGCGTGCTGACATACGGCACGTTCTCGCTCGTGGGCTTAGTGCGTTATCGCCGCATCGACGTGATTCCGTATCGCTTCGGATACAGCGTATTGTCCCTGCTTGGA
>OMIV01000115.1 GCA_900299185.1 Planctomycetaceae bacterium
GCAGACCAGACTTAGCAGTTGTCGCATGGTTGGCTTCTGTCGTTCCGATGGTTGGGGGAAAGGCGGAAGCTGCCATCAGAGCAGCTTCTGTAAGAGTTCTAGCAACTCGGGCTGGCTGACTTCGCGAGGGTTGCCGTCCATGCTGTTGCCCTTCGAGCCGGTCGCCAGGGCTTCTAGTTGATCCGCCCGAATGCCGATGGCTCGCAAGGTCGCTGGGATGTGCAGTCGCTGACAGAGATAGCTCACCAGTTCGACCGCGAAGTCACCATCAGATGTCAGGGACTGGCCATGATTGGCATGCCACTCCTGCAGCGGATGATCCTGAGGCAGCGGAGCAACGGCTGCTCGCATCACGCGACCGAGTTCGTTGAAGGATGCCTCGGCGACAACACGATTGATTCGCATGGCTGACGGCAGCATGACGGCACAGGCCAAACCGTGAGGCACATTGGCGGTGACTCCCAAGGCTGCGGCCACTCCATGTGCCAGCCCCAATCCCGAGTTGGCCAAGGCCATGCCCGATAGCAACGCGGCGTGACTCATGGCTGCTCGTGCGGCGACATCGTCCGGTCGTTCGACGGCTGTGATGATGGCGGGAATTGCGAGTCGCAGGCCGTCAATACACAGAGCTTGAGGTATCGGTTTCGCGCGACGCGAGACATAGCTCTCGATGAGTTGCGTGATGGCATCCATCCCGGTGTAAGCGGTGGTGTCTGGTGCCAAGCCCAGCGTCAGTTCGGGATCAATGATCACGACGGCCGGAACCATCGAGTCGGCACGCAGGCTCTTCTTAAAAGCAGGCGAGTGCGATGAGATCACCGAGTTCTTTGTCGCTTCAGCTCCCGTTCCTGATGTGGTCGGCACGGCGATCATCGGCAGCGGCGGCACTGAGATCTTCAGACCTCGACCGACTCCTTCGAGATAGTCCTGCACGGTGTCGCCTGCTTGGTTGGTCGCCAGGGCCGCGGCAGCTTTGGCGAGATCAATCGCCGAACCGCCACCGATGCCCAGCACGCAATCTCCACTGCCGGCAGCTTGTTGGCGGATCGACTCCACCAGTTGGTCAACGTCTTGAACCAACGGCTCACGCGTTTGAGTGGCGACATGCAGCGGTTCGACTCCGGCACGTCGGAGTTCATCACAGATCGCCGCGAGTTGCCCGGAGCGTTCGAGAGTTCGACTCCCTGAAACGATGAAGCAACGACGACCGAGCTGACTGGCTTCTGCTCCAATAGCCGAGCGGCGGCCAACTCCAAAGAGGATCTTGCGAGGTGCGATGAAGTCGTAAGCCGGTAATTGTTGCGACATGAGTTGCTGGCGATTTGGGGGAGGTTGTCGAAGACTTGGTGTGTGGAGATTGGCTCGTGTTGGTCTCAGTTACGGAGCGACTGAGCTATGTAAACGAGTCGTTCCGCGACTCGCTGCACTCGACGATGAGCCTGTGCTGTCACACGCGGCGGCAGCATATCGTCGCGGTCGTCGAATGCCGCTCAGTCAGCGAACGCTTGGATTCCTGCCGCAATGTGTCGGCTGCCATTATGCTCGCCGCTCTGCGACGACGTTTGCGTCGCGTTGACTGCTGATGAATCCACGGAAATGACCATGAATCGAGTTTTGGCTGGGCTTCTTTGGTTGCTGTGTGCGTCGACAAGTTGGGCACTCGATGTCGTGCCGATCGTGCGAATTTCGAGCTTCCGAGTTGGACTCGATAACGCCTCCAAAGTGGGTGTGACTACCGAAGTGCAAGTGGCGATCGAGGCCGCAGGAGACTTCGAGGGCGACCTCTCGTTGGTGACGCCCGATCCGCGCGGCAACCCCGTGCGAATTACTCAGAAGTTCGCGGTCAAAGCCGGGCAGACCGAGCAAGTTCGCCTGCCCCTGACGCTCGGTCGTATCGAAAGCCATTTCACGATCGAACTGCATCAAGGCAACCATCTCATTTCGCGTCGACGCCTGGAGTGCAGCGAGAACAACGAAGAATCCGAGATTCGAGTTGCTCGACACTCGCAACCGTTTTGGTTGGTCGTGGGTCCGTTGGCGTGGGGGCAATCGTCCGTCAGCGATAGTGACGAGAGTTCGCAACAAGCGACCGCCAAGTTACTGCGGCGAGTTCATCACACTCCCTTGGCGGCAGCGACGGACTTCCCAACACAAAGCGCGGCGTTGTCTTCCTACGACACCGTGTTTCTCGCAGGCGATTTCAAGCTAAGCGACGACGCCTCGAAGTCTCTCGAACGGTGGGTGAAGAATGGCGGACATCTGGTCGCAGCGATCGGCACTCGTTGGCCGGACTTGCAAGCCAGCACGCTCTCCAGTTGGTTGCCGGGCAAGGCTCGCAACGTCAAAGCGGGGCGACTGACCGACCTTTCTCCATTGGTGTTTTTCTCGCAGACCGAGTTCCCACTGCCGCCCGTGAATCGAGTCGACGGTTCGACCTTCACGTACTCGGATGGTGAGAACGTCGTGCGGACCTTCGACGGAGAATTGGTGGTTCGGTACGCGCATGGGTTTGGTCGAGTCACATTGGTGGGTGTCGATTTTGACAAACGCCCGTTGGTGAATTGGCGTGGGCTCGATGCTCTCGTCGCGGCGATTGGTGAGCTGGGGCAACAAGAAGGCAAGACGTCGCGCGGTCCCGAACGACTTTCACGCACGGGGATCTCCGAGCTACAGACGCAACTGCATACGGCGCTCGCTCGCTTCCCGGAAACCACTGAGCAGTCTGTTCCGAACATGTTGGGCATGGTGTTGCTGTTCCTGCTGGTGATTGGTCCGATCGACTTCTTCTTAGTGCAGAAGTGGCTGAAGCGACCGGAGCTGACCTGGGTGTCTTTCCCTGGCGTGGTGGTGCTGGCTGTGTTGGCGGCCACGGTCACAGCGGGAGCGGCGCGAGGCTCCAAGGTCGCGGTGCAGCAGCTTGACTTCGTGGACTACGACGCGAACTCGGGCCACATGCGGCAGACCAGTTGGGCCGTCACGTATAGCCCTGATAACCGTCGCTACTCGTTGGACTTTCAACCGAACAAGACCGTGAAGTTCGGAGGATCGGTGCCGCACTCGATCAACTGGTTGTCGAATCCTGAATCCAACTACGGTGGCATGTATCGCGTCGGTGGCTTCGAAGTCGGCAAGCCGGAATACGAATTGCCCGCTAGCTTGGCGAACGTCCGCAATGCGCCGATTGCGGCTGGCTCGACACGCTCGTGGCGAGGGCATTTCGAAACTCAGATCGCAGAACCATTAATTGAATCCAAGCTCGAGCGAATGGGCGTCGGCCAATTCACAACAGACAGCTACGTGATGCATCACTTCGACGGGCCTGTCGATCAATGGATGGTTGCCTACGCCGGCCGCGTCTACTTCCACAGCGTTCGTGATTCGGGAGTCATGGCACCGTCGAGCATTGCTCCGGGACAGCGACTCGATTTGAGTAGCATCAACATTCGTAACACGGACCTCAAGAGCTTCCTCACGGGAGCGACTTATCGCTCTCACAAAACACGAAAAGGACCAACTGAAGACGAGCACTTTCACACCATCACCAAGTACGACCCAACCGGCGAAGATCTGATCGAGATCAGTCGCATGATATCGTTGCATCACGCTGCCGGGGCGACCGAATACACGACCCTCACGAACTCGGCACTTCAGCAACTGGACTGGTCCGACTTGATGACGTTGGATCGCGCCGTGTTCTTTGGAGTGTTGGAGAACCCGGCGAGTCGATTGGCTGTTGATGGCAGCGTGCCCGAGTCGACTCGTCACACGGTTGTCGTGCGATGCTTGATTCCCGTGAAGGAACTCGGCGAAGCCAACGACTCGTTGCCGAAGTTCAAATCGGAGTAAGTCGCGCGGCAGTTGCGAGCTCAATCTGCTCGTCGCGCCGCCCAATCTCACCTCTTGCGAGTTGCTTCATGAACCGTCGCGAACTGTTGACCGCATTCTTGGGGATGCCGTTTGCGAGTTTGGGATGCCATTCGAAAAGTCGATCACTGCCAGTGCAGGGCGAGATTGTCGGAGCGTCGGTGACTGCGGCTCATCGGTTGCGGACAGGCTTTCGGCCGCGACCGTCCAGCGATGCGTGGCGCGATGTTGATGTCGTCATCGTGGGCGGCGGTCCGTCGGGGCTGGCCGCTGGAAGACGATTGCGACAACTCAAGGTCGACGACTTCGTACTCTTGGAGCTTGAACCCGAATTAGGCGGCACATCGCGGGGCGGTTCATCGGCACTCGTGAGCTATCCGTGGGGAGCTCATTACTTGCCAGTGCCGATGAAGTCGAATCGAGATCTGATTGATCTCTTGGATGAGATGCTGGTGCTCGAAGGCACCACCGTCACCGGTGATCCGATCGTCGCGGAGCAGTTTCTCTGTCGGGCACCGCAAGAGCGGCTCTTCATCAATGGCAAGTGGCACGAAGGACTTGTGCCCGAAGATGGTGCTTCCCCCGCGGACCTCGCTGAGTTTGCGGCGTTCGAACGCGAGGTCGATCAGTGGGTGGCATGGCGCGACGGTAAGGGACGTCGAGCATTCACGTTGCCTGTTGCTGAGTGCTCGCGCGATGCCGAAGTCATGTCGCTCGACAAGCTGACGATGAGTGAATGGCTCACAGAGCACGGCTGGACTTCCAAGCAATTGCGATGGTTCGTCGATTACGCCTGCCGCGATGACTACGGCTTAACCGTCGATCAAACGAGTGCCTGGGCCGGCCTGTTCTACTTCGCCGCTCGTGTGGCTGAGTCTGGCAGTGAATCGCAGCCCTTCATCACATGGCCGGAAGGGAATGCTCGGTTGGTGCAGCATTTGGCCGAAACGTTGGACGATCGGACTTTGAACGGCTGGTTGGTGACCGAAGTGACGCCGCTCGCTGCGACGGCCGACGAGGTCGATGGTCGGCTGGAGATCGTTGCTTACCGAGAGCAGGGCGGGGCGAGCGAAGTGCGAGGCTGGCGAGCTAAGAAGGTCATTCTGGCAACGCATCCGTTTTTGAATCCGCACTTGCTGACCGGGTATCGCGAGGGCGGATCGCAAGCCTGGCAAGAGCTCCAATTCGGTTCATGGCTGGTGGCCAATCTCCATCTCGCGAATCGGCCTCAAACGCCGCGAGACCAGTTCCCCTTGAGTTGGGACAACGTGTTCTATGACAGCCCATCCTTGGGCTATGTCGCCGCGACTCATCAACGCGGTCTGGACTACGGACCGACCGTGTTGACCTATTACTACCCGCTTTGCGATGACGATCCGCGAGTCGCTCGCGAGCGACTGTTGGGGCTTGATTGGGCGGCGTGTGCGGAGATTGCGTTGTCCGACATCGAGCGTGCTCATCCACAAATCCGATCGCTGACAACGCGACTGGATGTGATGCGTTGGGGTCATGCGATGGTGCGACCGCGACCAGGATTGCAAAGCAGCGAGCAACGGTTGCAGGCTCAAGTCCCGTGGCGAGGCGTGCATTTCG
Source organism: Planctomycetaceae bacterium (assembly GCA_900299185.1). GTDB lineage: Bacteria > Planctomycetota > Planctomycetia > Planctomycetales > Planctomycetaceae > AM-0621. The sequence continues at coordinate 5,458 of OMIV01000115.1, forward strand.
CGCACTCCAGCTTGAGCGGCGTCCCGCTTTTCGAAGAGGCTTTCGCCAACGGCCAACGAGCCGCTTATGAAGTTGGCCGCGCCTTGGGACGAATCGTTTGATCGTCGTGTTCGAGATGTCGATCAGAGTGATCACGAGGAACTCGTGCGTCTTCAAGGCTAAGAGTTCGAATTGCCCACCTCAGTTTCGGTGCGACTCAGATACGTAGGCGAGTCGCATCGCAACTCGCTAAACCTGAAATCCAAGGCTTGAAGGTGTGCTAGCTCAGGAGAAGTTTCATGCTGAATGTGCTCGGTAGTCCGAAGCGACTCTGCAACGGAGTGACGCGGCGCGACTTGCTCACTGTCGGAGGTCTCAGTTTGATGGGACTGGGGATGCCCACTCTGGCTGCGGACAGCTTCGGCAAGGCCAGTTCTTTGGCACCGTCTCTGCCCGGCTTTGGTGCGGCCAAGAACATTTTGCTCCTGTATTTATTCGGAGGACCTTCGCAGTTGGAGACGCTGGACGGTAAGCCCGAGGCACCCGTCGAGATTCGCGGACAGTTCCAAACCATCACCTCAACGCTGCCCGGTTTGCACATCAGCGAGCATCTGCCGCGGATGTCTCAGATCATGGATCGCACGACGGTTGTTCGGTCGCTGACTCATCCCTGGAATTTTCACGGCATGCAGTACGCCACGACCGGTTTGGCAGTCGGCAGCATCCCGGTGGAAGAGACTGCGGTGCATCAGCAGCACCAACCATTCTTAGGTTCGGTGGTGAATTACTTCGATCAGCAGAAGCATGGACCGAGACCTCACGGAGCGTTGCCTGACAACTTGATGCTGCCGTTTCCGTTGAGCAGTCGCCGTCCTGCCGCCTTCTATGCGCGGCCGTATGCGGCGTATCTCGGGAGCGGCTATGACCCAATCTGGACCGAGTTCCGAGGCGAGCCGACCGCATCCATGTTGCGGCGATCGTTCGGAGCGCCGACTCAGATTGCTGATCCATATTTGGGAGTGAAGCCTGATTGCCGCTTCTTGATCGTGCCTGAAGCTGAATTGCCAACCGGGCTCACTCTCGATCGCTTGGACCGTCGTCGTTCATTGCTCGAACAATTGGAGTCGGCTCGACGCGAACTCGGTCGCCAAGCAGGCAAGACTCAACTTGATCATCAGCGTGAGGCGGCATTTTCGTTACTCGACTCGCAAGCCGTGCGGCAGGCGTTTGATCTCACGCAAGAGCCCGCCAAGTTGCGTGAGGCTTACGGCATGAACTTATTCGGGCAGTCGGTTTTGCAGGCTCGTCGATTGATCGAAGCTGGCAGCCGATTTGTCACCGTCGTGTGGGATGAGTTCGGCCAACTGAATGCGGGCTGGGACACTCACGTCGATCACTACAACCGTTTGAAAGGCGAGCTGTTGCCGGGCCTAGATGCCGCGTTCTCGACGCTGATACGTGACCTCGAAGAGCGAGGCATGCTGGATGACACGCTGGTGCTCGTAATGAGCGAGATGGGGCGCACGCCAAAGTTTGAAGGCGAGGGCCGAGGCCATTGGGGCCGTGCTTACACCAACTTCTTTGCCGGAGCAGGCATCAAGCGCGGAGCGATCGTTGGTAAGACAGATTCCATCGGAGCTGCCGTCGCTGACCGACCGCTCACAGCCAAAGACATCTTGGCTACGATCTACCACTTAGCAGGCATCGACCCACACACGACGCTGCCGGACAAACTCAACCGCCCGGTACCACTCGCCCACGATGGAGCCATTGTGCCTGAGATGTTGGCGTAGGAGCGACGTGTTGGTGAACGCTGTCAACAAGTCCAAGCTGACGCCTAGATGTCGTAATAGAGTGCGAATTCGTAGGGGTGTGGACGCTGGCGGATGGCTTCGACTTCGTGGTCTGTCTTGTACCAAATCCAAGTGTCGATCACGTCGTCGGTGAAGACATCTCCGCGCAGTAAGAAGTCGTGATCCTGACGCAGCGCATCGAGCGACTGCTCCAACGTGGCTGGGACTTTGGGCACGTCCACGAGTTCCGCTGGCTCCAGATCGTAGATGTCTTTGTCGAGCGGTTGACCGGGATGGATGCGGTTCTTGATGCCATCCAGCGCCGCCATCAAAACAGCAGACATGGCTAAGTAGGGGTTCGATGATGAGTCCGGGCAGCGGAACTCAAAGCGTTTGTCTTCGGGGTTCGGGCTATGCACTGGAATGCGAATCGCAGCCGAACGATTGCGATAGCTGTAAGTGAGATTGATCGGCGCTTCGAAGCCGGGGATCAGTCGCTTGTAGCTGTTGGTCGTCGGGCAGCAGAACGCGAGCACGGCTGGGGCATGCTTGAGAATGCCGCCAATCGCGAAGAGGGCGGTATCGCTGAGTCCTCCATATCCCGACCCGGCAAACAACGGTTGCCCGTGGTTGAACATCGACAAGTGCAAGTGCAGTCCCGAACCGTTGTCGTTCCACAGTGGCTTGGGCATGAAGGTCGCCGTCTTGCCGTGCCGCGCCGCGACGTTTTTGGCGACGTACTTGTAAAGGAGCAGGGCGTCCGCAGTCTTAACGAGCGGACCAAACTTGATGTCGATCTCACACTGCCCGCCACTGGCGGACTCGTGATGCTGAGCTTCAATCGGCACTCCGCAGTCCTGAAGCGCGATCATCATTTCGGTGCGTAGGTCTTGCAGGGTGTCGGCTGGCGGGATCGGCAAGTAACCCTCTTTGCGACGGATGCTGTAGCCCGCGTTCGACTGCGATTGTCCCTTGATGCGGCGGCGACGTCCGCGAGTCCAATGCCCCTCGGCACTCTCGATGTGATAGAAGCCTTCGTGTTCGTTCTGATCGAACCAGACATTGTCGAAGACGAAGAACTCGGCTTCGGGCCCGAAGAACGCTTGATCGGCCAATCCCGTGGACCGCATGTAAGCTTCCGCCTTGCGAGCGACGTTGCGTGGATCGCGTGCGTAGTCCTCACGAGTGATCGGATCCTGGATGTTGCAAGTCAGGACCAGCGTGTGACTCATAAAGGGATCGACGTAGGCCGTGTCCGCTTCGGGGACCACGAGCATGTCGCTCTCATTGATGGCCTGCCATCCGCGCAAAGAGGATCCATCCACTCCGAAGCCATTTTCGAACGAGGCTTCGGTCAGCGTCTGAGCGGGGATGGTGAAATGCTTTTGAGTCCCAGGAAAATCCATAAATCGCAGGTCGACGGCTTTGATCTCGCGTTCGCGGATTAAGGCCAAAACTTCACGCGGCGTCATGTCGAAGCATCCAAAACTAAGCGGTCAAAAATCGGGCACACGAGGCGCGGCGGAAGTCTAAGTACGTGTCGTTCAGAAGTCTCTCGTCAGTGTGCTACAGGCTCCAAACCTTGGGAGTCCAAAAGCCTGTTTGCCAGCGGTCCGTGGTTTGGAACTCGCGCAACAACAACTTGCCGCCGTGAGATTCCACATAGAAGAACGCCTGCGTGTCGCCGCCAAAATGGCTCGCGTTGTCGGTGTTGAAGACTCGAATTCCCGCCTGAGCCTGAGTCGACAATCCATCCCATTGAAAGACCTGTCGAGCATGGGTGTGGCCGTAAAAGATGCCCGCGACATTGTATCGATGAATGGCCTGATGAAAGGCACGAACGTCGCAAGGATCCCACTCCTTGCTGTCTGCTGGTGCTTGCGGATTGCAGGCAACGGAATAGCGAGCGATGTCGACATGATGAGTCAGCACAACGGGTCGTCCGCTGTCACCAACATGTTTCTGCAGATCAGCCACCAGGAACGGCAAACTGTCGAGCGAGGCGTAACGTCGCTTACGAGTAATGTTCGCGTCAGCCCCAACGATTAAACCCAGATTGACGAAGTGAGTACGTCCCCAGTCCCACGAGTAATGCACTCCATTGTCGGAAACATGAACGACTCCCGGTCGGGACTTGTTTCGCTGTTTGATCTGCTCGATGAACAGCCCCTCGCCATGCGGTGAGTCGTGATTACCCGCCAGTTCAAAGACCGGGAACTTCAAGCGACCGTCTCGGCCCGTTAGTCCATAGTCCTCTTTGAAACGAGCTAACTCCGTGCGCTGCATTTCGATCTGACCAACACCATGTTTGTCACCGGTGTCGATGACATCGCCGGCATGAATGACTCCTTCGATCTGCGAGACTTGGCCTCCGCCAGCGACTGCCGGAATGTCAGTGCCGGGCAGTCGATTGAGTGTGTCGACCAATCGACCGCAGATCGCCGCGGACTTGGCTTCCATCTCGTTCGGCTTACTGAGGTTGGCCAAGTAGTGAGTGTCGCCAATGAGGAAGAATGCAAAGTCCGGTTTGGCCGCGTCGGAAGCCCGCGCCGACGATGAATGGTTGGCGGACAGTGCCATCGCTCCCACTGAAAGTTGAGAGAGGAAGCCTCGTCGCGTTAACGATGAAGACGAATTGATGAAGGGCATGGCGAACTCCAACTGGGGCGACTTCGAAGAATAACTTGTCGGATGAAGATGCTTGCTAAGTGTCGTTCATCCTTCGAGCGATCTCACTGCTTAGCCCACTTCCTAATTGCATCGCAAGGATTGCTTTGATGCTCGCTGCCGATGATCTACTTACATCAGGAACCGCATTGGAGTTTCTGCAATATATATGGTGGCACTCGCACCGAAACGCCGGCGGTTGGTTCGATGTCGTTTATCCCGCCTTCAACGTCGTCGAAGCCATTTGCTGGTTCTGTGTTGCTACATATGTGTGGCGACGCGCTCGCCGCCATTCCGGTCCGCGATTGGAATTCTTTTATGCGGCCCTATGGCTGGCGTTTGGACTCACTGACTTACGGGAAGCGTGGGCACAGCAAACGTGGCTGATCCTGTTAAAGGGCTGCTTACTCGCGGTGTTGTTGTCGCTTCGCCGAATCATCCTGCGGCGTTATCCCAAGCACGTGGCCGTATGAAGGCGAGTCGCGTTTCGTTGAATCTGGGATGTCGACTCGAACCGGCTGTTGAGTCCGACTAGCGTCCCGCAGATTCCTGGTCTCCTTTGAGTTCCGAAAGCGAAGCATGTCTGAATCGTCTCGTTCTTGGTTGGCTGTCGACGTGGGCAACAGCCGAGTCAAATTCGTGCTCTTCAACGAACCACTCTATCGCGCCTCACTTGAATTGCCCGAAGCTCTCGCCGCTTGGACGGTCGCACTGGGGCAGCCGATTCCGTGGCAAGATCTGCACCTCACGGTTAAGCGGCTGACGAATGGTGTGCATGCCGTAATCGCCGGATCGAATCAGAAGGCTGTCGACCGCATTGTCGAAGCTTGGCCGGAAACATTGAGCCATCGACCGTGTTTAGTTCGCAGTTCAGAGGGCTTTCCGCTTGAGATTCTTGTGGATGAACCGCGTCGAGTGGGACTCGATCGAGTGCTGAGTGCGGTAGCAGCAGCCGTCATCACCGCCAAACGCCGACCGGCAATCATTGTCGACTGCGGTACGGCGACGACGGTGAATCTCATGCGAGCCGATGGTGCGTTTCTTGGCGGCGCGATCCTGCCTGGATTCGCGCTGATGTCACAAGCATTGCATCATTACACCGAGGTCTTGCCACTCGTTTCGATAGAAGAAATCGTCAGTATTGATGGCGAGTATCGAGGTCATGCTCCGCTCGGCAAGAATACGAAGCAGGCCATCATGAGCGGTATTTTTTGGGGACAATTGGGGGCCGTTCGCGAACTCGTGCAAAGACTCAGCCAGGAAGTCGAAGGCTCTCCAGATGTCTTGCTGTCAGGAGGCGGGTCGCGTCTGCTCGTTCCCCATCTGACAACCGCGACGCATTACCCATATCTCGCCTTGCAGGGCCTTGTGCTTGTCGCAGCCGCGGGTCGCGCAACTTGCGTATAAGTGATTATCAATCGCATCTCGCAGCTATTCCGACAAATGTAGATTATCATTTTCTTTCGACCTCGATGGAGCATGCTCGCATGCAAGAACAAACGCTGACAGAAGGAGCACGCCGAGCAATTGAGCTGGCCCAAAGATTGGCCCGCGAAGAATCGCGACTCCCCACGCCGGGGCATCTGCTTTGGGCTTTGCTGTCTGAGGAATCAATGGCCTCGGAACGACTCGCGAGCTACGGATTCCTGTTGGATAACGTCGAGCGAGACGGCTTGTTTTCGAGTGTTGGTTCGAGCGATGAGTCCAAGACAGAAGACGATTGGGATGAATTGCTGTGGCATGCCGATTCGCAAGCTCGTCGGGAAGGGCGCGGTACCGATGTCTCGACTGAGCATCTCTTGTCGGCGTTGCTGCTCGTGAATTCGCCCGTGCAAAAACTCTTGGCGAAAGGCGGCCTACGAGATGAATCGACTGTCGCACGACCAGAGCGACTTGCGAATCCCATCGCTCCAAACTTTGAAATCCAATGGACAGACACAACAGAAAACGACCGGACTCGGACGCTTCGAATTCTGGATGCCGCAGCTAATCGGGCCAGGGAAGGTTTTAGAGTCGTCGAGGATTATGTTCGCTTCACCCTCGACGATGCCTTCCTGAGTCGGCAATTGAAGGAACTCCGACATGGATTGAGCACCGCATTGTCGTCGTTGAACGACGTAATCTTGGTGCATTCACGTGATACTCAAGGCGACGTTGGGACGACGATTCGAACATCAACTGAGATGCATCGCGCGACTCTGTTCGATGTTGCAAAAGCCAATCTCAAACGAATTGAAGAGGCAACTCGCACACTCGAAGAGTTTTCGAAAGTTGCGACAGCCTTTGATCGAAGCTCTCGCCAATTGCAGGAACTTCCCGAACAACTCGGTCAGGTGCGATATCAACTCTATACCTTGGAGAAAGCCATTCTGACCGCTCATGACAGCCGACGCCGCCTGGAAGATGCGAACCTATATCTGCTTCTGACGAAGTCCCTTTGTCTTCATCCCTGGGAAACAGTGCTTCGAGAGGCAATTTCGGGGGGAGTGCGAATCGTACAAATTCGTGAAAAGGAAATACCCGATCGGGAGCTTTTGGAACACGCTCGCCGCGTGCGTCAGATAACTTCTGAACTTGGGACGCTACTCATCATCAACGATCGTCCGGACGTTGCTGCTCTTAGTGACGCTGACGGAGTACACGTCGGGCAAGAAGAACTTGCCATAGCCGACGCGCGTCGCATCGTCGGCCATGACCGTCTAGTGGGAGTCTCGACGCACTCCATGGATCAGGCTCGACAAGCTGTGCTCGATGGGGCCAGCTACATCGGAGTTGGTCCGACCTTTACTTCCGGCACCAAGCAATTCAATTCGCTCGCCGGTCTGGAATACGTGGGGCAGGTCGCCAGCGAGATTGGATTGCCTGCTTTCGCGATCGGCGGAATTGATGCCACCAACATTGGAAACGTAATTTCCGTGGGGGGAACTCGCGTCGCGGTGAGCGGAGCCATTTGCCGTGCAGATCAGCCCCGAATCGCGTCCGCGGAATTGTGTGAGAAGCTCAAAACCAGCGTCAGATCAAGGTGATCTGACGCTGGTGATTGGAGAATTTGCGATCTCCATCTCTAAGTAGCTCGTCACATCTAGCGTTGGCCTCAACTTGGTTTGCTCAGGCATGTTCGACGGGTTTGGCAGCACTTCATTATTGCCACCAGGCCTCTGCCACGCTGGCAGGCGACTTCATGCTTCGCTGCTTTGGTCGCTTGAATTGGCAGATCATCGAAGCAGGTCTCATCTCGTAAAGCATTGCAAAATTGTCATTTACGATTGCCGCAAAGTCGCGGCACGATGTTCGCTTACCAGGCACCAGTCAATTGGTGTCTGAATTTGGCACCACTCAAAAACACCGCTGGTCTGTGGAGTTCGTATCCGACAGGGTCGGGACCAGACCGCAAACTCGAACTGAAGTGATTCGACCGAGGAGTTCAGAATGGCGAAGAGCAAGGGCACGAAGTTGATTCCCCTGGGTGACCGAGTCGTAGTCCAACGGGATGAGGCAGAGACCACCACGGCTGGCGGCATCGTTCTGCCGGATTCGGCTAAGAACAAGCCGCAACGCGGCAAGGTAATCGCCGTTGGCGAAGGCCACGTTCGCCGTGACGGCAAGAAGATCGCCCTGACCGTCAAGGAAGGTGATAGCGTTCTCTTCACGTCTTATGCTGGCGAAGAAATTAAGGTCGGCGATGGAGAGTTTCTGCTGCTCCGCGAAAGCGACATCCTCGCCACGTTTTAGCTTCTAGATTGTCGAGTTTGCTCATCGGTGTTTCCTGATTGAGCCTCGGCAAACTGAATTCTCAAGCGGCCTTGTGAACGCTGCTTCTCATGCAGATCTCGTTGGCATCGCCACGAAATGACACGGCTGCAATCAATCTCAAATCCATTTGGAGATATCATTCATGGCAAAGATCATTGCCTTTGATCAAGAAGCGCAAGAAGCGATGCGCCGTGGCGTTCAGAAACTCGCCAAGGCCGTGAAGACAACTCTTGGGCCGCGTGGCCGCAACGTCATTCTGTCGAAAAGCTTCGGTTCTCCGACAGTGACCAAAGACGGCGTCACGGTCGCCCGCGAAATCGAGCTCGGTGACAAGTTTGAAGACATGGGTGCTCGCCTCGTTCGCGAAGTTGCCAGCAAGACCAGTGACAATGCCGGTGACGGTACCACAACGGCGACCGTGATGGCCGAGGCAATCTTCATCGAAGGTCTCAAAGGTGTTGTCGCTGGTGTTAATCCAATTGAAATGAAGCGGGGCATGGATAAGGCGGTTGATCAGATCGTCGCCAAGCTCAAGGAAATGTCGACCGAGTGTCGTTCCAAAAAGTCCATCGCTCAGGTTGGTACTGTTGCAGCCAATGGCGACGAGGAAATTGGCAGTATCCTCGCTGATGCGATGGAGCAAGTCGGCAAGGACGGCGTGATCACTGTTGAAGATGGCAAGAGTCTTAAGACGGAACTCGAGAAGAAGGAAGGTATGCAGTTCGATCGCGGCTATTTGTCGCCGTACTTCGTAACCGACCCACAAACGATGGAGTGCGTTTACGATGACTGCTATGTGCTGATCAATGAAAAGAAGATTAGCAACATTAAGGATCTGGTACCGGTCCTTGAGAAGGTGGTCCAAAGTGGAAAGCCTCTATTGATCATCGCTGAGGACATCGATGGTGAAGCGTTGGCGACGCTGGTCATTAATAAGCTTCGAGGCACCTTCAAATGTGTCGCCGTGAAAGCTCCAGGATACGGCGACCGTCGCAAGGCATTATTGCAAGATATTGCGATTATGTGTGGCGGCCAGGCCATCTTCGAAGATTTGGGGATCAAGTTGGACAACGTTCAACTCAGCGATCTCGGCCGTGCCAAGAAGGTAATTGTTGATAAAGATAATACAACAATCATCGAAGGCGCCGGCAAAGGCTCTGACATAAAGGCTCGCATCGAGCAAATTCGTCGCGAAGTCGAAATCTCAACAAGCGACTACGACAAAGAGAAACTCAACGAGCGAGTTGCGAAATTGTCCGGTGGCGTTGCTCAGGTCAACGTGGGAGCCGCAACCGAGTCCGAGATGAAAGAAAAGAAGGCTCGAGTTGAAGACGCCCTACATGCGACTCGCGCTGCCGTTGCTGAAGGAATTCTGCCTGGTGGTGGCGTCGCATTATTGCGTGCTTCTTCGGGCTTGAAGGCCAAAGGCTTGTCTCACGACGAAGAAGTTGGTTTCAATATCATCGTCCGAGCATGCCGTGCTCCGATTACGCAAATCGCTAACAACGCTGGTGTTGACGGTGCGGTGATCTGCGAGAAAGTCCTAGAGCAAGACGGAAACAAGGGCTACAACGCAGCAACTGGGAAGTTCGAGGATCTCGTTAAAACGGGCATCATTGATCCGACCAAGGTCACGCGCACTGCTCTGCAAAATGCGTCAAGCGTTGCAACTCTGCTTTTGACGAGTGATGCACTGATTGCAGAGAAGCCAAAGGATGACAAGAAAGGACATGGTCACGACGAGGATGTCTACTAGGATCGAGTGATCTTTGACGCCAAGTCATGTCGACTAATATCATCAACACACCCAGGATTTCGTTATGAACTCCTGGGTGTGTTCGTTTTCAGGCCCATATCTGGTAACCACAATCGCTACCGACCTCGAACCCGGTTTAGACTCATTTTTGCAATTGGCCAAACTTTGGATTTATACAGATTTCCAGAATTACTCAACTTCGTCGTTGTACATCCCAAATTCCAAGTGAAGGCTATGCTTCTTCATGAATCTCGATTGGCCTGATTATGGAGACTCGGCAGTGGGACGTTATCGATTTCTAACGAAGTTCAATGTCGGGCTTGTGCTCGCACTAATTGCAGCAGTTGTTATCTACTTTGCTCCGCAGCCAACCGCTCGCGATGTCTTCGAACAGGGGGTTGCTGCGATATTGCGGCATGACCATGAGAAAGCTGAACGACTCGCACAACAGTTGCGTAGCTTGCCTAATAGCGAAACTCTCGAGCGAGTTTTGAACGGCGGAATTCTCGCTCAATCAGGATACTTCCGTGAAGCTTTGACTGAACTTGAACCAACCGCTGCCAAGGGCGGCCTTCATCGCGAGTATGCGTTATTGTGGATTGGAGAGTCCTACTATGGCCTAAGAGACTTAGCGAGATCTGAGATCGTACTTCGCACCGCGTTGATTGAGTTTCCAAATAATAAAGAAGTAATTCGAATAAACGCCGCCGTCTATTACGACCTAGGAGCGATGTACCCGGCTCTAACTCAGTTAGAGAAACTCAAAAAACTCACGCCGCTTGATTCTCGACCATACCACATGGCCGGCGCCATCTATCTTGATTTTGAACAATTCGACGAAGCTGTGGCTAATCTCAAAGCCGCACTCGATCGCAATCCAACTCAAACTCAACGTGAAGAGATTATTCTCGATCTCGCGGTTTCACTGCGGAAGCTTCTTCGATATCAGGAAGCATTGGCAAATCTTGACTGCGTAAGCAGTTCAGCAAAAAGATTCGCAGAGCAGGCATTGTGTCACCTCGGATTGGGAAACATCAGCGATGCCGCAGCATGCATCGAATCCGCACGTACTTTGCAGGAACAGTCGCCAGATCTGTATCGAGCCGAATCGCAATTGATGATTGAGAAAAAACAATTTGGAGATGCAATAATTGTACTTGAAAAACTTGCCGCAGCAGAACCACATGACTTCGAAGTTCATTACAAAATGGCATCTGTATATAAACAATTGAACCTCCCAGATGATCAAGCCGAAGCGATAAAAAAGTTCGAATCTAAGCAGTCACTTCGAAGTCGGCTAACAGAACTAAACCAATTAGCTAATCAAAACCCCTATGACGCCGACCTTCGTTTACAACTTGCAGATACTTGTAAGCAATTGGGGCGTTCGGATCTCGAAAAGATTTGGTTCGAAGCCGCAGATGCGTGTCGAGATATTGAGATACAGCGAATTCGGGAAAAGAAACGATCAGACTCGCATAATCAAGTGAGGGATTACCGCTAGAATTCGAAGCGATTACCCCTGCCCCTATCAACGCAAAATGATTTAATTACTCTGTAAATGGCTGTTTTTCGTTATTTACTTGATCAATTCTCTTAATAGCCTCGCGATGGTGCCCCGAAAGAGTCTTTAGCCCTTCGTGATCGTAATATTCCGCCAGCATCGCGTGGGCCTCACGATGCATCGGGGATAGCTCAAGAGTTGATCGCAGCCATCCAGCACCATCTTTCTGAAAACCGAAAGCCATGAGATTCTTACCAATTGAGAAACGACTATCGGCGTCTTGGGGACTCTCTCTGGCTTGATCTAGGGCTGATCGAACTTTGTTGAACGCTTCGTCGGCGCGCTGCACATACTCTAAATGTGTTTTGGCTTCTGAGTTTCCTTCTGATGTAAGCACTTGAGCTAGCAAGTAGCGGAATTCGTAATCAGCGTTGTTCCTTGCCAATCTCGACTGAATGATCGACAACGCCTGCTTTGACTTTCCATCTTGGAAATACTCTCTGGCAAGTAACAGCTTAATCTCCCGATGATCCGGTTGTTTTTCGCAAAGTGATTCGAGCAGTGATTGTGATTCCTTCGAATGACCAGTTTCCGCGAGATACTTAGCGTACGCACTCCCCAATTCGACGTCTCCCGACGGGGGACTCTTAATTCTAGAAAGAACGGCTTCGGCCTTCTCGTAGTGATGTTGGGAAACAAACGTGATAAACAGTCTGCGAAGAATGTCTTCGCGGAGTGGAGCAGACGCTAACGCAGCTTCGTAATAATCGAGAGCAGCGACGTTGTTTCCCAATTGCTCTGCAATTTGACCTCTGATGTATTTTGGCTGTGGATCGGAAGGTGCATCGGCTTCCCATGCATCTAAGAGCTGCTGTGCGTCACCAAGCCGGTAATTCAGCAAGAGGCCGTTGATAAGTGCTTCGCAGATTTCAGCTGCATCATTGCTACCTTTCGATAGTGAGCGTCTCAGAATTGATTCTGATCGCAAAAGTTGTCCCGTCTGGGCTAGTGCGAGAGTTTTCTCACGTGCGATTAACTCGATAGATGCTCCATAGTCAGCTGCATCGCTAAGGTTGAGATGCATCTCGTCGAGGGAGCCCATTAAGCGGTTGACTCGAGCTTTTAACAGACTGACTTCCGATGAATGGGGGACAAGAAGGCTCAATTGGTCAAGCGACCATTTGGCTTGCGACAGATTTCGATTCTCAATCGACTGAGCGACGAAACGATGCAATTGCCAAATGCTGGCCAGATAAAGGCAAAGACAGCAAATGCCGAAAAACAAAGCGTTTCTAAGCAATCTCGCTTGTCCGCGTGTTGACGGCTTCCGATTGGCGTCTTTCATAATTCTCGATGAATTCCGTAAGAATTGAGTGACATGAGCAACGACGATGGGTAATCCTCTCGGCTTTTGGTTTGCAGTGCACTTAAAGTCACCACGCAAAAGCGACAAAGAGTAGTTCTTAACGTTCTCGAGATTCCTTGACACGTTTCGCGGTAGGATCAATCTTGGATTTTTTCGACTTCCAAGTGTAGTCATCTGTAAGTGCAATTCTGGCTGATTCGTCTCGGCTCGAACTTTTCTCAGGAGATTACGATGTTACGACAGAAGCATCGAGGATTCACACTAATCGAATTGCTCGTAGTGATTGCGATTATCGCTGTGCTTGTCGCCCTATTGCTTCCGGCGGTTCAATCTGCAAGAGAATCGGCACGCCGAAGTCAGTGTCGTAATAACCTTAAACAATATGGTCTCGGCTTGCTCTCCTACGAGGAAACGCACAAGCAGCTTCCAGGCGGCGGTAATAACTGGGCTGCTCCTCAGATCGGCTGGCAGGTTCAGATTCTACCATATATGGATCAAGCGACTCTGTACGAAAAGGTTGACATGAATTTGTCAGCAGCCTGGGATAGCTGCATGGATCCAGCTTGTTCCCGTCGTGCCAGACAGGTCAATGTTCCATACACGTTCTGTCCTTCAGATAGCGGACAGAAAGGCGTTGACACAAATTGGGCTCAGACCAATTACTCCGGGAGTCTGGGTTCTCAACGAACACCCTCGAATGACGGCAATTGCAATAAATTCTTGACCGCCGGCACCAACTATGAACCGACGAATGGAAACGCCGATCACGGAAATGATTTTTTTGGAAATAATATATCTGGTGCATTCGGACGTCTGAACCCCGGATTCCCCTTGGCTGCCTTTACAGATGGAATGTCAAATACGGTATTGGTAGGCGAAATCATTCCAACGTGTAATGATCACACTGGCGGATGGTGGCTATATAATGCGATGGGAAACGCCCATGCTTCGACGTCTGTGCCGATTAACATAATGACTACTTGCGATGGCGAACCCAATCCCGAGTTTCCGTCTTGCACGCCGAAAAGTAATTGGAATCTCTCCTGGGGATTTAGATCTCGTCACACAGGAGGAGCTCATTTCTTGCTAGGAGATGGAACCGTGCGATTCCTAAGTCAGAATATTGACTATCAAACCTATCAGCGTCTCGGTGGCAAACGAGATGGTCAGACCGTGTCCATACCTGAGTAAGAAGTTGAAACCGGTATAAATAGTCTGTGCCAAACCTTTAACGCGATAGCGACGAGGAGAGCTAAAGTGGCAGTTAAAAATTGCATGGTTCGGACAATTCCGGCTTGGTTTTTGATTTTACTGCTTGGCTGTGGCGGTAGTGATGGTCCACAGTTGGCAGAGTGCTCTGGAAGCGTAGTGTTTAACGGCCAAGCGATTTCAAACGCAGATGTTACTTTTTTTGTGGACAAGTCTCCGATCGCAATTGGAACGACCGATTCGAGTGGAGCGTTTTCTCTCAAGACAGGATCACGCTCGGGTGCCCCTTTGGGAAAAGCGAAAGTGAGTATCTCCAAATCAGCCGAATCGGGAACGGTTGCTGGAGGAGCATCGATGAAGCCTGAAGAAATGCAGAAAATGCAAATGGCTGCGATGTCTCAGAAGAAGACATCCGGGAAATCTCCCATTCCGAGTCGGTACGCTGACCCTAAGAGTAGCAATTTGACAGTTGAGGTCACGGCAGACGCAAAAAAGAATGTGTATGACTTCCAACTGGTGGATTAGCGTCTGCACTTTTGCAAAGTTTGCGATAAGTCGTGTGCCACTTTGGTGTGTTTCTCTGCTGATATCCCCCCTGTTTTGTGGCGGTTGTGGAAATGATGTTTCAAAGCTAGCGAGCCCATCATACGAAGTCGAAGATGGCGACATAACTGCCCGTGTTGTATTGCTATGTGGAGCCTGTCACACAGTGCCAGATCCCGCATCTTTTCCTAAAGATCAATGGTATCACGAAGTCCGCCAAGGGTTCGATTTTTATCTTGCATCTGGGCGCACAGATTTAGTTCTTCCGCCACTCAATGATGTTGTGACGTGGTTTCGGTCGCGTGCTCCTACAAATCTAACTTTGATGAGGTTTGCTTCCAGTGAAACCTCGGTTCGTTGGCATCGCGAGACGTTACGTGCTCCAAGCGTGAGGCATGTGTCGCATGTTGAGTTCGTAGCTGGTGTGAGAGCTCAGCTTATCATCAGCGATATGAAAGCTGATTCTGTCAGTCAGTTCGACTTTAGTTCGGGTCGGTTTGGTGTTTCCACGAACGTAAAAGCGTCAAGCCCTGCATGCGTTGCTATTACTGACTTAAATGGCGACGGAAAAGTCGACTATGTTGTGGCCGAACTCGGAACTTATTTACCCGGAGACCATAACTTCGGACGGGTAAGTTGGTTAAACGCTGCCGCAGACGGGACGTGGAAGCGAACATCGCTACTAGAAGGCGTCGGACGAATTGCGGATGTTAGGCCTGCGGATATTGATAACGACGGCGATGTGGACCTACTGGTCGCGGAATTCGGGTGGCGTCGTACTGGTCGCATTTTGTTGTTGCGTCAGGAGTCCCAGATGTTCGATCAGCTCAGATTTCGGTTAGAAGTCTTGGACGAACGGCACGGTGCCATCCACTTGCCGGTTGCTGACATTGACGCTGATGGTGACCTTGACTTCGTAGCGTTGGTGAGTCAGGAGTTTGAAGAGGTCGACGCGTTCCTGAATCTCGGAAACGGGGTATTTGAGAGGCAGATTATACACCTGGCTGGGGATCCGTCTTTCGGTTCGAGCGGGATTCAATTAGTTGATTTTGATCGAGACGGTGACCTTGATGTTCTTTACACAAACGGTGATTCGCTCGATTCCAAATATATTAAGCCCTATCACGGAGTTCGGTGGTTGGAGAATACAGGCGATTTTCCATTCATATCACATCAGATCGCTACCCTTCCCGGGGCCTCTCGTGCGATAGCAACAGACATTGATCGTGACGGAGATCTCGATGTAGTTGCTTCTGCATGGATTCCAGATGATTTACGCAACTCGGAAGATCGCGAGGATCTATACGAATGTCTATTATGGTTTGAGCGGAAATCAGGGGAACATTTTGAGCGGCACGTAATGATAGAAACACGACGCTTTGGATACCTCGCGATTGATGCCTCAGACTTCGATGGCGACGGAGACATTGACATCGTTGCTGGTTGGTTTGGCGGGCCGATTCAAGGTGATACGGGGTCGGTCGATATTTTTTGGCAGCGATAGTCTGTTTTGCAACATTCGTCGCGGTTGATAATGACAGCACTCTTCAGGCTGACTAGCGGATTGTTTCGATCACGCTCTTATTAGGTCGGTTCAAATCCGATTACGTCCAGCGAAGATCGAATGTCATGGTGTTGCTTGGTGTTTTTGAGTTATTTTAAATGCGAGTCAGACTTGGATAGTAATATAGCATCTCGCAGACATGCGCCGGTTCATTTGTGGTCGTCAAATTACTTTTTATTGGTTTTTCGCCTGATCGTAACATTGTTTTCATTGTTGGTGTCCGGATGCGACGGAGATTTCGAGCGTGCGGAAAATACGACGGCGAAAACTTCTTCTTTGAAAGAAGGAACGCATTCAGAGACAAAATGTCGGATTCGTTTCGATGACGTTCTCAAATCAGGGGAAGCATTCACCTATCAAAACGGTGAGGAATCCAACAACTATGCAATACTGGAGTCGCTTGGAGGAGGGGTTGGGTTAGCTGATTTTGATTGTGATAGAATCTTAGACATTTTCTTGCCAGGTGGCGGTACATTTTCGAGTGATCGACAAATCATCGGGCTAAGTTCGAGCGTTCTTGTTGGTCTGGGAGAATGCCAATTTAGGAACGTAACTTCAGTTTCTCGAGCAGACTTGGCTGGTCGGTATTCGCATGGAGCGAATATTGGAGACTTTGATTGTGATGGATTCAGTGACGTAATCGTGACTGGCTATGGAGGTCTAACTCTCTGGAAAAACTGTGGTGACGGCACGTTTAATGATAGTACCTTGGCGTCTGGACTAAGTGATTCACTGTGGAGTAGCAGCTCTGCTTGGGGAGATCTCAATCTAGATGGAACTTTAGACCTATACGTTGCTCACTACGTCGATTGGTCGTGGGAAAAAAATCCTCAGTGTTCGGGCGGGCCTGGAGGGCAGCGGGATGTTTGCCCGCCACGTCGTTTTGAGCCTTTGGCTGACACGGCTTACATATCAAACGGTGATGGGACCTTTCGAGACGGATCAGTTGAGCTAGGCTTGAGGCAGGACGGAAAAGGGCTCGGCGTTGTCATTGCTGATGTTGACCTCGACGGAGACGCTGATATTTACGTTGGCAATGACACTGTCCCTAATTTCTTGTATCGCAACACCGGTGGGCGACTTGAGAACGTTGGGCTGATGAGCGGGACGGCTCTAAGTGATCGAGGTACGCCAGACGGTAGTATGGGAGTGGATGTTGGCGACGTAAACGGAGATGGATTGCCAGATATTTGGGTTGCAAACTTCGAATCTGAGAGTTTTGGCCTATATAGCAATCAGGGAAATGGGTTCTTCCAGCACAAGAGCCAGGCTATGGGGGTCACAGCAGTTGGGGCGTTGTTTGTAGGTTGGGGAACACTGCTCTTAGACTTAGATCGCGATGGAGACCTCGATGCGTTTTGTTCAAATGGGCATGTGATACGTCATCCAGTAAATGCTCCAATCAAACAACATCCGTTAGTTTTTGAGAATGTTGAGTATCGACGATTTGTTAATGTTGCACCCACGGCCGGAAGTTATGCGGCAAGTACTCACAATGGACGCGGGTGTGCGGCTGGCGACCTTGATGAGGATGGTCGAATTGACCTCGTTGTTTCACGCTTGAACGAACCCATTGCGATCCTAAGAAATGTCACCGAAACGTCCAATTCATGGCTTTCGTTGAGGATGATCGGAACTCAGAGCAATCGTGATGCGATCACTGCAGTTGTCTACGCGAATTTGTCAGATGGCCGTAGAATTGTGACCCAGGTAAAGTCTGGGTCGAGTTATGCGTCTAGTAGCGATAAACGAGCTTTCTTAGGTCTAGGAGATAGCTCGATTGATAGCCTTGTTATTCATTGGCCATCAGGGCTGAAATCGCGATTCGTCAATCCTCGAATTAATTGTGAGATGTTTGCCATAGAAGGCAGTGGCTCTTGACGTCGCATAGCAGAAAAAACACACAAATATATATTATTAAGCGATGTTTTAAATATGGTCTGATCGCGTAGATTAGTTTGTTTGGTCATCTCCTAATCACGTCACTGTTTAATTCGAGATGCAATCTGGCAGCAGGTCGGGCATCGTGCCTTCGCGTCTCGCGAAGAGCCAGTCGGCATTTCCGGTGCCACAAGTCTTGTCTGTCGCAGCATCGTCGAGTCCCGTGCTGCCCGCGTTGAGTGTGCGCAACCCCGCTCCCGTGTGCGATAAACTCGCGACTCGCTAATCGAAAGATTGAGTGTTAGATCAATCTGAAGTCAGGTTTCGCAAAGCACCGGCCTGAAGCGACCTTATTGGATAGGCCAGACAGAAGTGACTATTGCACAGTTTCGTCAATTCGTCGTTGACGCAAAGTACGAGACCGATGCGGAGAAGTCCGGCAGTTGGGGTTTGGAGAACAACAACTGAGCTCAGAGCCGAACGTATTGCTGTAAGAACTTAGGCGAGCATCCGGTCGTCGATGAGATGCCCGCCGTCAGCGTTACCTATCAAGATGCGACTGGATTTTGTGATTGGCCCACTCAACGCGATCAGCGGAAATATCGACTGCCGACAGAGGCCGAATGGGAATACGCCTGCAGGGCAAGGCAGTTGGAGCTGTGGTCGACGACGCCGTTCAACACGCGAATTGATGGGTATGCCGGGAATGCAGGGGGGGGGGCGAATTCACAACGTCGCGAGCCGCTCGTTAGCGAATGGGTTTGGCCTGTTCGACATGCGCGGGAATGAATCGGAATGGTGCCTCGATGCCTTTGATCCCGAGAACTACCGTCGCTCGCCCGTTGATAATCCGCCTGGCCCAAGCAGTGGCGAACTGCGAGTTCAGCGCGGTGGCATGTTTGGCTTCACCGCGAATCAGTTGCGGTTCACGGCTCGTGACGCCCATCGGCAAAACTGACCAACTCACGGTGCTTTTCGCGTGGTTTGCGAAATCAAGTCGTTCCGCGTGTGACTCTAAATCATCGCGCTTTGATGTCGCAGAACTTACTCACTGGCCAACACAAAGCTGGCATCGCACCAATTGGTGAAGTCACCGAAGTCGAGGTTCATGGCTGGCTCAACGCGAACTTCCAGAATGTCTGATGGCCGGCAAGGGACACGAATTACGTGGGGAGACTCGGTCGGAGTTAATCGCAGTCGAGCCGCTTCTTGTCCCGCAACTGTCACGACGCAAACACAGTCGCCGCCATTGTGATGGTGTTGGTCGAGTGCCATCGTCGCGACGAATACCTGCGCTCGCTCGGGAACTCGGAAGCTCAAGCGAGAACCGGCTGGAATCCCTAGACCTCGTTCGAAGGTCTCTGTTCCTGCCGACAAAATGCGCCCCGATACGCTTCGATCACGACGCCACGGGCGGGGCAGGGCTGTGATGGTCGTGGCGACTTCGGTCTCTGGCTTCATGTCCGAGAGATACATCAATCGCGATGAGCGAGATTCGATTACGGAAAGCAACGAGTTAGGAATGTCGAGCGTTGCTCCCATTCGTGTGGTGACCCGGATGTATGAATCGGCTGAGTCGGATTTCAATTGAGAAGTGGCCAACGACGAGACGTTCAATCTCGACCCGTTGCGAAGTTGAACTTTGAAACGATCGGGTTTGAAAACGCCGGTCGGTCCTGTCGCAAAAACGACAGCTCGCAAGCGATCAATCGGCAGCTTCCGAGTTTCATTCATCCATTCGAACCGGACCGTTCCGTCTTGGAGAGCTTCCAAGTAGCCGTCGAGCGGAGTCACGGCATCGCCGTTCGCAACGAAGAGACGATCAAGCTGACGATCGCGGCGAGCAATTTCGGCTTCAAACTTCGAAGCTGTGAGGTCTGTGTTGCCGAGTTTCATGGCAGCGACTTGATCAAGTTCAAGCTTGAGTCCTTCCGACGGCGGCATTGCGAAGTGGCAGGTGTCATTGCTGACGGAGATCTTTTCGGCGACCAGCAAGCTTCCATCTCGCAATTGAATCTCGGCCTTTGCTCGCTCGGACTTCGTGTTGGTGACAGGTTCTGACGATGCTCGCTGAAAGTGGATTCGTCGAATGTCATCCAGCGACAGAGACTGCTTCGCTACGGTGATCGTGCGGCGGTCGGCATCCACAGAGACTTCTGAGGCCGATTCGAAACTGCCATCGAGTTTGGTGATTCGAATCGAATGCTTCTGCTCGTCTGCTTGAGAGTTCCCTGTCAGAACCAGCACTACCAAGAGCATCGACTTAATGCAGCCCGCTCGGCAGCGTCTCAACCATGCGGCGATCATGCTTTGGCACTCCTGAGTTTGGCGGACGAACCTCGAACGACGCGGGCCATATAATAAGATCTCTTCACTCATCTGAACGACACGATCTCAAGGCTGTCATGCGAACTCAAGCCGTGGCATCTGGTTTGGTTGGCCGCTTGAGGTCACATTCGGGATGCAACACCATCAGCTTTGCATCGTCAGTCTGGCGACGACGATGTCAGTACGTGTGAGTCGGTCTCTGTCTGGTCCCTGAGGAATGTCACGCCATGTCAGAAGCATTGCCTGGTTCAGTTCGCCCCCGCCGACATCCGATGGCCAAAGTAGCGTTGTTGCTCATCGCCGTTTTCAGTCTGTCGATTGGTGGCGTTTGTTTGATCCCGGCCATGTTGCAGAAGTATCTGACGACTCAGCATCGCACTCGGGTGAGCGACGAAGTCCGGGAGATCAGTGCCAAGATTGCTGACGTCAAGCTGCCTGATGGTTTTGAAGCAGTTGACGCAATTGAAGTCGATCAATTTGGTGCGATCACTCGTGCGGCCATTTGGAAGAATCGCACTGGCGGATTTCTTCTGCTGGCAGAACTACCGCAGCGATTTGACTCCTCGGCGACTTTTGACGTGCAGACCGAGGCAGCCAACTTTGCGATCTTCGATTTCCCTGTCGAAGTTCGGCCGTACTACTTCGGCGGTGTGACGAGCGAAACCGCAGAGGTCGAGATTCATGGAGAGAAGATTGACTTCTCAGTTCAAACTCCGGCCAATCCGTCTGGAATAACGATTCCACTTCCAGCCACCGGCGATTCCGAGCTCAGCGGATCATTTCCGACGAAGGGACGTCAACGTGCCATGCTGCTCCTGCGAGCCGCGAGTCGCGATCTCTCCAAAGACCAATTGATCGAGATCGCGAAATCCGTGAAGTGACCAGACTCAGGACATGCCGTTCAGATGTCGACGCTTAAGGCCATCGCTCAACGACTCAGCGCTGTTGCGTCGCTCGTCGTTACATCTTCGAACGGTCTGATGGGTGAGGTCGAACTGCAATGCCACTAGAACTCCCCGACTGTCTGTCGGTCTGTTGAAACCTTGATCGTGTTGATCTCTGAGGATTCTCAAGATGAAGTCGTGTTTGATCGCAGTGTGTCTCGCGTTGTTCGCCAACTTGAATGCCGTCATGTCAGCAGACCCGGACATGGTGGCGGGAAGCCAAACAAAGAAGATTGAAGGCTGGACCGTTCTTGTCAGCGACGACTTGCTGAAGAAGGAGAAGGTCGCAACCGATCGAGCTCTTGAACTCCTGACAGTTCAATTACAGGAGATCGTTCGCGTGGTGCCTGCTCCGGCGGTCGCTGAGTTGCGGAAGGTGCCGCTGTGGTTTTCTCCGGAATATCCCGGCGTGCAACCACGAGCGGAGTACCACCCTGGTGCAGACTGGTTGCGCGACAACAAACGCAATCCGGCCATGGCGAAGGCCGTCGAGTTCACGGACATTCGTGACTTCGAGCGTGAAACAAAGCGGATGCCAAACTTCACGCTGCACGAACTCGCTCATGCATACCACGATCGAGTACTGCCCAAAGGCTTTGGCAACGAACAGATCAAAGCTGCGTTCGACAAGGCCAAAGCGAAGGGCCTCTATGAACGTGTCGAACAGCGGTTCGGCGATGGGCGTTCGGCCCAAGTTCGGGCTTATGGCATGTCGAGCCCGATGGAGTATTTCGCGGAGAGTACGGAAGCGTTCTTTTCGACCAACGACTTCTTCCCGTTCACTCGCGAGCAACTTGCGAAGCACGACCCCGAGATGTTCGCATTACTCACGACGCTTTGGGGAGAAGCCGCTCAGAACAAGCCCAACAAGGCTGCTGGCGCCAGTTTCGAAAAATGGAAGCACTCTGGTTCGATGTGGGTGCTGACGACTCCCGAGGGAGCTGATCTTCCGGCTGACGCAATCGTCGAGCAGTTTCCGTTACTCGTGCGAGTGCATCGCGACTGGTTCAACTTCGCTCAAACCAAGCCTGCCGGAGACGACTTGCGATTCGCGACCAACGACGGCGAGAAACTGGCCTATCAAATTGAAGAGTGGGATGCCGAGAAGGGTCTCGCGAGCATTTGGGTGCGTGTGCCGCGAATCACCGGGAACTCGCGACAAGAGATCAAGCTTTATTGGGGCAACGCAGACGCGACGAGCGAGTCCGATGGGAAGGCGGTGTTCAATGAGTCGAATGGGTACCTCGGCGTGTGGCACATGAACGACCCGGTGCGCGATGACACCGGCATGCTCACCAGCCAAGACACTGGCACCAAAGCGACGCCTGGAGTGATTGGACTGGCTCGACACTTTGCAGATCGGAAGGGTGTCTTCTGCGGAGACAAGATCGAAACACTGCCGACAGGTTCCAGCTCGCATAGCACGGAAGTTTGGTTCCGGCCCGAGAAGCCAAACTCAACGTTGGTGGCGTGGGGTAACGAACAAGCTCAAGGCAAAGTTGTGATGCAGTATCGCAGTCCGCCGCACATGCAGATGGACTGCTACTTTTCTGGTGGCAACGTCAGCGGAGCGAGCCGCGTTCCCATGAGCGATTGGACTCACGTTGTTCACACATACCGAGAAGGCGAAGCACGGATCTACGTCAACGGCGTGCTGGATGGGACGAACACCAAGCAGGGCGGGCCGCTCAACATCAGAACGCCGGCCAGGCTGTTTCTGGGTGGCTGGTACAACAACTACGACTTCGTGGGCGACCTCGATGAAGTCCGAGTTTCGAAGGTCGTGCGATCTCCTGAATGGGTGAAGCTGCAGTTTGAGAATCAGAAGCCGAACCAATCTTTGGTCGGTTCGCTGGTGCAACCTGGGAATGAGTTTTCGGTTTCAGCGAGTGAGCTTGTGGTCGGAGAAAATCAGACCGCAAAGTTTACGGCGCAGGCGGGTGGTGCTCTGAAGGTACTGTGGTCGTTGAAGCAAGATGGTCGCGAGAGGTTGGTTGCCTCGGATCGTTTGGCCTACGACTTCAACGCGGGACGAGTGCGTGGTCGCTCGAACGTGATTCTCAACGTCAAAGCGATTTATCCTCAGGAAGTGAAGTCGAAGGACATCAAGCTCACCATCAGTGACGATATCCCCGAGCCAACTTTTTCACTGGCGGGACCGACTCAATGGGACGGTCGACAAACCATCGAAGTGTTGCCGCAGATTTCCAATCTGGCCGCGATGCAGGCCAAGGGGGCAGGGCAGTTCCACATCAATTGGACCGTTGACGACATCGCGGTCATTAAGCGAGTCGAAGCAGGCAAGCTGATATTGAAGCGGGCTCAAGGTCGCGGCGTGTTGCGAGTCACTGCGGCCATCGACAACGGCGGCGAGAAGGTCGTGCAGTCGATGAAAATCACCGTGACAGAGCCGTCATCGAAAGACGGCTGGGTACCGCGACCGCTTGCCGAAACAGAACAACCTGAAGATCACCAATTCATTGCTCGTGACGGCACGGGACTCGACGGTCAGCAACTCGGTTCGTTGGTCTATGCCGGTACGCTCGCCGAAGCCGCTGAGTCGGTCTTTGTGAAGGTCTTCGCGGATGAGCAACTCGTCACGACCGAGACGGCCAAGGTTGGTGCTGACAAGAAATATGCTCTGACCGTGAAGCTCAAAGCGGGGCTCATTAAGTACCGCACAGAATTTGGATCGAAGACCGGAAACAACGAGACCGTGTTGCACTCCGCCAAAGACATCGTCTGCGGAGATGCGTTCCTCATCATTGGTCAGTCCAACGCTGTTGCGACTGACTTCGGGAAAGATAACAACCTTGTTGCGAGCGATTGGGTTCGTACGTTTGGTGCGACAGCAGGCGATCCCAACGGCTCGCGACTGAAACTGTGGGCCAACGCGGAAGCACGCAGTCCCGGTGGCAAGTCCGAGATTGGTTATTGGGGCATGGAGCTTGGTCGACGATTGGTCGAAAGTGAGAAGCTCCCAATCTGCCTCATCAACGGAGCCGTGGGCGGTACTCGCATTGACCAGCATCAACGCAACGATGCTGATCCAACCGACGTGAGCACGATCTACGGTCGCCAACTTTGGCGAGTTCAACAGGCGAAGCTGACTCATGGAATCCGAGCGGTTCTGTGGCATCAAGGCGAGAACGATCAAGGTGCTGATGGTCCGACGGGTGGGTATGGCTTCGAGACTTACCGCCAATACTTCGTGGATCTGACCGCGAGTTGGAAAGAGGACTATCCCAACATCCAACACTACTACGCATTTCAGATTTGGCCGAAGTCCTGTGCGATGGGCATCAACGGTTCGGACAACCGCCTGCGTGAAGTTCAGAGGAATCTTCCCAATCTGTTTTCAAACATGAGTGTGATGTCGACGTTGGGCATCAAGCCGCCTGGAGGCTGTCACTATCCCGCCGCAGGCTACGCCGAGTTTGCGAGATTGCTCGCACCGCTCATTGAACGCGATCTCTATCGCCGTAAGTTCAACGAACCAATCGCTCCGGCAAACCTGAAGCGAGCGGCCTTCAAGAACTCACAACGCGATGAACTGACTCTCGAGTTTGATCAGCCCATCGTGTGGTCGGACGAGCTGGCAACTCAGTTCCATCTCGAAGGCGAACCCAAGCAGGTCACATCAGGCTCAGCCAACGGCAAAACGATTACCTTAAAGCTGAAGACTCCGACTCAATCCAAGACGGTGACGTATCTCGACAGCGCGAATTGGAATCCCAACAACCTGCTTTATGGAGCGAATGGCATCGCGGCACTCACGTTCTGCGAAGTTCCAATCGCGGGCGAGTAGCTTTGGTTACAACCTGTTGAAATGACTGGGGCGTCGCCTTCAAGGCCGCGTCGCTTGAAGTGACGGCCTGATGAACGATCACGGTCGGAGCTAACCGGAACGCAGGACGACTGAAAACCAAGACATCCTTTGACTGAGGTAGAAACTCAATGATGAATTCGACTCGACCGTCATCAACCAACGTGATGAATCGCCGAGAAGCATTAGCAGCGTCGGCCGTCGCGGGATTGGGGTTAACGTTTGGTGTTCATTCCTCGCTCGCTCAATCCAATCCAACCCGTTCGGTGATGAATCGGTTGCGAGTCGGTGCTATCGGTCTGCGTTATCAAGGCAGCGTGATTGCTCATAAGGCGATGCTTTACGGAGACATCACGGCTGTTTGCGACGTGGATCGGAATGTGCGTGATCAAGCCAAGGCGGCGTTTGGAAGCACTCCATTTGCCTGCGAGGACTATCGCGATCTCATCACTCGCAAGGATGTCGACGTTATCACGATCGGCAGTCCCGACCATTGGCATACCAAGATGGTCATCGACGCTTGCCGGGCGGGTAAAGACGTCTATTGCGAGAAGCCACTGACCTTGACGATCGATGAAGGCAAGCAGCTTACGAAGGTCGTCAAAGAGACCGGACGAGTGGTGCAAGTCGGTTCTTGGCAACGTAGTGATGATCGCTTCCGATTGGCTGTCGAGATGGTTCGAGGCGGTCGCATCGGCAAGTTGCAGAAGGTCGAAGTCGTGCTGGGTAAGAATGGCACGAGCAGCTCATTCGTGCCGCGAACTCCGCCCGCGCACCTCAATTGGAATTTGTGGCAAGGGCAAACCCCCGACGTGCCCTACATCGAAGAACGCAGTCATTACACGTTTCGTTGGTGGTACGAATACTCCGGCGGCCAAATGACCGATTGGGGAGCCCACCACATCGACATCGCTCAGTGGGCCATCAGCTCGGAACCGGTGGAGATCGAAGGCACGGCCAAGATGCCTAACGTCGTCAATGGGTACAACGTCGCCTTGGACTTTCAGGCGGCATACAAGTTCGCCAACGGAGTCGTCATGACAGTGAGTGATCATGGCGACAACGGCATCCTCTTCACGGGCGATGCAGGGCGATTGTTCGTCAATCGCGGCAAGATTACGGGAGCCCCAGTCGACGCGCTAAAGTCAAAGCCACTCAGCCGCGAGGACTGGAAGGTCTACGACTTCGACAACCTGGACCGGCCAGCGCGAGCGGGCAAGCTCGACGCCATCGTCAATCACATGGGTAACTTCTTTGACTGCGTGCAGACTCGACGAACTCCCGTTTCCGACGTCATCAGTTCGCATCGAACGGTTTCGACATGCCATCTAGGCAACATCTCCATGCGACTGGGCAGACCGCTGAAGTGGGATCCAGTCAAAGAAGAGTTCGTCGACGACAAGGAAGCCAACACGTGGCTCAAGAGAGAGCAACGCAAAGGCTTTGAAACTGTCTAATGACCGTAGTGCGATAGGCCACTCCGATTCACAAGTCCGTTTGCGGTGTTGGAGTTCTTCCGACTCGCTTAACTCAATCAGCTTTTATCCACAGAGACAGGAAGCTTCATGTCCGAACGAAAGGTCTTGGTCATCGTCGGCGACGCCACCGAAACGGTCGACACGCTTTATCCGTACTATCGACTCATTGAGGGCGGCTATCGCCCCGTGGTCGCAGCTCCGGAGAAGCGGCGTTACCAAATGGTGCTGCATGAAGTGAAGCCCGGTTGGACAATCACCAAAGAGTGGGAGGGCTACTCGATCGAAGCCGATATCGCATTCCGCGACATCCGACCGGAAGAGTATGTCGGCATCTTCTTCAGTGGCGGTCGAGCTCCCGAGTACATCCGCGAAGACGCCGACCTACTCCGCGTCACTCGATGGTTTTGGGACAACAAGCGACCGATGGCGAGTGTCTGTCACGGAGTCGAAGTGCCCGCGCGAGCCGGCATCGTGAAGGGCTTGCGGATGGCAACTGTCGCCAAGTGCAAGTTCGATCTCGAAGTCTGTGGCGGCATCTATGTCAACGAGCCGTGCGTCATTGACCAGCACATGGTCAGCGGCCGGACTTACCACGACAGCGGCCACTTCGTTGGTCCGTGGATCAAGATGCTCGATGCTCAACCTACGCCAGCGTCAGCTTCGAAGTCAGTGAAGGATGTCAGATAACTGACACCACTCGCCCTCAATCTCAGCAGCCGCGCGACTCGATCACGCAATGATTTCATCAATCGGTTTGCCGTGGTCGATGTCGAGGCGTTTGCGGCCAGGGATTTCGAGCTTGCGAGAGTCGAGACCAAGCTGCTTAAGAATGGTGGCATGGATGTCGGTGACATAGTGCCGGTTTTCGACGGCATGGAAGCCGATTCCATCCGTTGCTCCGTGAGCGATGCCGCCCTTAATGCCGCCACCGGCCAGCCAAACTGAGAAGCCATAAGGATGATGGTCGCGCCCGTCGGTGCCCTGCGAGGCGGGCGTGCGTCCAAACTCGGTGGCAAAAATCACGATCGTTGAATCAAGCAGTCCGCGCTGCTTCAGGTCTTTCAGCAGTCCACCGATCGGTTTGTCGACGGCTTTAAAGTTAGCGGTGTGATTGGCCTTCAGGCCTCCATGAGCATCCCATGCCCCGGCTCCACCAGCTCCGTGTTGCACTTGGATGAAACGAACTCCGCGTTCGATCAAACGACGCGTCGCAAGCATCTGCGATCCAAAGTTCTTCGTCGCCGGGTCATTCAGCCCATACATCTCTTGAGTGGCTTCCGTCTCGTTCTGAAAACCCAAGGCTTCGGGCACTGAGGTCTGCATGTGGAACGCCAACTCATACGCCTTGATGCGAGCCAACAGCGCAGGATCGTTGGGATATTCGATGGCCTTCAACCGATTGAGTCGGCCTGCCAATTCAAAGCTCAGTTGTTGTTCGTCGATCGACTGACCGTTCGCAGGTTTGCCGTAGTCGAGTGGGTTGTTGGGATCGATGCGGATCGGCACGGCATCGTGAGCGGGACCGAGATAGTGCCCGTCCTTGGCGTTCCAGTACTCGCGGTTGCCCATCGAAATGAACTGCGGCAAGTTGTCGTTAAGCGAACCCAAACCGTAATGCACCCAAGCCCCCAGCGTGGGGAACTCGCCGTCGAGCATGTGCCGACCGGAGTGAAATTGAGTCTGTGCTCCGTGATTGTCATCGGTGGTCCACATCGACCTGACGACTGCGATGTCGTCGATGCAGCTTCCCATGTGTGGAACCCAATCACTCAGCTCGATGCCGCTATCGCCGTACTTTCGAAAGCCCACTTGCAAGGGATAGATCTTGTTCCGCAACTCGACATTGAACGCGACTTCCCGTCGATTAAGCCGCTTAGGATCTTGAGTGTCCGCGTAGGGAGTCTCGCTGAATGTCTTGCCCGCGTACTTGGTCATCTCCGGTTTTGGATCGAACGACTCACCGTGAGAAACTCCACCATTCATAAAGAGCCACACGACCGACTTCGCCTTGGGGGTGAAGTGAGGCTTGCCATTCGGAGGCAACCAAGCATCGGGCTCATTCGCTTTTACGACACCGTCTTGAGCCAACATGGCTCCGAGTGCCAGTCCCGTGAAACCGAGACCAAAGTCGGCAAGAAACGTGCGACGCGATGGAGGAAGAGGGCGGGGCGAGGAGACCGAGGAGTGAGAAGAAGATTTCATGTTGAGGTCCGTTCCTCGGCGTGATGGTTGATGTGAGTGTGGATCAGATTCACGTCGTGTCGTTTGAATCGATTTGTTGAGCATGTCTCATGCAACATGAGTTGCGGCTTCGTACTCTCGAAGTCTCAAGTGCGACTCGTCATTTGCTGTTATCGATTTCCTGCGACATCACTTTCGTCGGCCATGCTGCCGCAGAAGCTCATCGCACCATGTTGCATCTTCGGAAGCCAGAGGCTGACTCGGTTCAACTTGGTAGTTCAATCGCCCATATCGACCGCGTTCGTAAACTTGGTCGATCAGCGTCTGAATCGCGAGAGTGACGTCTTGATCGATAGGACGCAGCGGAATGGCGATCGTAGGCAATGCTTCGCGGATCGATGCCCCAAACAGAATCGTTCTGGTGCGAGTTCGAACGCTCATCATGTAAGTCCGCCGTCGGTGCTCGGGCAGTCGTTCGAGTTCCGTCGCGAGGACGTACTGACCACAACGGAGTAGGTCGATCTCGACGAGATTCACACCCGAGTTGAGGTAGTCTTGCTGCTTTCGCCAGTAGTCTCGACGACCTAGCGCCGTGGCCTTGTTGGACGGACTTAAGACTTCGATCACCGTTACGACTCGTTCGCCTGACGAGAGATCCAAGATTCGAACATGGCGAGCAGTCTGTGGTTCTTCTTCCAGCACCATGAGCGGCTCGGCAAGGGCCACGGCTGACGCGCTCGAAAACCCAAATGACGCCACGTCGCCATCTTCCACAATGCTGACATCCGGCGCGACTAATCGGCCCTCATCCCCATCGGCGTCAACGGAAACGGATTCCTCGACTCGCGCAACCAAATCGAACGGCAGTTGCTCCTGAATCTGATCTCGAATGTAAGTCATTAGGCTGGTATGCACGTCGCGCCAATGATCTTCGAGATATGGGTCCATACCTGGAAACGGACTGCGTGTCATGACTCGGTCCTTGCCGTGGTTTTCAATAAGCCGTCGAAGGGCTTCTGTACTTCGCAATACAGAAGCCGACGCGTCGCTTCAGGCTTGTCATCTGATGGTGATGAAGTCGTTGTGATTGAGAATGGTCTGTACCAAGTTCGTTCGAGCAACGGATTCAGGATTAGGGCGATTCTTGTCTTTGGCAAGATCGGTCATGCGACGCAGCAACTCGAGCATCGTGGCTTGTTCTGCGGCAGTGGGTTCGACTGACAAGATCGTCACGAAGGCTGTTCGGACAAAATTCGAATCCGCCGCTTGTGGGTTCGAGGACGCGATGCGTGTCGCGATCTTTCCGGCGATCGTCATCGCCAACGGACTGTTCTCCAGAGCGAGTGCTTGTTGAGGAACGATGCTCTCTGCTCGGCGATAACAATCCAGCACGCTGGCATCGTCGAACGTCGACAGAAACTTGTTGTGGTCGTTGTGTGAATGAACGAAGTACAGACTGCGTCGTCGCGATGTCTCGTCATTGATCGGGATTGACGGACCGCCGAGCGACAGATCGAGTTCCCCCGCCAGCGAGAGCAAGCTATCTCGCACGATCTGAGCTTCCATACGAACGGGATTCATACGCCAGTAGAAGCGGTTATCTGGATCCAGAATTAGACTCGGGGAAGCAGAGAGTGGGAGAGCCGGGGACATGCCACTCGCAGGCGCGTTGATCCCCCCGTCACCCCGTCCCGCAGTCACCCCGTCTGCATTCGTGGCGCTCGATGACGATCGTCGGTAAGCCTCGGATGTCACGATCAACCGATGAATGTGTTTCATACTCCAGCCACTTTCGATCAGTTCAACGGCAAGCCAATCGAGCAGCTCAGGATGCGTCGGCGGAGTGCCCTTGCGACCGAAATCAAAGATTGTAGGAACCAGCGGCTGGCCCATGTGACGAGTCCAGATGTGGTTGACAGCGACTCGTGCTGGCAGCGGATTGCTGGGATCAGTCAGCCATTTGGCGAATGCTGTCCGACGGCCAGTGCTCTTCGATGGATATGGCACGTTGGCGTTGCGGTTCTGGTAGTCCTCTTGAGTCTTCTTCGCACCTAGCAGCGGTGTGAACGCTTCGCTTGTCGTTTCGATTACTTTGGCGGCGGCTTCAAATGCCGTCTTCGCGGCGGAGAGCTTCTTCTCGGCGTCAGCTCGCTTATCGGTCGCCGCCTGCAAGAGAGCCAGTTCTGCTTTGCTGTGTTCCTCGTCGGCCTTAGATGCGGCAACAAGTCGTTCGGCCTTTGATGCAGCCTTCGCCAATTCCGACTGGTCTGCGGTTTGACCGACTTTGGCATGCTCAGCAGTGGCTCGTGCTTCGACCGCTGCGAGTTGAGCTTCTGCAACTATCAGCGACTTCTCGGCAATCGTTACTGCGAGTTTTGCTTGATCGACGGGTAGTGGAGCCATTGTAGCAGTTGCTACCGCAGGATTCGGAGACTTCGACGCTTCAGCTTCGACGAGCTTGAAGTCGGTTGGCAACGCCCGGAGTTCGAAATGTGTGAACTCAACTTTGGCATCGAATGCGACCAGTTCGAGGAAGCCGCGCTGGCGTTCAATGGGCAATCGAAACGCGACTGAGTGCTCACCGTCGACCTGCATGTTGAAGAGAGTTCCGCGTGCACTCAGCACGATCTCGTGAGGTTGATTCAACTCGACCTTACGAGGCTGAGAAGCATTCGGCGGATACACGTAGTTGCCGTTCTGCTTGTAAGAGATTTGCGAACGAGGCCCTCCTGCATAGGCACTGACATAGGCCATGATGTCATGGCCAGCACTTGTGACGTCGCATGAAATCCCGATCGACTTCCAGGTCTCACCCCCGGTCGGGATGTATTTGAGTTTGGCTTCAAAGTCCGTGGGCGGTTGCTGCTTCATTCGGAGCACCATGCGACTAGCCCCAGTCTGAGTCTGAATGAGCCTGCCGTTTTCATAGCTCCATTTGCCAGAAAGTTGCTCCCAGACATCTGGCTTCATCATCGCGAAATCATCACGAACCAGAGGTTGCGCAGAGTTTGAAGTGGCTGGCGATCCATCGGGAACTGCCGAGGCAGGGGGAGATGTTTCGGGCTTCATCGTTGTTGCTTTGGAAGCAGCTTCAGCTTCGTCGAGCTTCTTCTTCGCAGCCTCTAAGGCAGAGCGGGCTGCGGCAATTTGTTGCTGTGCGGCTTCCAGATGAGTCTTCACAACGAAGTCACGCAGACCGGGATAAGTGGCCTCAATTGGAAGGTCGATCGGTGCGATATCGAACTTCGAATGCGACAAGAAACTCGGGATCGCCGGTTCCATCGAACGGGTCTTGTCGGGATTCCGATCGTCGCCGCGAACGTGCAGATGTGTGGCGACATCGAGATGAGCATCAAACGCTCGCGGGATGCCGTCTTTCTCGAAGTCAGTCTGGCCAGGCACCATTTCGGTTCGAATCTGATATGGCTCGAAGATCGCGCGGAGCTTGTAGTACTCGACCTGAGATACGGGGTCGTACTTGTGGTCGTGACACTTCGAACAATTGAAGGTCAGGCCGAGCATGCCTTTGGCCGTGTGCTCGATGGTTTCATCCAGCCAGGCCGTGCGATTGAAGATGAAGTATTGCCGCGCTAGATACCCGGTCGCTCGTACTCGATCCAAGTCGTTGGGGTAGAGTTCATCCGCCGCCAGCATCTCGCGCAACATCTGGTCGTAGGGCTTATCCGCGTTCAAGGACTCGACGATCCAATCACGCCAATGCCACATGTGCTTCTGAGAATTGCGGACCTCAGCCCCAAGCCCCCACCAATCGCTGTAACGCCAGATATCCATCCAATGACGGCCCCAACGCTGACCGTACTGCGGACTCTCCAACAAACGTGTGACGACCTTGTCGTAAGCGTCGGGGGACATGTCAGCGATGAAGGAGTCCAACTCAGCGACCGTTGGTGGCAATCCAATCAAGTCGAGCGTCACGCGCCTTAACCACACTCGTCGATCAACCTCGCGTTGAGGAACGATGTTCCGCTTGAGTTGCTCGGCCGCGATCAACGAATCGATGGGGTTCCGAATCTGATACTTGCGATCTGCATTCTGAGCGGTCAGGTCTGGAACTCGCGGACGCACGGGAGTCTTGAATGCCCAATGGTCACGAGGATCTTGATCGGGCTGCTCGTCGCTTGGCCCCATCGCATTCTCGGCGATCCATTGCTTGAGAACTGCAATCTGTTCGGCCTTTAGAGGTTCGCCTTCGGGCGGCATGCGTTCCGCTTCGTCCGTTGCGGTAACGCGTTTGATCAACAGGCTGTCTCCAATACTTCCCGGCTTGATGGAAGCTCCAGAGTCGCCGCCCTTCATCGCTGCAGCGACCGTATCAATCCGCAGTTTGCCTTCTTGCTTCAACGCTCCATGACACGAAAAGCATCGTTCTCGCAGCACGGGCTTAATCTGCTTTTGGTAGTCGACGCGATCTTCAGCCGCGTCGCTTGGCTGCTCGAACAGAACGAACGCTGCAAAGGCTCCGAGGAATGCTCGGACCGAGAGCGATAGGTAAGTGGCAAAGTGATGCTGAATCATGTGCCTTCTTTCTGACTGCCAAACTATTTGCGGTTCGGATCGATTGGCCACGAATGAAGCTGTCCGGCTGAGTCCCCGGCGAGAATTGTTGCGCCGTCAAAAGTCAGAGCTGATCGTAGTGGTAGGATTCTCACGGCAGACTTGGACTCGTTGGAAGCCATATCGAGCGGCTTGGTCAGCAATAGGTTGCCATCAGCCTTCCAAACTCGAATGGTTCGATCTCGGCCACATGTGACGAGTTCTCCGTTAGGACCGAATGACACATCCAGCACCCCGTTGGCAATCTTGCCATAAGTACCCGCGGGGCGTTGAGGCGGATGGGCGTCGCCTTTGGAAATGGCAGGCCAGCCCTTCGAGACTTCCCACCAGATAACCAGGCCGTCCTCGCTACACGTTGCCAAGACTTGGCTGTCAGATCTCCAACACAGTGCGCGAACGGACGACTTGTGTTCGGACAGTGGAAGAACGACTCCACCACTCTTGACATCCCACAAGTGAATGTTGCCCACACGATCTGCGCTGGCGAGCAACTTACCGTCCGGACTGAAGGCCAAGGCCGTGATCCAGTCCGTATGTTTGACTAGAGACTGCTTTAAGGAACCGTCAGTCGTTGAGAACACTTTTACGACTCGATTCGAACCGCCAATCGCCACCAGTCGTTCGTCGGCAGACAGATCCGCGGCAATGACGGTGTCGGTTTCATTACCAATCTCTGCGAGTCGCTTCCCTGTCTTCACATCAAACAAGACCGCCGACCCGCTCTGCACTGGCCGCCCACCGGCTGCCAACAAGACTGCTCCCGAGCGACTGAATCGCAACACCTGCGGTTCGCCTTCGGGGAAGGGCACCGCGCCGATGACGTCGCGAGTTTGAGGATTCACAAAGTCGATGCGTTCATAGCCAGACACAGCAGCGAGTGGTGCTCGCGGACTAGTCGCTAATGCGAGTACTGGAAACGGACGGTTCGTCTTCGAACTTGGAATTGCAGGTAACTTTTCTGGCATCGGAGCCGGTCCATCGGCTGATTGAACCGCCGACGGAGTGAAGCTCAACGTGCGAGTCGGAGCGGCAGCACTGCCGGCGTTCTGCCGAAGTCCAGTTTCGATCCAGGCTTTAATCAGAGCGATTTGGTCTTTGGAAAGAGGATCGTTTTCAGGCGGCATCCGCTCGGCGGGATCTTCAGCCGTAATGGCTTTGAAGAGCCGACTGGTACTCGACCGCCCAGAAACAACGACCGCTCCGCCACTGCCACCTTTGATCGCAGAGGAGTAACTCGCCAGGTTCAGCCCCGCCTCTTGCTTGGATTCGCCATGACACTGAAAGCAGTGACGTTTGAGAATCGGAGCAATGTGGTCGTCGTAGGTAATCGGCTTCGAGTCGTCTGCAGCAAAGGCAGGCGCTGAAAGGGCCAGCAACAGTGTGGCGATGGCGTATCGAGGGATCTTATTAAACTGGATCATGATGTTTCTGAGTGGCTACTTCTTGTCGTTGAGAAAACAAGTCTCACGCAGAGGCGCGGGGGACACAGAGAACGCATCTGGACTTCTCACTCTGCGTCCCCTGCGCCTCTGCGTGAGACCTTCCCTTAATCAACTCTCAATGATTGAACGCGAACTCGGTTGAGTTCAGCAGGCTCCAGAAGATGTCTTCGTAGACCTGCAGATCTTTGGTGGCTTCGCCGACGAGTTCTTTCATTGCTTCTCGCTCAATACTTGTCGGGCGGCGACTGAGGGCTCGGATGAAGAGTTGTTCGAGGATTTCCTCGGGCGATGCGTTCTTCTGAATGAGCTTCGCAAGCTCACCATTATTTGAGACCCGATCTTTAACAGTGTCGCCCACGGCCATGTGTAATGTTTGTGACAACGTGGGATCCTTCTTGGTTTCGCAGGCACACACCGTCGCGCGGCTCGAACGTCCAAAGGTCGCAAAGAAAGCATCGCCGAAGTGGGCACCTTCGGTGTCACCGGATTCTCTGGGGTAGTACTCAATGGCTTTCGTGCCTTCGGGGAAGCCATTGAAGCGACGATTCACACCGGTCACAGTCACAACAGAATCCAAGAGAACGTCAGCTCGCAGTCGTCGCAAATGCCCGTGCGAGAACTGCCGAGTGTCTCGCTGATTGGACGCATTTGGTTTTGCGCTCAACTGATAGACCCGCGAGTTGCAGATGTCTCTGACCAGAGTCCGCAGGTCGAACTTGGATTCAACCAAACGCTTCGCCAAGGCATCCAGCAGCGGGCCATTCACGGGCGGGTTGCTGGTTCGCACATCGTCGACCGGTTCGATGACTCCGCGTCCGAGCATCTGAGCCCAGATGCGATTGGCGAGGTTGCGACTGAAGATGTCGTTGTCGGGCGAGGTCATCCATTGAGCCAGCGCTGTTCGAGGATCTCCACCTGCGGGCACGGGTTCAATGCCGCCGAGTACTCGCGCAGGCATCGGTCGACCATCGACGAGATGCCGAGCGGGCGGGGCCGAGGTGTCGCAATAAATACGTCGTTCACGAGGCTCGACTCCGGGCTTTCGCTTCATACCGGTGAAGAAACTGACGAAGCCGTAGTAGTCGTCCTGAGTCCAACGATCGAATGGGTGGTTGTGGCACTCGGCACATTGAATCTGCACGCCGAGAAACAACTGAGAGAAGTCCGCCGCGAACGCCTTCGGTTCGAACTGCGGCTTATGCACCAGCATCGTGTAGAGATTGACCGGGCCGTTCGTCAGGTTGCTGCCGGACGCATCGACCATCTCGGCCACGAACTCATTGAGCGGCCTGCTGCTGCGCATCTGCTTGCGGATCCATTGGTAGTAAGCGTCCGCCGCTTTCACGTCCGTTGCGACGGGAGCGTAGTTGCCACCGATGACTCGCAGTTGTTCGGCCCACAGCGCGGCCCAGTAATCGGCGAAGGCGTTATCCGCGAGCAGTTGATCAATCTTGAGAGCTCGCGTGTTCGGTCGTTCGTCCGCCATGAATTCGCGGTACTCGTCGACGGTCGGAGTTCGAGCGACCAAGTCGAGCGTCACTCGACGCAGGAAGGTCTCGTCATCACACAGGTCCGACGGAGCGATCCTCAGCTTCTGCAAGCGGTCAAAGACCAGCTCGTCGATGAAGTTGACGGTCGGAGGATTGGGCCAAACGAAGGCGCTGTCTTGAGGCAGCACGATCACTTCAGCACCGACCGTGAAGCGACTGAAACGAGCGAAGACGTGCGTGTCGCCAGGACCAACGGCGACGACGCGACCATCCGAATCGATCTTCGCGACGCTCTCGTTGTTCGAAAAGAACCTTGCCAACTTAGTGACATCGCGAGTTGATCCGTCACTCGCTTTGGCCGTGACCTTCAGCGACTCACCGGCTTTTTGTTGTTCGAACAACAATCGTTCGTTGGACAGTTCGACCGCAACCGTCGCTGGCACGTCACCGACATCATCTGGTGCCCCGGCTTCGATCCAACGCAAGAGCGTTTGGTAGTACTCGCTGTCACGCTTGAAGAGCTTGCCGCCGGTATGTGGCACCGCGCCGATAGCCTTGAGCAACAGCAAGCTTTGCTCGGGCACCGCCGCATTCACGCGCCGCCCCGGCATGTCATTTACGACCCGCTCGTAGTCTCCCTTCGCGTCGTACCCGAACAAGGACAGCATGAAGCCATCCTTGCCGCGAGCCGACCCATGACACGTCCCCGAGTTGCAACCCGCTCGGAAGAAGATGGGCATTACATCGCGACGGAAGCTGGGTTCGTCGGCGAGCAAGGCAGACGTAGAGAATGGGAGAC
Source organism: Planctomycetaceae bacterium (assembly GCA_900299185.1). Lineage (GTDB taxonomy): Bacteria > Planctomycetota > Planctomycetia > Planctomycetales > Planctomycetaceae > AM-0621. The sequence goes on from OMIV01000115.1 coordinate 42,536, forward strand.
CAGGAGAGAGGGAGACAATCAGCAGGGCCAGTAGCAGGCTGTTGATGGTAGGTCTTCGAACAAGCATGGAGCGGTTCCGTTAAGAGCGGTGGGCTCTGATTGAGTTGGCGTTGATTTCATTTGGTCATAGCGAGAAGGCATTGATCTCACGCAGAGGCGCGGGGGTCACGGAGAAGAGGTTTGGGGGCCGGTGATCGTGTGATGCCCAGACATTGAAGCGTCGATTTCAAGATCCCTCTCTTCTCTCTGCGAACTCCGCGCCTCTGCGTGAGATCGCTTTTCAAATCGTGAACTCAAGCGTCATCACTTCTTCCCTTCGATCAGCGGGTCGATTCGCAGCGTGCCGTTGCCGGTGCGTTGACGAATCTCTTGACCGGCGGCTTTGACGGTGATTTCGCAACTGACTCCGCGCACGCTGCCGAGTAGGGCTTCGTTCGTGGCTTCGATTTCGAAGGCGATCTCTTTGCTATCGCGGGTCAGTGTCGGCTGTGGCTCCATTACGCTGACTCCCTTCGGCAGGCCGAGCAGTCGGACGGACGCTTGGCCTTCGAAGGGGCTCTTGTGTTGGATCGACCACACGTACTTCTTGCGTTCTCCGCGACGCACTGCTTCGGGTTGGCTGGCGAGTTCCACATACGGCTCGGCGATCATGAGGTCGACGATTTCGGAGGAGACGCGGATGCGACCGGTCCCCAAGTAGGCGTCGAGATCATCTCGCGTTGTCGTCGCGCTGATCACGATCGGGCACTTGCCAAGCGGAGCGTTGGCTTCGCCGGTGATTCTCAAGACACCTTCGCTCTCACCGGCGGGGATGATCGTCGCTGGTTGAACTGAAACGCCGGGCGGCACCCAGTCGCATTGGAACTCGACGGCCTCGTTGAAGTCCTGGCGTCGAACGATCTTCAACGGAATCGCGAGTTCGCCGCCTCGCACGAGCGCGGCAGGTGGAGCTTTCATCTCGACCGTGAATGGCGCTTGCTCGGTCACGGCCAGCACGAAGCGGTCGACTCGCACCGTTCGCCAGGCATCGCCACCCGAATGATTGATGAATGGAAACGATTGCTGAGAATGACTCTCTAACTTCGCCGCGGCATCGACAGGCTTGGCTTCGATGGTGATCAGCGAACTGGTGGGCTTCATCGCGGCATCGGCGACGAACTGCACCGGCCAGACGGGGCGCCCGGCGGGGACTCGACCAGCCAGCATGCGCACTCCGTCGGGCAGGCCGTGTGCGATTAATTCCAGCTCGCCTCGAAAGTTCGTGCCCTGACCTTGAGGCAGACTCACGTTAACCGTCCAGCGATTGCCGACCGGGACCGCTAGGCCGCTCGTGCGGATGCACTCTTCCCAATCGAAGGCAGTGCTTGTGAGAACGGTATGCACCGAATTCACAGCCGGTTCGACTTCGATGCGATAGACCGCCGTCGGGCCGCTGACGCCGCTCGTGTCGAGCAGTTCGATCGCGTAGTCGCCGTCGGCTTTTGGTTCCCAAATGACGGACGGATCGAGGATGTCTTTCAAGCCGCCGCGACTTCGGAAGCCGGTTCCGAAGATGTCTCGATCATTCACTTGAGCGTCATCAGCTTCGAGATCGACAGCTCCCATCATTCCAGCCGGATCGATCGCTCGAATACGCAACGTCGGATCGATCGGCGATCCAATTGAAGCCGCAAAGATTCGAACTCGATAACGCTCGCCCTTCTTGACGGTGACTCGGAAGGCGTCTGTCTCGTCGCGACGATCAATGCGTCCGTTGAGTGCAGCCGGCAGTTGCTCAACTCGCGTCAGTGCGCCAGTCGAGTCTTCCAACACATTGGGGTAAGCACTCGACCGCAAGAGTACCGACGATGGAGCGTCTCCGAAGTACTCGAAACTACGCGTTGTGCTGCCGTTCAAACTGGGGACAGTCAGCGATTCGGTGAATGGCCCCGATGCATCACCCACGAACTCGAACGACTGTTTGGTCCCGGCCTGACCTCCGGCGGGATACGCGACGATCGGACGTCGGTTCGTCCCGATATGCACGCAATAGTCTTTGTCGGCGGGGACGAAGAGCGAGCGTTGCACTTCCACAAACGCGAAGCCATCGCGCGGCACCTTGACCGACGCGACGGGATCTTGCAGATGCAGCGAGTTGTCATCGTTCGCAGCGAGTTCGCGACCTTCTTCATCGAGGATGCGCAGAGCCACGTCGTACTCCGAGCCGCCGTAATGCCGATCGGCGATGCGGACCGAATCAACTTCAACCGACAACCGCTGCCCAGCAACAACGGGCACTCGATAGACATCAACGTCGCCGCGAGAACTTGATCCCAACTGACCGCGCACGGTCACGTTGAGAGGGACCGGCAGGGCGGTCTTGATGGTGTCGTTCGAGTTCGCAGCCTTCTCGTTCTCATCCATGACCGGGAAGGGCGATACGTGAAACGTGCCGAGCGATGTGATCTCGGTCGCGGTGCGGATGCGAAAGGGGTGCTCGCCAAGCACGCAGTCGGGAGTGATCTCGAACTTGCAGAGGATTTGTTCTTCCATCCGTCCGCCATGCACCAAGCCAACGGGCTGAGGCAGCTTCGGCAGTTGCGTGATGCTGACTGCTCGAATGCCCGGCTTGAAGAAGATGACCTCTTGAGCGTCCTTCAAACAAATGCCCTGAATGGTGACATCAACTGTCGTCCCGCGCTGAGCCACTCGCGGCGCTGTCGCTCCGATATGGAGCAGCATCGCGCCGGCGGCGACAGGTCTGACAGCAGAGACAACGATTGCGAATGTTAGAAGCAGCGTTGCCAGGAACGTTGAATTGAAGTGAGACAGATGTCGTGATTGATCGAAGAAGCTCATGAGGTGATTCAGTGTTGGAGTGATTGAACGAGAGCACTGCACGAGTTGAGTTTCCGACGAAAAATCTCACGCAGAGGCGCAGGGATCGCAGAGGAAGACGAGGATGTCATTGACGATGAATTGCATCCCCTCAGCGAACTCTGCGCCTCTGCGTGAGATCCGAACTCATCGTTTACAGCAAGCCTTTCACCAGCTTGCCGTCCTTGATGATCTCAATGGGCCGAGTGCCGAACGCGACCAGTTCTTTGTCGGCGTCGACTCCGAGTTGGTGGTAGATCGTGAAGAGCAGGTCTTCGAGCAGCAGCGTGTCACGAGCGGGTTCGGCGGCGGTGGCGTCGCTGGCTCCATAGATCAGGCCGCGAGCGAAGCCGCCTCCGGCTAAGAGGTTCGAATAGCAGCGCGCCCAGTGATCGCGGCCGCTCGTTGAGTTTACTTTGGGAGTCCGTCCGAACTCTGAGGTCACCCAGAACAAAGTCGTGTCGAGCAAGCCTCGTCGGTCCAGATCCGTCACCAGTCCGGCGATGGCATGGTCGAGTGCCGGCATTTGATCGAGACAGTTCTTGCGGACATCAACGTGAGAATCCCAGGCTCCATAAGTGACAGTGACGAACCTCGTGCCCGCTTCGACTAAGCGTCGCGCGAGGATCAGACGCTCGGCCAAACCCTTGGGATGGAACCTGTTGTCTGGTCCCTTTAAGCCGACGACATCGCGGCCATAAAGCTGCATGGTCTCTTCGGTCTCACCGTCCAATGTGAAGGCAGCTTGAGCCTTTGCAGACGTCAGTAGCGTGTAGGCTCGCTGGTAAAAGTTATCCATCGTTTCGAGCGTCGTGGGATCAGCTTCGAGTTGTTTGATCTGCTTCTCGACGATCTCACGAGCCGACTTACGGCGCGAGAACCGATCAGACGTCACGCCGTCGGGAATCGAGAAGTCGCGAACCTTAAACCCCTTCTGACCGGGATCTGCATTGAGATCGAATGCCGCGTAAGTGCTGCTCAAGAACCCGGTGCTGCCCGCGAAGCTGTGGTTGTTCGGAATGGCGATGTACGGCGGCAGTTCGCCGCGTCCACCGAGTTCGTGCGAGACCACGGCACCCATCTGCGGATAGTCGATGACGGCCGTCGGCGTGTAGCCGGTGAAGAGGTGATAGGTCGCTTGAGCGTGATCGGGAATGCGTCCGACCAAGCTGCGAACGACCGTGATCTTGTCGGCGATGGCAGCGGTCATCGGCATGTTTTCGCTGAAGACGTCGCCGTTCTTGGTCTTCGTCACGCCGAAGGAACC
>OMIV01000116.1 GCA_900299185.1 Planctomycetaceae bacterium
GCCGAGCTTACGGCTACCGCAACCGCAATCACTTCATCCTGAGAATCGAAACACTTCACACCACCAAAGTCAGACTCGTCGGCTGATACCAGTTACCCCCACGGTTTTGCGATGAGCCCAAGTTTCTAAGAACGACCGACGAGTCGGCGTAGGCGACTCTGGCTCGAGAATCGGTGGCGATGGTGCGTGCATGATGCCCTTTGTCAGCAGGAATGAGCGAGCCTCGATAAGCGCACTCCCACAAAGGCAGATCTCATGCCAGCCTTAGACACAGCGTGCTGACCGCAGCCCGGAAGCATTGCTGCTATTTAACCGAGACATATCGCACACAACTTCAAAAAGTGCGCAACGATTAGCACACCAAACCCAGAACTCAGCCGCAACAAGTTCAAGTCAGGTAAGTCGTCGCAACGTCCTGACGGAAACTCAGTCGGGTGGTTTAGCCAGGAAGACTCGTCGCGACGAAGTCTCGCAGGCGCGGGATCACAACCTCATGAGCGTCCTCAAAGATGTAATGGCCCACGTCCCATAAGCGAGTGACTTCGGCTTGAGGAAAACGGCGTTCGAACTCAGCCAAGAACTCGGGAGAGAAGCACCAGTCGCGCATGCCCCAAATCAATTGCATGGGATGCTGGGCGAACTGGCCGATGCCTTCATCAATGCGAGCCAGCGTTTCAAAACTCGGATGACTGGGCCGCAACGGAATGTCTTCCACAAACCTCTGAACGGCGACGCGATTGGCCCAGGAGTCATACGGAGCCAAGAAGCCGGCCTTTACTGCTGGCGTCATCCGATCGTGCTTCTCGACAGCCATGTAGATCGCCGCGAGCGCGAACGCGTTGAGTCCTCGCACTCCCAACGCTCCCAGCAAAGGCAAGCGACACAGCGCGATGCGAAATGGAATACTCGTCGAACAGAACGCGGCCGTGTTCATCAACACGAAGCGTGAAAATCTCTGCGGCAGCTTCACCGCGCATCCCATGCCGATGGCTCCGCCCCAATCGTGAGCAACCAAAGTGATGTTCGAGAGATCGAGCCGCTCTACCAACTCCGCCAAGTTGTCGACATGTCGAGCCAACCGATACTCAAACTCTTGCGGCTTATCCGACCGACCACAGCCAATATGGTCGACTGCGATCGTGCGATGAGTGGGACTGAGGGCCTTGATGAAACGCCGCCAAGCGAAGCTCCAAGTCGGATTGCCGTGGACAAACAAGATCGGCTGGCCCGTGCCTTCATCGACGTAGTGCATGCGATGTCCACACGACAATCGCAGTTCATGTGGGGCGAAGGGATACTCGTCGGCGAAGCTGACACTCACGTTGAAAGCTCGATGCGGCTCAGCCGCGTTGATCTGATGAAGCAAATTCGAAAGCTGTTCCGTGAGGTATATAGAAGACCGGCAAACTCACTGAAACCGAGTCGCCCATGAACAGCCCAAAACCGTGGCATAGTTCAAGTCCCAGCAAGCGATGAGTTGCTCCAACGCGAACGCCACTCGCTCAAGGACTAGTGATTCCTGGGGGCGAAGGGTTCATGATCGACAGGCCGAAACAAACTGGTGCCTTGTCCCAGGAGCGAAAAACTCATGCTTTGAGTAGTCCCGCTGATTTGGACTAAAACGAAGTTGGGCCACCCTGTCGTCGCCGACCGTAATTCGCACATGGGGTAAAGATTGCTGTCTCAAGTTGACTTATCCGAATGAAGGACAAAGCAATGGCCTCGCAGTTTTACGTTGCCGACAAGATCAAAGCTGGTGTGATTACTTTCGAGGGAAGTGAATACCACCACCTCGCCCGAGTCCTTCGCCATCAGGTGGGAGACAAGGTCAGGCTGTTCGATGGCACCGGTAAGTTGGCCGACGCCGAGATCACATTCATCTCGCGAACTGCAGCGTCTTTGAAGGTTGATAAGCCTTACATGGCTCCGCCCGAGAAGGGACTGAATCTGACTGTCGCTGTCGCGCTGCCACGACTGCAACGAGCAGGCTGGCTCATTGAAAAGTGCGTCGAGCTGGGCGTGACGAAGTTCGTGCCTCTCGCGACCGAGCACGTCGTCGTTCATCCGCGCGAGTCCAAGTTAGACAACCTCCGCGAATTGATCATTCAAGCCTGTAAGCAATGCGGCCGTGCTCGATTGATGGAGATCACCGAGGTCACACCGTGGAAAGAGTTCGTGGCGAACGAGTTCAGCAAGCAGCCGGTTGCGGTCGCTCATCCCGGAGGCATGCCGTTTAACGAGAGTCTCATTTCGAGCTTGTTGGCGAGCGGTAAGGGCACCGATGGCTCCAAGGCAACAGCTTCAGGATTGGTGATTGCCATTGGTCCCGAGGGTGGTTTCTCAGTTGAAGAAGTCACCAAAGCGATGACGAACGGAGCGACTCTCGTTAGTCTCGGCGGCAACATCTTGCGAGTCGAAACGGCAGCCGTAGTCATGTCGTCAATCGTGCTTGGCTCGCAGCTCGGCAAGTAAAGACAAGTGCGGCGAAAGCGGGATCGCCGGCTGACGTCGCTGCCGACAGGATGTTGATGCAGCTACTTCTCAGAGGAATGGAGTCCGCATGAAACGAAGTGCATTTCAACTCGCCATCTTGTTGGCGATGGCTGGTTGCGGCCCGACCTACATGGGACCGCCCACCACCATGCAACCGCCGGGGTATCCCGTTCAGCCGCGCCCCGCGCAGCCGATGATGCCTCAACCGAGTGTGCCTCCGGATGGAGCAACCGCTCGCAGTTTGACCGACGTTCCTGATGTCTCGCCGTCGGATGTGTTCTTGCCACCGAAGTCCGGTGCTCAAGCGAACTATCACCGCATGCAGCGCGGCGAAACGCTATCGAGTCTCGCGAAGCGCTACGGCGTCAGCGTCGAAGACTTGCGCAAGTCCAATGCGCTGAGCGGTGAGCCACAACTCCGCGAAGGCGACTTGATTCTCATTCCGAAGTGATCACAGCTCGCACTCGAACGATTCATCTGAGACTGACGTCGCGCTCGCCTGGCCTCACAACAGCAGGTCGTTGAGGTTGCTAAAGACTTGATCGAGGCTTGAGTTCTGAACGGTATCGACGGCGTCGTTATCGCTGACATCAATCACATCGACGGCTGCGCCGCCGTTGCACGTGTCGGCCCCCAGTCCTCCCACCAACGTATCGATACCACCGCCACCCACGAGCGAGTCGTTACCAACCGAGCCGGCCATGTAATCGATCTGACTGCCGCCGATCAGAGTGTCGTTACCAAAGCCGCCATCCACGTTGAGCCGTGCCAACGTCAGCCCCGACGCATCAACCGAGTCGTTGCCGCCAAACAGCGCGATGCTGATGCGTTCGATTAAGCCCATGTCGAGACTGAAGGCCGAGACCGCGCCATTCGCGGCTCGGGTGAACGCGATGCGGCCCGAGTTGTCGCGAATCGTGATCAGGTCACCGGCGGTCAAGTTCTTCGAGGCATAGACACGCAGCCGATCGATACCCGCGTTGCCATTCATGACATCGCTGCCGTCTCCTTCTTCCCAGACAAAGAAGTCGTCTCCGTCGCCTCCGCCGAGCTGATCATCTCCCGCGCCGCCGGAAACGGTGTCGTTGCCAGCATCACCCGAGATCAGGTCGAAACTCGAACCTTGGCCATAGAGCTTGTCGTCGCCATCGCCGCCATTGATCGTGTCGCGACCAGCACTGCCGCGCACGATGTCGTTGCCTTTGCCAGCATTAACCAGATCGTTGCCACCAAAGCCCGTAATGCGATCGTTGCCATCACCGCCGTTGAGGACATCGTCACCCTCATCGCCATTGATGACGTCCGCAGTTGTTCCGCCCGTGATGGTGTCATTGCCCGCGCCGCCCGACAGCGTGGTCGCTCCCGTGAAGGCACTCGCATTGATGGTGTTGGCCGAGTTACCGCCCGTGAGATCTGCAGCCTCGACCAGCACTAACGAGTCCGTGCCGGTGACAGTTGCCACCAGTTGTGAGTTCGTCAGCACATAGTTTTGATCGCCCAGTTCCAGAACGATGTCGGAGCCTTCACCGCCATCGAGCGTGTCGGTGCCCAGCCCGCCGATGAGCACATCCAGACTTGCACCTTGTCCTCGCACGCGATCATCACCGGCTTCGCCATCGAGCCAGTCCGGATCAGCACCACCCAGAATCACATCGTTGCCCGCACCGCCGCGTACAGTGTCGGCACCGCTTCCCGCCAACAGAACATCGTCCATCGAACCGCCATAAACGACGTCGTCGCCAGTCCCCGCATCAATCGACAACTTGCTGAGCGTCAGATTGCGAGCATCGATTGAGTCGTTCCCGCCGAACGCAAAGACTTCGATGGTCTCGACCGTCGCGATCGATGCCGAGAACGGAGTGAGTCCTGGATCACTCAACCGCTGCAACGAGATTCGTCCGGCATTATCTCCGATCGTGAAGCGATCCCCCTGAGTGCTGTTGTCTGCACCGGCAGAGGTGACTCGATCGTTGCCGTTATCTCCGTCGATGGTGTCAGTGCCATCGCCGTCCCCAATCGTGATGCCGTCGTCTCCATCGCCCGCGCTGATGGTGTCCGAGCCGGCTCCACCAAAGATGAGATCGTTACCAGCGTTAGCCACGATCGAGTCATCGCCGTCTCCACCACTCACACAGTCAAAGCCTTGAGAGCCGACGATGGTGTCGTTGCCGGCGCCGCCAACTTCGCCCACCGGCGTGGTAAGTGCTGAAGCCGTAATCGTGTCCGCGCCGTCGCCACCGCTTACAAACACAGACCCGTTGAAGTTCGCATTCAGGCTTTGCAGGACGATCGAGTCATCTCCACCAACACCGTAGATCGCGATGGTGCTCGTGGGGTTTTTGAAGTTCACCACGAACGCACCGGACGTCAGTTGCATGTCGATCGTGCCACCACTTGCAAGCGTCACGTTGTCGGCTTGGTTGGTCTGTTCGAACATCGCGAAGCTGGGAGCCAGATTGATTTCGAGTAACTCCACGTCCGAGACATTCGCCGTGCGAGCGGTTTGATTGCCGCTGGGAGTCATCATCAATGAGCGCACTGGGACGGCGAGCGAACTGACTTGGTACTGGTCGACCGCTTGCGTGCTCGTTCGCAACACGTCGGCACCATCGCCGCCATCAAAGAGCACGGTCGGAATGATGAAGCCACCGGAAGCGCTTTCATTCAGAAGCAACGTGTCATCGCCAGCCAGGCCAGACACGTCGATCTCTCCGCCCGCAGCAGCAGGTCTAAAATCAACGAGCGTGTTGCCCAACCAAGTCTGAACTTGAACGACATCAGCAATCGCCTCGGGATCATCGAACTTAACTTGTCGCACCTCGAATTGATCGCTGCCTGTCGTGCCAACGACTTGAGACACCGAACCAGATTTCACGAGTGCTAGATCGTTGCCATCGCCGCCGAAGTACGTGAGATAAGCCGGCAGTCCGTTGATCGTGAGGAGGCTGCCTTCGGGCAACCCAGCCAATCTTCCGGTGATGAGATCGCTGCCATCGTTCTTCACCAGAATTCTGGACGAGAACGGTGTAGCAGTCGTGACTTCGCCGAATCCGCCGCCGCCAATTGTCACTCGACCGGTCACGTTGAGATTCGCTCGCGCCGACATCCCGTAAAGAATCGTGCCGTTCGATGCTTCCACATCGATCGGCGTAACCTCATCGACATTCGGCACACTCACCGAGACGTCAGACCCCGACACCAGCATCGGGCCGCAGTCCGAGTTATAGAAGCGATCCACATTGATGAAGCTGCCGAGCAAACGAATGGAGTCGTTGCCGGAGTTCGTATCGTTATCCAAGTCCGTGATCTCAACGCCGTAGATCATCCCGTCATGCCCAAAGGCTTGATCAAGATTCACGGAACCCACGAAGACGCAATAGATGTCGCCCGAGCTAGTTCGCGCAGCCATGTGAGAAGCCGCCACGTCGATGATGTTTTCCGGGTTATTGCCGAACTCGCCGATCCCAGTGGCCGCTTCGAGTCCCAGAATGCTCGCCGCGAAGTCGATCTGTTCGTCGGCATCTGAAGTCGTGATCGAGCCGCTCTCTGAATACACCGTCATCCGACTCAGTGACGTCAGGCTGTCCACAACCAACGAGCTATCGGACTCGATAATCAGATCGCCTTGAGCATTGATGAATAAGCCACCGGTCTGCGAGATGGTGCCGTCCGTGGTGCTGACTCCAGCGGTGATCGACAGGTTGCCGACGGTGTTGGTGAGAGCCACTCCCAAAGTCACATCGTCGAACGACTCGATGCTGATATCTCCGCCCAACACCAGCGCGTTAACGGTGATGTCGTCTGCCGCTGACGATTGAGTCTTCAGCAACACGTGCCCCTGATCGTTATTGGCGATCAGGCGGTCCACGGTCAGTGAACCACTGACGCCAAGCTCGATGTGGTCCTGACCGGAGTCATCGTCAGCCGTGTCTGTAATCAAAATTCCAGACACCGACGCTCCCACCGCTGTCACCGTCAGGTCACCGAAGTTGTCGAGCACGATGCTGCCCGCATTGGACACACAAGCCAGTTGATTGACTGCAATCAGCAGCGGCTGACCAGCAGTCACATCGCCAATTCTTGTCACGGCGCTGAGTGCCGCTTCGCCCGCCACGATGTCACGCACGGCACCAGCCTTGCCTGTGATCGATCCCGTATGAGCAAACAGCTCGACTCGATTCGTTCCCGCAGCAAGCTCATTCACGATGACCGAACCACCGTAGAAGCTGACGTCAGCCGTGAAAGCTGCTCCGTCGATGGTCACCAAACCGGTCCCAGTTGTCGCGAGGCCGAAGTTGATTTGAGCGAAGCCGTCCGCGATCGAAGCCAGCTCGTCACTATCCAACACCAGCGTGCCAGTGGCATTAATCCCGATCGCCGTGCTGGTGCTGAGAGGAATGAACGACAACGTGCCATCGCCTTGAATGAGCACGGGGGCTGTAGGCAGATCAGCCAGCAGATTGATGGTGTCGGCGTTGAAGCGCACGAGGTCAGTCTTCGACGTGCCAATCAGACCTTGATGCACTGTGATGCCCGAACCCCCAGCGTTCTCCGTGCTACCGGTCAGCAGAATCGGACCACTATTCGATGTCAGATCGCAAGCAATCGACAAGCCGTCGAGCGTGCCGCTGTGACCGGTGCCTGTCAGTGAGATCTGCCCGCCGAGTGCTTGGATCTTGGCGGTCGTCGTAGCCACCACGGCAGCACCTTGAGTCGCATCACTCGCCGTTCCGTAAGCGTCGATGTTGCCGGAAGCTGTTTCGATTGAGCCCGACACGAACACGCCGTCGTCGTTGAACGACGTTCCCGTCAACGACACTGAACCCGAAAGAGACGAGATCGAACCAGACAGACTCAGCCCCATCGCCATCACAGAATCGCCTGTAAGAACGACGTCACTCGTCGCCGTTGAGATTTGCGAAGTCGCACTCAGCAACACTCCCACTCCGGCACTGCTTTGCCCATCGATCGAGACGTCGCCGTCCACAGCCTGCACCGTGGTTTTGCCTTCGATGCGAACTCCGGTCGATGTCGTCGATGTGTTCCGTCCAACTCCTGCAAGGTCGATTGATCCCAGCGAGTTCACGCCAGTCACAGTGATCTTCGAATCATTGATCCTTAAGCCAAAGCCCTCGGAGGTCGCCGCACCGGTTCCCGCTACTCCCGTCAGTTCAATCGAACCAAGGCCAGATTCAATCGTCGCTCCATCTACTTCGAGGCCGTTGAAGTCGCCGTCATTACGAACGACTTCAGCGTTGGCTCGAATCAAGACGTCACCGCTCTCGGTGACGATGCTGGAAGCTGGCAGTACCGTGATGGAGTGATTCGACGACATAGCGATACGACCAACGCCCTTGTTACTCAGTTGCGCGTCGATCAATACCGCAGTCGCAGTGAGTCCCAGGTTGCCTCCGTTTTAGGAGACATCATTCGACACCGACAGCGTGCCATCACCGGCCAGCGTGGCCTCACTACTCAAGCTGACGAACCCGCCCGAGTTGTTATCGACCGGCTGATCAACCACCAAGCCGCCGGCCGCATACACAAAGATCGCGTCGCCAATCGCGTTTCCATCGTTGGTATCGACGAGAGTCAGGCCGTGATGTTGACTGCCATAGCCCGGCGTTGTGACAGAACCGATGGTGAGCGGGACGTTGTTGTAGAACGAGAGATCTCCGATCTCGGTCTGCGCGGCGATCGTGCTGATGGAAGTCAGCAACCACACGTCTTCATCTCCGACACCCTGTTGACCGGAAAAGAATGCGGCACCGGCCGTGATGTCGAGCGACGTTCTCGTGCCGACGGCTGCCGTTTGAATGGAGCCCGTCGTCGCCAGCAAAGCGATCGTGTTGGTGCCTGAGTTCAGCCCAGTCACAGCGATCGAACTACCGACCACAGTGAGGTCGTCATGGAAGGTCACGTTCTGGATAGCGACTTGGCCGGCCCCCACTCCCAACGGAGCACCAATCACGATGGCCGAGAAACCGTCACTCAAGCGACCGAGTTCACCCGAGCTAAGCAGCAGGCTGCCGACACCATCTCCAATGCCAATTGAAGTGCCGTTGGTGCGAGCGTAGATCGAGAGTTGACCGCTGCTTGAGATCGTCGCCGCCGCTTCATCCAAGACGATTTGGTCAGACTTCAGGTCGATGTTCCCTTTCGTCGATGTCACGCTGGCGTCCGCAATCACGATCCCGTCCGGCGTACCATCTGCCACCACCGCGATAGGTCCAGTCGTCGTTGAAAGCGTTGAGCCATTGTCCGCTCGGAAGCCCGCCACGTTCGTACCGCCCGCAGTCACGGTCAGCATTCCACTGCCCGAACTGGCGTGCGATGCCAACAGCTCGACGCCCTTGCTCGCAGAGTGACCCGTCAAGCTGAGACTTCCAGTCGATGTTTCAAACATCGACGTCGTCGCCTTCAGCCCAAGTGTCGTACCAGTGCCTTCGACACTGACGTCATTCGATCCCGATGCCACCTTCGCTGTACTAAGAACGACACCGTCACCACTCGCAGTTTGCCCCTGAAGACTGACCGCGCCGGCGTGAGTCGATTCAATCGTGGTGGCGTTGATAATCATCCCAGTCGCGGCAGCGGCGTTCGCCGTGATCGAGATGTTGGCGTCTAAGGTTGTGATCTTTGAGCCATTCAATTTCGCCGCCGGTCCATCGGCACCCGAACGAGTCGTAGCGGTGATCTGAACCGAATCGACACTCTGCAGCGAACTGTCTCCTGTGCTCGTAATCGTCGAGTTGAGAATCGACACGGGTGGAGTACTGACAACTCCATGAGCATCACCGCTCTTGGCCTGTATCACGATGCCGCCGAATTGCGTTTCGATCTTCGAGTTCGAGACAAAGAACGGCACCACATAGCCGCTGACTGGAGTAACGGAGTTGTTCGCATTCAGCGTGATGGCTCCCGACTCGGTCGAGAGCGTCGCGTTCGAAATACCGATCGACGTGGCATCAACGGTGATCGTTCCGGTGGAGTTCGTCTTCAATGTGCTAAGCAACTCAAAGGAGCCCGCCGTGATAACAACGTCGCCGCCGTCCGCATCAATCGGTCCGCTTATCTCAACGGTCGAAGTCGCATTTGCATTGATCGTCAACCCGCCACTCAAAGTGGTTGGTGTCGACGCGATGACGACTTGATCCTGACCGCTGCCCGACTCGACTCGCACGCTATCGATGCCAGCCGAAGGAACTTCAATTTGATGCGACTCATCCCCCGTAGCCCCCGCGATGGCTGTGGTTAAGAAGACGATCGGATCGGCAATCACGAAGTTGCCATTCACAAAGCTGACCGTCAGATCGTCGCTCGTTGCGAAGTTGATGTCGGTCATGACCAGCGTGCTGCCATCAAGTGACACCTGAGTTTCCACAACCTTTGTCGTGAAGGCATAGCTGGCGAGCGAGGAATCGAACCCGAACGCATCCGTGCCGATGTAGTAGACGACGTAGTCCGTCCCCGGATCGAGTCCGCTAATCAGGTCCGCATCAGTCAGCGAATCCGTAATCGTCAGGACGCCTGTGGGATTCGATGTCACTGCCGCCGGAGCAGGCGCCGATGCGTTCGCAGGCAGGACCAAGTAAGCCACCGAGCAGGGCTCGTCAGACGTCACTCCGAAGTCGAAGGCCCGCAACGCGGGACTCGCCGTCGTCACGGTCAACACCGGCGGAGCGTTATCGATGTAGTAACTTTCCGAAGCATCGACGAAGCCACTAAAGCCATTGTCTTCCAAGTCCTTGATGTCGCTGGTGCCTTTTATCCCCAGCGACAACGCCCCGTTGGAATCCGGTTCGACCAACACCGCCACGTCGTAGCCCACGGTGTTGAGGTCTAGATCCAAGATCGGCAGCACGTTGCCGAACGAGGCCTTCCCGTTCTGAGCCGCCGGTCCAATCAGACGGAAGTCTGAGGCATCTCCATTGATGACCGGCTCGTTAAACATCACTCGAAAGAGAACAGCATCGTTCGACGTCCGTTGGCTCGTCGGATCAAACCGTTGAATGCTGCTGATCCGCGGCGCAGATGGATTCACATTGCCCGAATACTGCAAACTCAACGCGACATGCGCGTAAGAGACGCCGCCACCCAGATCCTCATAAGTAAAGCTGTTGCTGCCACCATCGTCGGTCTTAACGCTGACGATGCCCTCGGTGCTTCCGAACGTCTCGGAGTTGATCTGCGTCTGATTGGAACCGGCCACCAGTGGCGCTGCAGCGTTGCTTGCTCCAATGATTGAAAGAGCGAGATCGCTGCTTCCCAGCATGACGCTGGCGGAGGTCAGAGTGGTCGTCAACATCGCCCCCACGGGATTCGCTTGATCGACGTTGTGGAATAATTGTGTCAGGTACATGCCATTGGTGTTGGCCGTCCAATTGACCTCAAAGAAGCTCGACGACTCCTGCGTCGCAGACCCCAACGCCAGCAGATACACCGACGTGCGGACGCCCGAAGTCGACGAAGACGCAACCAGCGTCGCGTCGACGCCTCCGAGTTTGACCGAGTCCACGTTCACGCCGTCGTTGATGTCGATGACCGTAGCGACGAGCACTCGATTCACTCCGGGTGGCACGACAAAGTCTCCATCGCCGATGCCCGAATTCCCCAACCCGTATGAACTGCGGACATCTGGAAATGCTGCGACGTAGTTCGGCTCAGCGAGATACTCGAAGGCGCCCAAATCCCCCGCCGCGCCCGTGACTCGTGGCCCATACCCGCGAGCGTCGCTCGTCAGATCAAAGGTCGACAACGGCGCGAACGAGCCGACATCAATGGCCGGACTGTTGGACTGAAGAGAGAGAGTGGGCACCGTTCCGCCGTTGTTAGAAAAGTCGAACGGTCCGACCTTCAACAGTGGATCGGTAACTTGAATGTGTTGAGCCGAGCTTGCCGTCAGGCTGG
This sequence comes from Planctomycetaceae bacterium, assembly GCA_900299185.1. Taxonomy (GTDB): domain Bacteria; phylum Planctomycetota; class Planctomycetia; order Planctomycetales; family Planctomycetaceae; genus AM-0621. The sequence continues at coordinate 11,404 of OMIV01000116.1, forward strand.
CTCCATCAAGCGTGCCGACTTGCACGATCAGCGAGTCGAAGTCACCGGCTGTCAGAGTTCCTCCATTTATCTTGTCCGTGACCAGGTCGGTCGTCGAGACGTTGGACCCGTCGAGTGAGTAAGCCAAGATCGAGTTCGTCACATTGAACTCAGCCGTGCCGTTGTCACCCAGGATGTAAGCCGCACCTTCATCAGCAAAGTTATTCGCCAACGTCGAGCTCGTGATCGTCACTGTGCCGTTGCGGCTGAAGATCGCTCCGCCATAGCCATGGCCTGGCACGGCAAAAGCACCCGCTCCACCTTGGGCCGTGTTAAAGGCGAAGGTGGAGTTGATGACGTTCAGCGTGCCTCCATTGTTGAAGATGGCTCCACCCAGCCCCGCACCGCCGCCACCTCCAAAGCTGCCGTTGCTACCAGCAACGCCATTCACGGCGCTGCCTTGTCCGCCGTTAGGGCTGCCACCATCGCCACCAGTTCCGCTCGTGTTGGAACTCCCGTTTGCCGTCAGTCCGCCACCGCCACCACCACCGTCGGTGCCAAAGCCTGTGGTCGCTCCACCGTCGCCACCGATCGCTTGGTTGCCACCGAAGTAAGTATCGCGAACGGTCAAAGTGCCTTGATTGAAGATGGCTCCACCCAGTCCCGCGCCGCCACCGCCGCCGAGACTGCCGGTTCCACCGTCTCCACCCACGGCTCGTCCACCCATGAGCGACAACCGTTCGAGCTTCAGCGAGCCAGTCGACAAAACTTGGAAGAAGCGGAAGTCGCTGGCGATGTTGAGCGTCAAACCGTTCTCGCCCGTGGGGCCCGAGATGGTGATGTTCGAGTCGATCGTGAATGCGGTCGGGCCAGCACCATTCAGTGGCACGGCTTGACCGGGACCAGTCAGCGCGAGAATTCGATCTCCGCCTAAGAACAAGCTCGGCAGAAACTCGATGACATCCGCGCCGCTACCCGCGACCGAGCCATCCACCGAGGTGTCGGTTTCTGCGGCTTGAATGGCCTCGGACAAAGTGACCACGCCATCGATGGCATCGACGTTACTGAGGCTCGTGACGGTGATCGTCGACAGCAGCGATCGATCTTCCAAAGTCTCCGCCACTCTCAGGAGACGCGACACGATCGGCAGTAATCTGCGTGAAGAGACTCGCGAACAACGTCGGCGAGATACCAGGTTTCGTTTGAGGTTGCTGAGCCAATGAAACTGAGACATGGGAAGCCTCTTGAGAACGACGTTCAGCGCGGTCAATTCGCCGCGATTCCGGCCATTCTGCCCAGAGGCATTCAGCATTCGGCGAGGAATCAGCTCGAGCCACCGACATGGCGGACTCGACAGTCCTCAAACAACGCACGTAGCAATCAGCTAAACCAAGACGTCGAACGATACCCTCCCTGACCTCAGCTTTTTGCCAGTCGGGAGGGAGCACAACGAGGACCCAGAGAGCCTCGCCGGCACTTGCTATCCGAAGGCTTTCTGCACGACGGCCTTCATCTTTTCCAGACCCGTTTTCACGACAAGCTCGGCATCCTGAGCCCAATAGTCAGGGTTGAAGAGTTCCAGCGACAACATCCCCTTGAAGCCATTGGACGCCAGGCCGCGCAGCACGTCTGTAATCGGCGCGACACCGTCGCCGGGATAGACGCGGTTCTTGTCCGCGATCATCGCTCGCGGCAGATCAGCGGGATAATCGTTGACGGGGAAGCAATGCATACTGACGCCCGACATCAGCTTGAGTCCGGCGAACTCGGACCCGCCTTTGTAGAGGTGATAGATGTCCGGCAGGATGCAGGCATCGGGATGCTGAGCCTCGATCGCCACGAGCGAAGTCTCGCCCAATCGCGAAAGGCACTTTGAAAAGCCCCACACTTCAACTTGCGGAATGACGCCGATCGAACGACCGACTTCGAGCAGCGCGCGATAACGACTCGCCGCTTGCATCAAGTTGAGGTCCGCTCGATCCGTCGCTCCTGCTGGCGGAGCAGCGATATGCGTCCCGCCGATTTGAGCGACCATGTCCATGTCACGCTTCGCCTGCTCAAGACCGGCAGCCCGCTTCTGATCGTCATCGACGATCCAATTGGCAAAGCCGATGGCGCTATAGACCTGCAAGCCGCTGTCCTTAATCCGCTTGCCCAAGTCCTTGAGGCTGCCGCCTTCTTTGACATAGGTCTCCAGCTGATTCATCCACGGTTCGATGCCGTCGTACCCCGCCTTCGCCGCGAGTTCGACATCCTTAACGATGCCCAGCTTCTGCCCGCGAATGGTGCTCGTATTGAGTCCGAACTTGAACCGCGCCGTCGGAGTAGTCGGCTTCGGATCGGCAGCAGTCACGACATTGGGCAAGCTCAACGCCGCCGTTGCAGTCGTAGCTGCCGTGACAATGAAACCTCGACGAGAAGCAGTAGCTGTCATGAATTCGGCTTTCCTAAACCTGGAGTGCTCCGGCTCGACGGAGCCCTCCAACTCAGCGGCACATTGGCGGCTTAGTAAGAGCCGCTACACCGTCAGAAATAAAAACGCAGGGACAAGAACACTACGAGGACCGTAACGCTGTCTTCATCGTAGGCGATTGGGGTGGCACGTCCTGACCAAAGGAAAGGGCGTGGCTTAAGTGCGACCACGCCCTTCGCGTACTCAGGGTGTGCCAACCAAGCGTCAGCAAGTCGTGCTCGACATTACCGAAAACACTACGAGGACCGACTTTGGCGACAAGCTTGGCTCGTCGTTGGAAGTCGGTCCCCGCTGAATCGGAGGGCTCCGTCAAGCCGGAGCACTCCAGGAATTACTTAGGCAGCAACTCTTTCACCGTCTCGCGCTCGGTGCGGAGTTCGGCGATCGTCTTCGCGATCTTGTCCTTAGCGAAGTCGTTGTGCGTCTGGCCTTGGACGATCTTCCAAGTCTTGCCGTCGCTGGTCAGCGGGAAGCTCGAAATCAAACCGGCATCAACGCCATAGCTGCCGTCGCTGCAAACAGCGGCGCTGAAGCTCTTGCCAGCCGCCGTCGGGAACCACACATCGCGGATGTTGTCGATGATGGCGTTCGCAGCCGAGGCCGCGCTCGATGCACCGCGAGCCTTGATGACTGCCGCACCGCGCTTCTGCACGACGTCGATGAAGGTGTTCTGCAACCAGTCAGAGTCGGTGATGACTTCGGTCACTGGCTTGCCATTGATCTGAGCGTTGTAGAAGTCGGGATACTGAGTCGCCGAGTGGTTGCCCCAGATGTTGGCGTTGGTGACCGCAGCCACTCCCACACCGGCCTTCTGAGCCAACTGCGAGACGGCTCGGTTCTGATCCAAACGGGTCATCGCGTACCAACGATCGCGAGGCACGTCAGGAGCGTTCGACATCGCAATGAGGCAGTTTGTATTACAGGGATTGCCGATGACGATGACTCGCACGTCCGAGTTCGCAGCCTTTTGAATCGCCTTGCCGGTGCTAGTGAAGATCGGGCCGTTGATGCGAATGAGGTCGGCTCGTTCCATGCCGTCCTTACGCGGGATGCTGCCGACACAGAGCACCAGATTGGCGTCCTTAAAGCCGGCTTCGAGATTGTTGTTGTCCGCTTTGACAACGCCTGCGAGCGTGGGGAATGCGCAATCATCCAACTCCATGTGAACGCCGTCGAGAGCACCCATCGCCTGAGGCAGCTCGATCAACTGCATGATCACCGGCTGATCGGGACCGAACACCGCGCCTGAGGCAATGCGGAAGGTCAACGCGTAACCAATCTGACCGGCGGCACCGGTCACAGCGACTCGAATCGGGGCTTTCATTCGTACTCGTCTCCTGAGAAATCGGAAGTGTGGGAAGCCAAAGTATCGGATCGATCTCGAACCCTGAGATCGCGGGAGTCGTCCCAGCGATCGAAGCGTTGCCGAACGGTTCATCAACCTCAGAGAACGCTTCGAACCCAGCGAAAGGGGCGGGATGGTAGTCAGCGATTTTGAGCCCTGCCAGCAGCCTCGATAGCACTTACTTGCGACGCCGCAGCTCATAAGAAAACGCCCCGAGCAACTGCCCGCGTTTCACCGAGTGGCATTCGAGACAGGACTTACTCGCCCGCAATGCCCCCATCATCAACAGGACGCCCCGGTCTTCATGGAAGACGAGATCTTCGTCGTGCCACAGCTTGGCCAAACTCTGTTGCTCGAAGTCATGCAGCTCCCGAGTCGGCACTGCCTGCAGCTTTTCAATCTGAGGCAACTCTTTCGAGACGTAGACGCGAGCCTCTTTGAACTTCAGCAAGCTCACCAATTCCAATCGGACAATCTCCCAGCGATGGCCGTGAGCATCAGGTTCGACGGGTTCGGGATCGCGGGCAAAGCGGTGCTTAAGAAAACCGGCCGCTTGCTGCTTGCCCGCGACATACCCCACCGTCGAATCAGGCACGAACTTAAAGGCATCAGTGGAGTAATAAACTCGGCGAGCAAGCGGCTCGATTGAAGGCTCTTCACCCTGGCGTTGATCGTCTTCTGCTGTAACCGGTTCGGCATTGCGAATGGTTTGCCCATCCAACACCACGAAGCTCTCGCTCTCCTGAGAAGGCAGTGGTGACAGCGGTTCGAGATTCGTCGGCGTCAAGTCTTCTTTTCGGACACCGAATGCGGAAATCATGCGTCCGACACCCAAGCCAGCAGCTTCAACGAAGGCACGCACTTCGTCTTGATGAAGACTACTCAGCTCATATTGGCGAGCATCGAACGCAAGATTCTTTCGTTCCTGCAACTCCAAATCGCGGAGCACTGCCGGCGATACATCCATCAGATCGACATATGCGCGAGCAAATACGGATTGCGGATCTGCAGTCGTCTGGGCCTCGAATGCCAATCGCTCAGTGAGCGACTCAATTGGGAACTCACGCCGCAATTGATGCCGCACCGATAAGACTCGAATGCCCGGTACCAGGAAGTATGCCGTCACCAACAACGTCAGCGTCGCGACAACAACCACTCGCCTTCGACGGCTCCATGAACTCGGTGTCACGACAAGAGCGATCGTGAGCACCACCGTTAGCGCAAACGTCAATTCCGACAGCACGCGGATAAAGAGGATGCCAAAGGTCATTCCGATGAGACCGAACCACGAACGATTCTTGCGTTCGCCCAAGCTGATAAAGGCGGCCACGAGCACGAGCGGAAAAAGGAGGCAGATGGCTAACTCGAACATGTTGGCCCTTCTTCAAGATTTGGTAGCCACGGTCTAGTTCGTCTCATCTCACTAACAGCGGAAGAATCGTTACTCGCTAAACAGCGTGCGGTCCATCGAGTTATCTCTCAACGTTGAGGAACGAAGTAAGAAGCTCAATCACAACAACTCCTCTGTTAGCCTTTCACTCTGTTACCTCGGTTTGCTCCTGTTCCAAGTCTTCATGAAAACGATTGGAACAGAAGGCAACAGAGGGAACGGAGAAAGACACAAACCGTGAAGCAGCGCACTCAATAGATCACGGAGTGCCGTTGAGATGACTCGCGCCGACATCGCTCATTTGCCACCATGGAAGTCCGACGGTTGAGCAGTCTGCGGCTTCGGAGTAATCCGCAGGCTGAAGTCATCTGAAACCCGCTCGTTACTTGCGATCGTTCAGCCGACTTCGCTGAAGTGCCACTCATCTTTCAAGCCGCTGCTCTAAAGCTCACACGTTGGAATCCAGCATGAAAACGACATTGCTCCGCACGCCGACAACTCGCTGCCGATTCGGAACCGCTCGCGAAGACATCACTCCGCCGGTCGGCGCGTATCACCGCATGTGGGGAGCAGCCAAGCATGACCGCTCCACCGGCATCCATCGCCCGCTGGTCGCTGATGCGGTGGTGCTTGAACCAATCAATGGCGATCGCACTCAGCAGCAAGTCTTTGTGATGCTCGATCATTGCCTCTTTCGTCCCCCAGAGATGAAAGAGGTCCGAGCTCGCACGTGCGAGCTGCTCAAGCTGCCGTCCGAGCGATTGACGATTTTGTTCTCGCATACGCATGGAGCCGGCTTGCTGACGCGAGAACGAGCCAACCTGCCGGGCGGTGATTTGATCGGCCCGTATCTCGACTCGCTGCCAGCGTTGATTGCCACAGCAGTTGAACGGGCAATCGCGAGCATTCAACCAGTGACGCTGACTTACGGTTCGACGGACTGTCGGATGGGACATCATCGAGATGCCTTTGATGAGACGGCGGGCATCTTTGTGTGTGGCTTCAATCCTGACATCGACTGGCCGCTGCCCGTGAAGACGATTCGAGCAACCAACGCCGCCGGGCAGATCGTCGCAACGTTGGTGAATTATCCCTGCCATCCCACAACGTTGGCTTGGGAGAACACTCTGGTCAGTCCCGACTACATCGGAGCCTTAAGAGAAACCGTCGAAGCCGCGACCTCTGCTCCTTGCGTCTTCACGCTGGCCCCCTGCGGAGACATCGGCCCCAAGGCAGACTATGTCGGCGACGTTTCGATCGCGGACAACAACGGACGACAAGTCGGTTTTGCCGCTCTGCAAGCGTTGGCCGCGATGCCGCCCGCTCAACACGACTTCGCTTATCGAGGTCCGGTGTTCTCGGGAGCGACGCTCGGTGATTGGCGCTATCAACCTCAAACCGACGAACACGCCGCGCTGACCGCTCGCTTCGAAACGCGACGAGTGATCGTTCCGCTTGATTACTTGCCGGGCATGCCAACTGTCGACGCCGTGAAGTCCGAGATGATTCAACTCGCTCAAGACGAAGCTGCGGCATCAGCGCGAGGCGACGCTGCCGAAGTCGCTCGGCTGCGAGCGTTGATCGAACGCAAGCGGCGGCTCATTGAACGCATCGCCCCGCTGCCTTCGGGTCAGTATCCGTACCCCGTTGAGATTTGGACGCTGGGTGACGCGACTTGGATCGCTGTCGATGGCGAGCCGTACTACGCCGTGCAATCCGAAATACAGCGACGCTTCCCCGACCGAACGCTGATCTTCGTGACGCTCTCAAACGGAGCGTTGGCCAGTTACGTGCCGACTCGTGAGGCGTATGAGAAGGCGCTCTATCAAGTAGAAGTCGCGCATGTCGCGCCCGGAAGTTTGGAGCGCATCATCGACGGCATCACCGCCGCGTTGAGTGGGGCTCTCTGAGCAAGCCCGCGAAGCTGCTCGTAAGGCAGCGAATCTAAGCGTTATGTGCGTCGTCAGAGCATCGAGTCGCGGAGCGACTCGACTACGTAGCTCAGTCGCTCCGCGACTGAGATTGAACCGCACAACGAGCAGTCCCGCCGCTCACAATTGATTGACCGATTTGCCATTCGGAGCGATCACGCTCACCGACACGTTGGCACGGATCTCGCCCGTAGATGCGCTGTAAGCCCAACCGTGATCGCCTTGACCATCAGCATGTTGCGCCTTCAGCGGCCCCAACACGACGAGCACTTTCGACGAATCCTTGAACGGCGAGCGCGGCATCTCTCCGCTGAGATACGGGCCGTACTTTCCGTTACTCGATACGACGCCCGTTTGGTCGGTACGTCGACGCAATTGCTTAAGGAAGACTTCTTCCGACGTCGTCGCATAGCCCGGCACGCGACCGTCGTGCTGATGTCGATACAGATCAATCTGCTTGCGAAGCATCGTCAGGTCTTCCACGACTGCGGCGCAGCGCGCGTCTTCATGAGCGGCGGTGAACTCGGGCACGAACGTCGCCGCTAATAGCATCAGCAACGTGCCCACGATCAGCACCTCTAACAGTGTGAAACCGGATGTCCCTCGCTCACGGGATCTCATGAGACAACTCTCAAATTGCTCAACAAGTGATAGGGAAAAGGAACCGTCGATCAATCCGCCGTTCGTTGGCCGCCGCAGCAAACGCGCCAAGCGATCCGCTCGAACTGGACCGACAACGCCTCAAACTACGCTGGGTCGCAGGCGTTTCAATTCTCGGCTTTGTCCACCAAAAGAAAGCCGCAAGAGTGGTTGCCGATTGCATCGATTGGGCAATTCACAGCAAGCAAAACGCAGCCAGAGTCATTCGCAACTTCGCGTTTGGTCGCAGTTGTCAGGTCGCGCGAGCTATGCCGATCGAGCACAAACGATCTGATGCGCCGTAGCTCTGAAGTCGAGCAACTCCGCTAAGTCGCTCTCGAACCTCGAACTCGGAGTCGCTCACTCTCAGTAAGAGTTCTCACAGCGCTGGCTCGAAAGCGGGAACCGTCAGAAGACTCGGCGTTTGATCGAAGTCGTTTTCTCGCGCGGTCAGTTACGATGCCCGCCGCTCCTGACGAGCATCTGTCTGATTGGAAGCTCAAAGCAGAACTCGTGGAGCACGTTTCCAATGTGCTCGCTTCTCGAATAGAGGCACGTTGAAAACGTGCCCCACGTGAATGCCGGAGTTCTGCCGCAAGCATCAGCACGCACTCGATGGGAGTCCGCCGCTCGGATGCGTATCGTCAATCAAGGCTCCCTTTCGTCGTCCTCTCCGCGAATCAACAACATGCCTTCATCTGATCTGGCTACGGCTCTTGATGAAACACCGCTGCAAGACAACGAAGCTCGCGAACGCACGCGACGGCTCAGCGAGCAAACCTTGTCGGGAGCACCGCACGCTGCGGGCTATCAAATGCTGAAGCGGCTCGGTGAAGGTGCCTATGGTGCGGTGTGGCTGGCACGCGAGAACAAGACCGGCAAGGACGTCGCCATCAAGTTCTACACGCATCGGCGCGGGCTCGATTGGTCATTGCTCAGCCGCGAAGTCGAGAAGCTCGCCCTGCTCTACACGTCGCGAAACATCGTCCGCCTGCAAGATGTCGGCTGGCAGCATGACCCGCCGTATTACGTGATGGAGTACCTCGAAAACGGATCCTTGGCCGGTATGTTGGCCGATGGTCCCATGCCTGCTGATGAAGCCATTCGCATTGTGAAGAGTGTGTGTCAGGCCCTGGTGCATGCTCATGGCCGAGGCGTGCTGCATTGCGACCTGAAGCCCGCCAACGTGCTGATGGACTCGGACTTCGAACCGCGTTTGTGCGACTTCGGCCAATCGCGTTTGTCGGACGAGCAGAACCCAGCGCTCGGCACGTTGTTCTATATGGCTCCCGAGCAAGCGGACCTCACCGCCGTGCCCGATGCGCGATGGGACGTCTATGCCTTGGGTGCGTTGCTGTATCACCTCTTGATCGGCATGCCGCCATTTCGAACTCCCGAGAACGAAGCTCGTTTGCAGAACGCTCCGGGACTGGAAGATCGCTTACGGGTCTATCAACAGATCGTCCGCGAGTCACCGCGTCCCAATGGTCATGCCGGAGTGAAAGGCGTTGATCGGCGTCTTGTCGAAATCATCGACCGTTGCCTGCAGATCAATCCCGAGCGGCGTTATGCCAACGCTCAAGCCGTGCTCGACGTGCTCTACATCCGCGATCGCCAGCGACGCATGAGACCGCTGGTTGCACTCGGAGGAATCGGTCCCGCGCTGTTGCTCGTTTCGATGTTCTTCGTGACGACCAACCTGATGCACAGCGCGGTTGAATCGACCGAAGAGAACCTACGAGAGCGCGCGATCGAGACCGACGTCATGTCGGCGAACGTCGTGGCCCGCAGCGTTGATCGCGAACTGCAAGCTCGCATGGCAGAGCTTCTCACCGTTGCCAGCGATCGATTGCTGAGGTCCGCACTCGAAGCGTCTCTCGATCGAGACTGGAGCGACCGCGAGCAGTTTCAACAGATGCTCGACAACGAAAAGAGTCACATCGACGAGAGTCGCCGCAAGCAGTTGCTGGAACTCGATACGAGCTGGTTCTTCTGCGACGCGAAGGGCTTTCAACGTTGGCGTGAGCCACTCGATACATCGACGATCGACGGTAACTTCAAGCATCGCGATTACTTTCATGGTCTTAACCGCGAATACACCGCCGAGACGGTGCCGCCAGAGACCGGACCAATTCGCAGCAGTCATATCTCGCTGCCATATAAGAGCGCCGCGACGAATTTGAATGTCGTCGCGCTCTCCACTCCCGTGTGGGACACCGAAGGCAAGAAGGTGCTGGGAGTCTTGGGACGCACCACCAGTTTGGGGCAATTGCTCTCGCAGCATGAAGTCATCATCCGCGGTGCTGACGGCACACATCGCATGATCGCTTTGATTGATCGCCGCAATTGGAAGCTGCTGGATCACTCGGGCCTCGAAGACCCGCGCGTGCTCAGAGAGCTGACCGCCGACGAATTCGAAAAGCTCCGTGTCGATGACGAGATGGTGCCGCGCATCAAGTCCGCTGAAGAAGAAGAGAAGGTGCGACGCGGCATGTCGACTGATGAAGACGACATTCAAGTTCGAGTGTTGCTGACCGAGTACCGCGACCCGTTATCGACCATCAACCACGACCTCTTTGGTGGCGAATGGTTGGCCGCGTTTTGCCCAGTTGGAACGACCGGCTGGTCGGCCGTCGTTCAAGAACGCACGGCATCCGTGTTGGCTCCCGTGTATGCCATGCAACGCGAACTCATCCGCTATGCCTGGCTGGGATTGAGCGTTGGTGGCCTCGTCGTCGCCGCGTTGTGGTACTTCGTCTTACGTTCGATCAATGAACGAGGCATGCGACATTGGTCTCGTCCCAAAACCACCGATCGACCAAACAACGATCGCGGCGAACTCGCGAGTAATCGCACTCACACCGACGGACCGACTCGCTAAACCTCGCCCATCGCTGTTGTTCTTAGGGCACGCAGGCAGCTCCGACTCATTCAACTTTTGAAGACACGCTCATGACACACCTTCCTCACCGTTTGTTGCTGAATCTCGTGTTCGCTTTGTCGAGTTCACTTCTATCCGCTCAAGACCAACCAGACTTCGCGCCATCTCAAACCGAGCTGCCTGTGCCGCCGCCTTCGGGTGCCGTCGTGTTGTTTGATGGCAAGAACTCGGACTACTTCCTCAGCATGTCCGGCCAACCCATCGACTGGCCAGTCGCCGACGGTTCGCTGGTGTCGACGGCGAACAAGCAACGCTCGAATCACGTGCTCTCAAAGCTCCGCTTTCGTGACGCGGACATTCATGTCGAGTTCCAATTGCCCGAGTCCGGTCATGGCAACAGCGGGCTCTACATTCACGGGCACTATGAACTGCAAATCATCAATTCGTTCGGCAAAGAGAAGCTGACTCAGGAAGACATGGGCGCGCTGTATGGCTTCGCGGCTCCCAGTGAGAACGCCGCTCGCAAACCCGGTGAGTGGCAGGGTTACGACGTGCGTTTCAGAGCTCCTCGTCGCGATGCCGATGGCAACATCGTTGAAGACGGAGTGCTGACCGCGTGGCTCAATGGCCGAAAGGTCCAAGACCAAACTCGATTCGGCGAGCCTCGCTCGAAGTACCATCCCTATCGACATGGAACAACGCCGTATCTCAAAGAGGTGGAAGAAAAGCTACGACGCACCATGACCGGACCGCTGTTCTTGCAAGATCACGACAGCCCCGTTCGCTTCCGCAACGTGTGGGTCCGACCGTTGGACTGAGCGATGCTGAACTAACTGAGGACAGCACACTGACGTCAGCGTTGCTGAGTGCCACGCCCGCTGCGGCACCTTGCGATTAGCCCGAAGTCTGCAGCGCCGGTCGCACTCATAAACCGGTATTGCGTCAATCTGGCGCGCCTCCATAATCCCGCCGCGTAAAGGATTCGCCTCAAGGAATGACCGTCGTTTTCGGGCCGCGAACGGGTGCAAGGATGTGGTGTGGCAAATGCCAAAGTGATGTCGTTACTGAACTCGCGACGGACAACCGCCGTGTGACGTGTTCAACGTGCGGAACCGCGCTGGGTGAGGCCGCTGCGTCTCAAACCGAGCCCGCCAATCAACGCAACAGTCGCGCTCAAGAGGCGCGAGAGCTGCTCAATCGCTGGGCCAACGGTCGCTCGTCCGATCCATTCGGCCCGCCTCGCAAACGCATCTTTGAGGAAGCACTCCAAACAACTGCGGCGACTCAACCAGACGAGCACGCCGCCCGCACTTCGATGTCGACCGCCTCTGCTCCGATATCGTCAAACGCTCTGACTTCAGGTCTCGAAGCCAATCGAGTCGGCAGCGACTCGCAGCGTGTCACTCACGAGCCGGTCGCTCATATAGATCACGAAGTCCGACCTGTTGCGGCAGAGCCACGAGCCAACGACTCCACGATCAACGCGGAACTCGATCGGCTAACAAACGAGATCCTGGCGCGCGTCGAAAAGATCAGTCGCGACGGCAGCACGCGAGCCGCGTCACTCGACGACGCTCATCAAGCCCCCGTTGCTCGACCAGAGACTCCCAACATTCAATCGCCAGCAGCGGAGCAAGCTGCGAGTAGCTCCCCATCTGCATCAGTCGATGCTCCAGCAACGATCACCCGACGCATTGATGCCCCGGTGCTTTCTGTCTCCGAGCCAAACCACTCCACGGTTGCCGCCATGCCTCAACAACTCCCGCCCGCATCGCCAGCAACCCGTCCGCAACAATGGGTCGCACCGTCGCGCAAGGCCGGCGGACTGATGAGCCAGGTCGGGCCGGGCCTTTCCTACGTCGGAATCTTGGGCATCACCCTGGGACTATCGTTGGTGATCCTCGGGACGTTTGGAGCATCGTCGAACCTCGCTCCGACCGGTTGGCTGATTGCCACACTCGGGCAGATGGTGTTGCTACTCGGCGTCGTGACTTCGGTCTCCGTTGGTATGGAACAGACCTCTGCTGACTTGCGAGCGACCGTCGATGAGCGGATGCGAGTGATCTCTGAGCAACTTGATCGCCTCACTCAAACTCGTCAGCGAGTTGATGCCGCGCACTCCGCTGAAGCAGCCGCACCGCACTTCGCGACGATGCCTCAGCGCATGACAGCGACTCACAACATTGAGTCGTAGAACGGTCGACCTCGATCAGCTTCGGACCGTAGGCGTCATTACTTCCCGATTTGATTTGGGTGGCACGCTCTGACCAACGGGAAGGGCGTGGTCGCGCTACTCCAGCACACGCCCTTCGAGTACTCAGGGCGTGCCACCCACTTCGGAAAGTTATTGCGGATCAGTTCCTTGCAGCCCATGTCGTCTCTGCTTTCCGATCTCGCTACCGACAGCGCCAGAACTCGCGATCGGAAATTCCCAGCTTCTGCCGAGCGGCATCGACATCGTCTCGAAAGCGTTTCGCGTCTTCTGGGTAACCCTTCGTTGGCTTCAAGCCGGGGACGTGCTGTTGCCAAAAGCGATTGAAGAGTTCGAGCCCCACTTCGCGCGCGTACTTGCAGATCATCGACGAAACTGCGACCGGGAAATGTTGCTCGGCCTTTTGTTGAAAGCGCAGCTCCGACTTGTCGACTCGATAACGACTGATGAGCGAACTCTCTTCTTGGCGAAACACCATGCCGATGTTGGGAATGTCGGCAATCAAATCGTCGTAGCGATTGCGACCACCGAGCTTGTCGCCGATGACCAACGTTCGCTCGGCGAGCGGCCAAACTCGCGACAGCAACCCAAAGACAAAGCTCGCATGCGCACTGGCTTTGTTGTCGAACTGCTCGACCACTCGATTGAATCGCTCAGTCAAAACAACGTCCGAACGCAAATCACGAAACTTGATGCCAGCCTTATCGAGATTGGCCCGCAGCGCGTCGGCAGCTTCATCCACATCACTCGCATCCGAGACCAACGGCAGCGGCACGTCGGCATCACGAAACCAAGTCTCTGGATCGAGCAAGTCATCCTCGCCCGTGATGCGCGATACGAACTCGCGATACGTCTGCGGTCGGCGGCCATTCAAACTCATGACCGCCAACACGCCGCGTTCAAGATCAGCTAACCCCCGTTGCGGCGTATAGACGGCTTTGGAATCAGCGACATACAGCCGCCCGTCCTTCGTCGCCGTTTGCGAGACGGACTCTGACAAGCTCGACCAGAAATCGAACTTGCGCGGATCGCCACTGACTTCCCACACCGAAGCCGTGATCAACAACGGCCCCAGATTCGGACCGTAGCCCGCTTCATCCATCCCGATAACCAGCGACATAAGTCCGGCGTCCTATTCCCAATCGTCAACGAGAAACACGATGTGGGAACGCGGGCCATGAGCACCAATCACAAGCGATTGTTCGATGTCCGCAGTCTTGGACGGCCCCGAGATGAAGGCTCCGAACTGCCTCTGGCCGACGGTCAGTCGTTCGTAAGCCGCATGCATGTGCGGCACGAGATCTCGCAGGGGCACAACCAACGCCAAGTGCTGACAGAGAAAGAACAACACTCGATGTTTGAGTCGTTGATCGGTGATCCACACAGCTCCGTTCTCGGCAACCGCCAGTTCTCCTCGCAACAAGGCGAAGTCGACGTTCTCTAGCAAATGCGGGTCATCATAGGCCGAGGCACCGACGTTGGGATTGCCCGCTCCGTCGATGTTCGAACAACGCACCAGCGCGGTCTTGAACTGTGTGAGTTCTTCCAGATGGGCATTGATCTCCGAGACCGATTTCACTCGGATGCACTTCCCGCCGACGCCTTCCAACACTCCGGCGAACTGCGCGGCCAGGTCATCAAATTGGATCCAATCCTGCTTCAAGTCCGGCAACTGAGTCGGCGGCACGGCCTTTTGGCGAACGGCATTCAGGATGGCAGATCGACTGCTCGTCATGTGCGGCATCTCAAGGAAAGAAGGGCGGCTGTCTGAGAATGAAATCGGACTCGTTGTCGATCGTCGCCTTTCGCTCCGCGAAAGAGCGTTCTTTCGCGGAGCGAAAGGCGACAATGGCTTTGAACCGGCGTTTGGTCCAACGCGCGGCATCGTGAAGACGATGGCGCGAGATCGCAACTTGGTGCGGTCATCTGGATGCATCAACCAGCCGCAGTGCGAGACTTGAACCGACTTGCCTACACTCCGTTCGCTGAGTCTCTGCTTGTTCCTCCAATGAAAGCTGACGCGCTGTGTGGAGTCTGTTTCGCATCCTGATGGATCTGTCTCTGTTGAAGCCGATCGTGCGGCCGATAACTCGGTTGCTCGTCGGCTGCATCGCAGTGCCGATCTTTCGGGTCTTCACCAAGAAGGTGCTGCGACTCAATCAACTGGATGCCGAGCTTGAGAAAGATCTGGAGCAGTGGTTTCGAGGCGCGGTGCTGTTGCTGATCGCCACACAGAACATGGAGACGCTGCTGTTTCCGTGGGTCAAACCGCTGATTCATGCGAGATTCGCTCAGCGTCACGTCGAAGAAGGCAACATCAGCATCAGTCCGCTGGAGGTCCAACATCAGGACGAGACCGGTTGGATCTTTCTCGGCCTGCGAGTCATGTTGGCCATCGGTGTCGTGCAGATGATGCCGGATCAAGAACTGTTTGCGGTCATTCATCATGGCCCCCCCAAGGTCAAGTACGAGAACGACAAGAAGCTCTGGCCGCAGATTCGTCAGCAAGCTTGGCCATTCGTCCGCGGGCACTTGTGCGTGCATCTCAATCGGTCGTCGCCGGTCTTCGCGATCTTGGCTGCCATTGCCCCCGGAACTCCTGGCTGGATCTGTTACGGAATGGCGTTGGCCCAGTATCTCATCATCGGACTGGTAACGTCGCGTGATAAGGCTCTGAATGTGATTCAGATCTTTGACGAAACCGTTCAACGCCGCCGTGACGAACTGATCGCCGAGTTGGCGCTCGATGCCGATTCGCAACCTCAGGCAACCGCCACGACTGCTGACAAACCGGCAGAGGCGGCTTCGTTGTCTTCGGCGGTGGCAACCGACAACCCCGCCGCAGTCGCCAAGTAGTTCTTTCAAGTCGTCCCAAGAGAGATCGGCAGCGCGTCTTTGCTGACAGATGCGCTCAATCCTCGGGGCATGCGAAATGTCGCTCTCGTTACACGAGCCGATTGAGAGTCTGGCCGCAACTGGGAATAGCCGTTGCTCTGTTGAGTCGCGCGGAGCTTGTCAGAACTGACAGTTCAACGCGCCGCATCACGTCTTCTAAAGCCGAGTGAGTTCGTCATGTCGCAACCGGGCCGGGCTTTGTCTGCGATCGTCTTCTTCGTCACCGTCTTCCTCAGTGCCTTCTTGCTGTTTCAAGTGCAGCCGCTGATTAGCAAGTTCATCTTGCCGTGGTTCGGTGGCAGTCCCGCCGTATGGACAACGTGCATGTTGTTCTTTCAAGTCGCGTTGTTCGGCGGCTACCTCTATGCCCACTTGCTCGTCAGCAAACTCGGAGCGAAGGCGCAAGCAACCCTTCACATCTCGCTGATGATCGTCGCGGCGTGCCTGCTTCCCATCGCTCCCGATCCCAGTTGGAAACCCACCGACGCCAACGATCCGGTAGGTCGCATCTTGCTGCTGCTGACCGTGACAGTGGGACTGCCTTACTTCGTGCTGTCGACAACTGGGCCGTTGCTGCAAGGCTGGTTCGCTCGCGCATTGCCGGGTAGCTCGCCGTATCGGCTTTATGCGTTGTCGAACATTGGCTCGCTGCTGGCGTTGTTGTCGTATCCGTTCCTGGTTGAACCTCGTTGGGCGACCGAGCAACAAGCCTCGTTCTGGTCCGCTGGCTTTGTGGCCTTCACGGTGCTGTGCGTGCTGTGTGCGACAATTGCCATGCGAGCCAAACCTGTGAAGGCCGAACCAGCTAACTCCACGACCGATGCCGCCATAGATGTAACACCTACGACATCGACTATTCTGTTGTGGGTCGCCCTGGCTGCGGTTCCCTCAGCCATGTTGTTGGCAGTGACCAATCAAGTCTGCACCGACATTGCCGTCGTGCCGTTCTTGTGGGTGGCGCCTCTCGCGCTCTACCTGCTGACGTTCATCCTCTGCTTCGAAAGCGACCGTTGGTATCGCCGCCGCATCTTTACGACAGGATTGATTCTGACCTCCGTCGGCACCGCTGTGTTGCTCTGGGGTTCGGCTTTGAATTGGCGATCGACATCCGGCTTCGTGCTCCAAGGCTCGATCTACTTCGGGTTGTTGTTCTGCTCGTGCATGGTCTGTCATGGCGAGCTGGTCACATTGAAGCCCACGCCTCGACATCTCACGTTGTTCTATCTGTGCTTGTCACTCGGCGGAGCTATCGGCGGTCTGTTTGTCGGTCTCTTCGCACCTCACTACTTCACAACTTTGCTGGAGCTGCCGATTGCGATCGTCGCCACCTGCGTCGCGCTGCTGCTGGTCATGTTACGAGAATCAAAGTCCGCCCCCGTTGATGCTCCGCAACCGATCATGGACAGTAGCTTGCTCGGAGTCTTTGCGTTGCTGCTCGGTGCCGCATTGTGGATGCAGTCCGAGCATGTCTCACGCAACGCGCTGGCCAGCAGTCGCAACTGCTACGGCACGTTGCGAGTGAAGCAGCAATCCAGCGAACGCAATCCAGAACTCAATGCGTATGTCTTGCAGCATGGCCAGATTCGTCACGGGCATCAGTTTCAAAGAGCCGACCGACGTCGATGGCCAACCAGCTTCTACGGTCCAGACGGAGGCGGCGGCATTGCGGTCTCTCAACATAGAGCCGGCCAATCGAAGCGAGTGGGCGTGATTGGATTGGGGACTGGCACGCTCGCGGTCTACGCGCAGCCCGAGGACTACTACCGCCTCTACGAAATCAATCCCGATGTCGTGACGTTAGCTCGCGAGCATTTCACGTATCTCTCGGAGTGCCTCGCTAAGAATGATGTGGTCATCGAAGACGGCCGCATCGCCTTGGAGCATGAAGAGCCCAATCGCTTCGATGTGCTGGTGCTCGATGCGTTCTCGGGCGACGCCATCCCCACGCACTTGCTGACTCGCGATTGTGCCGAGCTGTACCTGAAGCACTTGGCCGACGACGGCATCTTGGCGTGCCACATCTCGAATCGGCACGTTGATCTGAGGCCGGTCTGCGCAGGCATCGCTCAAGCGTTTGATCTTCAGACGCGAGCGGTCCTCGGTCCGAAGGACAGCGAGAAAGGAACATCGCTGAGCGTGTGGGTCTTGATGAGTCGTCAGTCCGAATCGCTCAGCGCGCTTCGGCTAGGGAAGGCACAAGAAGTGACGATGGGATCCGAACCCATTCTGTGGACTGATGCCTTCAGCAACTTGCTGTCCGTCTTGCAGCCGAAGGGCATGCAGTTTGAACTCGTGAAGGGTCGCAAGAGCATCGCTTCCGCTGGTAAATGAATCACCCAGCATTGGGTCTCGTCACGAGCGATCTGTGCAAGAGTAATTACGGATCTCTCCCATTCGCGTTGATTCGTGCGAGGGAGAGACGGTTCCCAAACGGAGCCTGGCGGCGATTGCAATCTCCGTGTCTTTACACCGCGTTCGCTGCTGCTCTGTGGTGAAAGAATTCCTCACCGCAGATCAGCACAGAGCGCCGAGATTTTCCATAAAGACTCGCTGCAGCCCGCTGAATGAACAGGCTCTCATCCACTCAGCGCCGTACCCCGCGGCTTCAGCGGGACTCCATGCGAGACCCCAAGTGACACGTCGTGCTGCTCTGGCCACGATCATCTTCGGGAATGATGCGTCGCTCTGATGTCGCTCCAAAACGAACTTGGACGAGACTTGCTGTCCGGCATATTCGCTCGCAGACACCACTTCGAGCTCGCAACCAAGCCCCGCATTTACGGGTCTGCCGCGGTCGAGTTGCCGAAACGGGACACAATTCGTTTGAAGGGTGGCGAGCATTCGAACTCAGCACGCATTGGTCGTCGCTGTTACGTGTAATCGACTGAGTTTGCGTTGCCACTGTTCTGGCTTGTGATCTCGATCAGAAACGTAAAAGTCCCCGCCCCTTCGTTGCGGGCAAGTTTTTTTATCTTCGAAAGGATGTTCATGAAGTTACGTCGTCGAGTTGGTTTCACTCTCATCGAACTGTTGGTTGTTATTGCGATTATTGCTGTGCTGGTTGCGCTGTTGCTGCCCGCCGTTCAGCAAGCTCGTGAATCTGCCCGTCGCTCCCAATGTAAGAACAATCTCAAGCAAATTGGGGTGGCGATGCATGACTACTTGGAGACTTACACAACCTTCCCTCCAGCAGGAGTGCGCGGCGGCAATCAGTTGTCGTGGCATGTCATGATTCTGCCACAAATTGACTATCTCAACTTGTTCCAACAGATCGACTTCAACCTCGCTGGTTACGCAAGCCATGACGCAGTGCTAGGAGTTAAGAAGATCCCCGCGTTCTTCTGCCCAAGTTCCAATAAGGAATTCGAGAACGGCAGCACCACGCTCTACACGACGCACTACTACGGCAACAGGGGCCCCAAGAACGTCGTCGCAGGTGTGCCTGCCACTTACACCTGCACCAACTATTTAGGAGCAGCGGCGGCGGCGGGTGAATGCACGAATCCGCCAACTGCAGCACACGGAGGCTACTCGTCGCACGGCATGCTCTGTCCAACTGCTCGCGTCCGTGATCGCGACGTGACGGACGGCTTGTCGAATACTCTCTTTGTAGGCGAAATCTCGAATCACAAGACCCTCTCCGGCGCTGACATGGTTGGCTATCGCAAGTGGCATCGCGGCTTTGCTAACGCAACGGACTGCGCCCCTGTCAAAAACGTGGCACAACCAATTAACTCGACGACCTACATTCCGGTGATCAACTTCAACGACATCAGCTTTGGCAGCAATCACGTCGGTGGCACTCAAGTTCTGATGGGTGATGGTGTTACTCGATTTATGTCGGAGAACATCGACATGTCGGTGCTGTTGAGCATCGCCAGCCGCAACGGTGAAGAAGCCACGACCAACTTGGAAGGTGATTAATTCTCAACGAACGGCGACTTAACCATGCAAGGGCACGTCCCAACGTGCCCTTGTTCGTTTTCAACTCGTGACAAATGGATTCAGTGCGAGAGCTATCGATCAAAGGACACGCAACATGGCCAAACTCTTTCAAAACCTAGCAGCAGTCACGTTGTCTGCCGCAGCACTCGTGTCAGCAGGGTGCGGCGGCGGTGGCGGAAGCGATGTGGAACGCTTTCGAGTATCCGGCACGGTGACCTTCAAAGGTGAGCCGATTCCAGCCGGCACAGTGACGTTCGAACCAAACGTGACAAAGGGCAATAAAGGCCCCTTCGGTTACGCCACGATTACGAATGGAAAGTTCGATACATCCTCAGTGAAGGGAACCGTTGGTGGTCCGCACTTTGTCCGCATCGAAGGCACCGATGGCAAAGTGACTCCGGACAAGCCCCAAGGCAGCCGACTCTTCAATGCACATCGCGTTGAAGTCGATCTCCCCAAGAGCAACAGCGAGCAAAAGTTCGAAGTGCCAGCTTCTGCTGCAGAGGGCATGCAAGCCGACGGGCCGCCCGTATGACCGCCGTGTGGCACCCAGTCAGTGAGAGACGCGCTTTCGTTTCATGAGCAAACCTGTGACGATCGAATCTCGTTAAGAGGAACCGCATCGTCACAGGAGACTCACCATGCGAATTGGCCACTGTCAGTTAGATTCCACACTCGGTGATTTCGATGGCAACCTGAAGAAGGTCGTGCAGAGCCTCGAACGCATGGACCTCGACCGCGTCGATATCGCTTGCTTCCCCGAGTGCTTCTTGACCGGCTATCCCGACGATGGTCAGAAGGCGCGAGACGGTGCCTTCACCGTCGACTCGAACCAAATGATGCGCGTGCTCAGCGAGACTTCTCGCTTCGAAGCGGCTTTCATCGTGGGCTTCAACGAGCGACGAGGTGACGACCTCTACAACACCGCAGCCGTCATTCATAAAGGCCATCTGCTGGGGACATACAGCAAGTGCTCGGCCTACATGAAGTTTCACAAGCAAGGCCGCGACTTCCCGGTCTTCACGCACAAAGGTCTGACGTTCGGCGTCGTGATCTGCTCAGACGGTGGCTACATCGAGCCCGCTCGCTTGCTGGCCTTGAAGGGCGCGCGAGTCATCTTTGCCCCACACTTCAACTACATCGCCAAGGAAGGTTTGATCGGGCACTTCATGAAAGTCCGCGCCGATCACACCGCGCGAGCTGTTGAGAACTCGGTTTACTTCGTGCGCGGCAACAACGTGTCGTTAGGCAAGGAAGAGTGCATCTCGAACTACGACGGCGTCGGCTATGGCGACAGCTACATCATCGACCCGCATGGCGAGATCGTCGTCCGCAGCCGACGACATCAAGAGGACCACATCTTCGTCGACATCGACACCACGATCGTCGATCGAGGCTGGGGAGTTGGCCGCTCACTCTGGAGCGCACGAGAATTCGGCCGCATGCTGATGAGCATGGCCGCGAACGATCCCAAGTAGCAAATCCGACATCGCTTCGCACTCGACGCATTAGCGCAGGCCCGAGCTGAAGCGGACTTTGTCGACGTTGACTAGGTTTTGAGATCTCACGAATTGGATTGTCTTCGCGACGGTGGGGATGCGGTTGCCGCCGGCGCGTTGTTCGTGAGTGAGTTCCGAGTCGTTCTCACCCAGCGACCGCAACATGAAGAGATCGTTAGCGCTGTCATACGAGATTACGTCGGCTTGCCCGCTGAAGGCGCGGCCTTCCAGCCAGGCGTTGCCCTCGGCCACCAGCTCGATCATCTCCTTACCGGTCTCGGGGCGATGTTGTGGCTGAGTGACCTGCAAGCTGTCGCTCGACACCAAGAAGGCGTCCTTAGGCAAACGATCGACATCGAAAACTTCGAGTGGCTCCGAGACCGGTCCGTACACAACTTGCACCTGACCTTTGCAGGTCGTCGAGCGTTGCTCGCGCAGCCCGATGAGCTCGTCAGCAAACTCAATTTGGGTGTAGTCCCAGCCGCCGGTCTTCACGCGAGTGGCTTGGTTCGGAGCGGCAGTCGCTTGCGGAGTCAGCCCCGCAATCTTGCCTTGGCCGCGACGCCAAACCTGCAAGATGCCCGGCCCTTTGGCTTCGGCTCGGCCCGTCTGCACATTCATCGCGAAGGCGGCAAAGCGGCCTTTGCGAACTTGATTGAGGCTGCTGTTAACGATCGCGCTGCTGTCGAACTCCACCTGCTGACGACAAACGATCGTGCTGATCTCTGTCTTGCCCACCGAGCCCGAGTCACGTTCAAACTTCATGCGCCGCTGCATGCGGACTTCCATCTTTTGGCACTTCATCGTGCTGTCGAACATGCCGGCAATGACTCGTCCGGTGAAGGTGGCCACAAGCCCGTCAAACACCATCTGCTCATTCCAAGTGATGGTGAGCTTGGTGGGATTCGCTAACGCCTTGCCTTCCAGATCGCGTGGCACAGGCAGCTTGAGTTCGCCTTGTCCATCAACCCACACCAAGTTGCGATGACGATCAAAGAAAACTTCGCGGCCTTGAAGATCCAACTGCGGGTCATCCAACTTCGCGGGTTCACCCACGAGATGCACTTCTTGCCGATTGAGCCCCTGATTGCGGAGATGCATTTGCTCGGCCTTGATGGTCAATGGCCGCGGCGCATCCTCGCGAGGTTGAGTCAGTGACACGTTGCCTTCGCTGTAGATTTCAGCGAGATCGGGTGCCCGCGTCGGTCCCCGACCCACAATCAAAGCTCGAATGAGCTTGGCTTCGACGACAGCCGGAGGTTGCTCGGGCGCCGGTTCGTCATCTTCAAAGACCGGGAACTTTTCGGCTTGTCCGGACAC
>OMIV01000117.1 GCA_900299185.1 Planctomycetaceae bacterium
ACGAGATTCCTCTACGTCTCGTGGGCTCGGAGATGTGTATAAGAGACAGTAATACGACACAGCGATATCAACTCTTCGCCAGCTCTTCAGTCTCTGCAGGCTGCTCCGAAAATACGCACACTCGACCGACTCAAGGATTCCAATATGTCAGAAGTATCAACCTCGCCGCTGGTCGGCGTGATTATGGGTAGCAAGTCTGATTGGGAGACGATGCAGAACGCTGCCGAAGTGCTCAAGCAGTTCGGCGTGCCGCATGAATGCCGTGTCGTTTCGGCTCATCGCACTCCGGATTGGATGGCCGAATACGCGAAGACGGCGGCGTCGCGCGGGCTGAAGATCATCATCGCCGGGGCCGGCGGTGCGGCTCACTTGCCGGGCATGGTTGCCTCGCAGACAGTGCTGCCAGTGTTGGGTGTGCCCGTGCAAAGCAAGGCGCTGCGAGGACTCGATTCGCTGCTTTCCATTGTGCAAATGCCGGGCGGAATACCGGTTGCGACGTTGGCAATCGGTACGGCAGGGGCTCGTAATGCAGGCTTGCTAGCCGTTCGAATTTTGGCGACTTACGATCCGGCGCTGACGTCCGCCTACGAGGCGTTTCAACGCGAGCAAACCGAGAAAGTGCTAGCCGAGTCCGAGTTATGACAAACCCTATCCTGCCGGGAGCAACCCTAGGTGTTCTTGGTAGCGGCCAATTGGGCCGCATGTTCGCCATCGCTGCTCGTCGCTTGGGATATCGCATTCACGTCTATTCGCCGGATCGTGATACTCCCTGTGGCCAGGTGGCGGATATGGAGTATTCGGCTCCGTATGAAGATTATGAGCAGCTCGAACAATTCGCTCGCAGTGTGAGCGTTGTCACTTTCGAGTTCGAAAATGTGCCGTCAGCGATCACGGAGTTGATCGGACGGCATACTTTGGTGCGACCGTCAGGAGCAGTGCTCAACATTTCTCAGCACCGTCTGCGCGAGAAGGGCACTCTGCAGCAGCACGGTTTGCCGGTGCCGGGCTTTCGAGCCGTTCGAAGTGCGGTCGATTTGGAAGCAGCGCTTAGCGAACTCGGTCGGCCTGCGATCTTGAAGACCGCTTCTTCGGGCTACGACGGCAAGGGGCAGTTGCGGATCGATTCGCAGTCCGCCGCTGACGCTTGGGCGGCATTGAATACCGACGAAGCGATCCTCGAAGCGCTCGTGGACTTCGAATGCGAAGTCTCTGTCATCGGCGCTCGCAGTCCGAGCGGTGAGTTCGCTTACTACGGTCCGCTGAGAAACTCTCATGCTCATCACATTCTCGACGTGACGACCTGTCCGGCAGGTTTGTCTCCGCAACTCGAACAACGTGCGATCGAGGTCGCGCGAAGCCTCTTCGAAGCGTTGGATGTGGTGGGTGTTCTGTGCGTCGAGATGTTCGTGACTCGCAACGGCGAGATCTTGATCAATGAGCTTGCCCCGCGTCCGCATAACTCCGGGCATCTGACGATCGACTCGCATGTCACTTGTCAGTTCGAGCAACAAGTCCGCGCGATCTGCGACTTGCCGCTTGGTAGCACTCAGCAGAAGCGACCGGCCGCGATGGCGAACTTGCTGGGTGATGTCTGGAGCAAGGGCGAGCCGCAGTGGGGCAGCATGTTGAAGATGAATGACATCAAGCTGCATCTCTACGGGAAGACGGAAGCGCGTGTCGGTCGGAAGATGGGACATCTCACCGTGCTGGGTGAATCGACCGAAGCTGCGGAACGAGCTGTTCGCGCTGCTCGACAAGTCTTGCGTGGCGAGTAATTCGTAGCGCCGTCGACTCGCGCTGATCGTCGTCTTTCACTCCGCGAAAGAACGTTCCTTCTCGTTGCAAGAGACAACAATCGTCGAATCAAGATGACTCATGGAGAAGACTCATGCTGCTACGTTGGTTTGCGTTGTTGGTGCTCGTCGCGATCACGTCCGCAGCTCAAGCGCTTGAGCCGGTGCCTGAAAAGTTGGTGGTGCTGACCTTTGATGATGCGGTGTCGTCGCAGCATTTGGTTGTCAGTCCCATCCTCAAGAAGCATGGCTTTGGTGCGACTTTCTTCATCACTGAAGGCTTCACATTTCCGACCAACAAACGCGACTACCTGACGTGGCAGCAGATTGCCGAGCTGAATGCCGACGGCTTCGAGATCGGCAATCACACGCGCGACCACATGTCGATCAACGAGCGATCGTTGCCGAAGCTCAAGGAGCAGTTGGAGCACATTGCTGCTCGCTGTGCCGAGTATGGAATCCCCAAGCCTGTGAGCTTTGCTTATCCCGGCAATGGCATTCATGAGGGCGCGTTTCCGATCTTCGCCGAGCAGGGCATCATCTTTGCGCGGCGCGGTGGTGCTCCCGAGTTTCCTTACGAATGGGGCCGAGGCTTTGCGTTCGAGCCGGGTGTCGATCATCCGCTGCTGATTCCGTCAGTCGGTGATGCTCGTCCCGATTGGACGATCGATGACTTCAAACGAGCGGTCAGCCAAGCCACGAAAGGCCGGATCGCAGTGCTGCAATTTCATGGTGTTCCCGATCGAGACCATCCGTGGGTGCATACTGACCCGAAGCGATTTGAAGAGTGGATGCAGTACCTCAAAGACGGCGGCTTCAAAGTCGTGGCGTTGCGAGATCTGGCTCAATACGTCGATCCAAAGATCGTCCCCGCGCGAGCCTTTGCCGCGATTGAGCAACGACAAGCCGCTCGCACTGAGACGCTCGTTGAACTGCAAGTTGTCGAAGCAGAGGGAGCGAAGCCGATCCCCGCTCGGCTCTACATTCGCAATGAAGCCGGCCAATGGTTCTTCCCCAAGTCGGCCAACATCTCTCAAGGCTCTGCAGTTCGTTACGAACGCAAGAACGGCGGACATCCCAATGCCGTGGAGATGCATACCACGTTGTCGGCGCATGCGGGTCGTATCGAGATCGCGCCCGGCAAGTACACAGTGACGGTCGAACGAGGGCATGAATACGTGCCACTCACCAGGACCATCACTGTTGATGTGCCGCAGAAGGGAATGCAGAAGGAGACGCTGGCGTTAAGCCGCTGGACCAACATGGCCGCGCGAGGCTGGTGGTCTGGGGACACTCACTCGCACAGAGACCCTCGTGATTTGCCGAACGTGCTGCTGGCTGAGGATCTCAACGTGGCGGTGCCGATGGTCTATTGGACGATTGATTCCAACGTGCCGCCGAGTGTCAGCGCGAAGAACTTTAAGATCGAGCACGACGGCAAGCCGGTCTCCATTGATGGAACTCATGTTTGGTCGCCGCAGGGGACTGAGTACGAGATCTTTCGTACCGACAACAAGAACCACACGCTCGGGGCCTTTGTGATCGTCAATCACAAGCAGCCATTCGATCTGCCGGTGTTGCCGTTGAAAGCCGTTGCCGAGCGAGTCCGAGCTGAAGGCGGTTTGATTGATCTCGAAAAGCACAACTGGAATTGGTCGATCTCGGTCGTGCCGTTGTTGGGCGTGGATCTCTTCGAACTCGGCAATAACCACCAATGGCGAGTCGATTACGCCATCAAGAATTGGGCCGTGCCGGCTCCGGCTTATATGCAGGTCAAAGGCAGTGGCACAGACGACGAAGAGTCCTGGACGCGATACGGCTTTCAGACCTACTACGCGTTGCTCAACTGTGGGTTCCGTATCAAGCCCACTGCCGGTACGGCGAATGGAGCGCATCCGATTCCGTTGGGTTTCAATCGGGTTTATGTGCAGCTTGACGAGCCTTTCAGCTTCGACGCGTGGATGAAGGGGCTCGCGGCCGGGCGGTCGTTTGTGACCAATGGCCCCATGCCGACCGTAAAGCTCGATGGCCAACATCCCGGTCATGTTTTCAAAATCGAGAGTGGAGCAAATCGTACAGTCCGATTGAATGGAGAGGTTCGCAGTGAGCGACCATTGTCGTCGATTGAGGTCGTTATCAACGGCGACACGATTCGCAGCGTCGTTGCCGAGAACGCCATCGATCCGAGTGGTGGCTACGTTACGAAGCTCGATACGGAAGTGGTTGTTCCGACGAACGACAGCGGTTGGGCAGTGGTGCGTTGTTGGGAGAATCGACCGGGTGGCCGGCAACGGTTTGCTCATACGGCGCCGTGGCATTTCGAAGTGGCGAACAAGCCCCCGCGTCCTCGCCGCGCGGAGATTGAATGGCTGGTTCAACGCGTCGAGTCGGACATCAAACGTAATGAAGGTGTTCTGCCCGCTGCGGCACTCGATGAGTTCCGTGAGTCGTTGAAGATCTATCAGGAGATCGCGAAGCGCGCTCGGTAAGAAGCGATCGCTGGGGCTAAGAAGATGTGTGTGCGGCACGTTCGGAAATTGACGGTCGGAGGCGCGCGTCGTATCGTCTCGCGCGATACTCGCTGCGAATCACAAACTAAATCGCAGCCCTCTTCTGACGCCTGAAGGAATCTTCTTTGAAGCATCGCGAGTCCACTGCCGAACCCCGTTTTGAGGACTTGGGCCTCAGCTCCAAGATGCTCTCGGCGATCAAGAAAGCGGGATTTGAAAAACCAAGCGCCATCCAGGCGGCATTCATTCCCGTGGCCATCGAAGGTGTTGACTGCATCGGGCAGGCTCGCACTGGAACCGGTAAGACCGCCGCGTTCGTGATCCCGATCCTTGAGCAGATCGACCATGAAGCCGATGCGCCGCAAGCGCTCGTGCTGACTCCCACTCGAGAGCTTTGTCAGCAAGTTGCCGATCAAGCCGTGCGGTTGTCAGTTAATCGCGATTGTCGAGTGGCCTGCATCGTCGGCGGTAAGTCGATCAAGCAGCAGGTCGACACTCTCAAACGCGGCGCTCAGGTTGTCGTCGGGACGCCGGGGCGCATCATCGACCTCATGACGCGCGGCATGCTCAACATTTCCAAGCTTGAGATCGTCGTCTTGGACGAAGCTGATCGAATGCTGGATATCGGCTTCCGACCGGACATCGAAAAGATCCTGCGACGTTGCCCGGAAGACCGCCAAACGTTGTTGCTTTCAGCGACGCTTCCGCCGCCGGTGGAGAAGCTCGCGAAGCGCTACATGCATGATCCCGAGATGGTCGACGTCTCGGCGAATGACATCGCGCCTGCGACCATCAAGCAGTACTGCTGCACGGTGGATGAAGATCGCAAGCTCGGCATGCTCGTGAAGTTGCTGGCCGAAGTTCGACCGTCGCAAGTGCTGGTCTTTACGCGGACGAAACGCACTGCCGACCGACTGCACGCGGTGTTCTCGAAGCGCCTGCCACACGTCGCGCATCTGCATAGCGACCTTCAGCAGACTGTGCGCGACCGAGTGATGAAGCAGTTTCGAGCCGGGCAGTTGCGAATGTTGATTGCGACCGACGTCGTTGGTCGCGGCATCGATGTCAGCAGCGTGACGCACATCATCAACTACGACATTCCCGAGTCGTGCGACGACTACGTGCATCGCATCGGACGGACGGGCCGTTTGTCGTCGGATCAAGAAGGCGTGGCCTTCACCTTCGTGACGAAGCAGCAAGGCGAGGAGCTGACGCGAATTGAGAATCGCGTCAACACGCTGCTCGAACCTTATTACGTCCAGAACTACGACGCGTTCCGCGCTGGACCTGCTCGTCGGTCCGTTGTGGACGATGGCGTGAAGCGCTTCGGATGATCGACCGAGCGAGTTCTGCCCCGCACTCCAGCCTGGTTGAGTCCGCCAGGCTCAGTCGGCTTTCGTGGGGCACGTTTCCAACGTGCCCCGATCTAAAACAGTTCGAGCACGATGGAATCGTGCTCCACGTGTTTCGGACAGGCTCAGTGGGAGAGCATTCTCATGTTTCAGACGGATGGTTTGGCGTCTCTCTTCCTGAGTCGAGCACTGCTGACGGCGATCGTCTCGCTCGCTGTATGTCAACCGCTGTTGGCTGTGGCTGAGGATTGGCCGCAGTTTCGCGGTCTGAATTGCACCGGCATTTCGACATCTTCGAAGCCGCTACCCGAGAAGTTCTCTCCGACTGAGCACTTACGCTGGTCAGCCAAAGTTGGCGAGGGTGTTGGTGGAGCCGTTGTTACAGCCGGTCGAGTGTTTGTCAGCGGCATGACCGGGTCAGAGACCGTCAGCCTCTTTGCCTTCGACGCGCTGTCCGGCAAGAAGTTGTGGCAACGCGATTGGCCGACCGGACCGCTCGCTGCGGTGCATGCGACCAACAGCCAAGCGAGTTCTACTCCGGCTGCCGACGCTGACCGGGTCTATTTCTACTTCAGCACGCTGGGCCTTCTGACGGTCGATGCGAAGACCGGAAGTGATGTTTGGCAGAAGAAGTTGCCGACTCCGTTCTTCGTTTTTAAGTGGGGACCGGGCATGTCTCCGGTGCTCTATCGAGATCTAGTCCTCTTCTGCCAAGACGACGATCTCGAACCCGTGTTCTATGCCTTCGATAAGAAGACCGGTGCCGAGCGTTGGCGCGATGACCGGCTCGACATGGCCGTGAATTACTCGCACCCAGTCATTAACTCGGTGAATGGTCGCGATGAAATCATCGTGGCCGGGACTGGCAGTGTGATTGGCTACGATCCAGCAACCGGTAAGCGGCTTTGGTTCGCCAAGGTCTTGCTGAGAAACATCAAGACGACGCCGGTGTGTCTCGACGGCGTGGTCTACATCTCGTTGCAAAGTGGCGGCATCGCCAATCAATGGCTGGCGTCCGTCGATCGCGCCGAGAAGACCGGCAACAACGACAACAAACTCGATCGTGCCGAGATCCAAGCTTTCGTCGGTAAGCAGCCGGTTCCCGAAGCGTTCTTTAAGAGGACGTTCGGTCGAGGCGACATCAACAACGACGGGTTCTTGGAAGGCCGCGAACTCGATCTGGCGTTCTTGCATCCCGACAACTTTGCGGGAGCTACTTTCACATCGTTGGGAGATGCGGCCGCCGAGCAATTCATTCTTGCTGTTCGTGGCGGTGGGCAGGGCGATGTCACTGCGTCGCACTTGCTGTGGAAGCACAAGACCAAGAACACCGACCACATCGTCTCGCCGTTCGTTGCTGACGGGCGAATGTTTCTACTGAAGGAAGGCGGCATCACGACGGTCTTCGATTTGAAAAACGGCGAGCCACTCCGAGGCCCCAAACGCATCGGCAACGGCGGCGGATATTTCGCGTCGCCAGTCGCAGGCGATGGGAAGATTTATCTCGCCAGTGACAACGGCAATGTGATCGTGCTGAAGAACTCACCGAACTACGAAGAGCTGAGCGTGAACGATCTGGGAGAGAGCATCGTTGCCACGCCCGCTATCGCCGACGGTACGTTGTTCGTCCGAACTCGGACGCAGTTGATGGGCTTTGGTCACTAAGAGAAGCCGATGAGCTGTCGGGGCAATCTCTACGCTCTCAGCTTTTTTGCGGTGAGGAGATCACTTATCGCTGAGCAGCAGAGAACGCAGAGTCGCCCCCTCGACTTCTCATCTCAGCGACCTCATCGCCTCTGTATGAGATTCCGTGTTTCATCGCTTGAGTCGATCCCGTCTCGTATGGACCTGGCTGCGGACGAGAGTGAGAGCTTCGAAGGATCGTCGAGATGAATTCATTGCCGCCGTCAGCATCAGAGGAAACGACAACTCGCTTCCTGGTGCATGGCATGCATTGCGCAGGGTGTGTTGGTCGCGTCGAAGCGGCGTTAAGAGATGTGCCTGGAATCGTTGACGTTGGCGTCAACTTGGCGACACATGAAGCGCGAGTGAAGCACGCGCCGCTCAACGAGGCTCAATCGCACTTTCAATCGGCCGTCGAGAGCCTGGGGTTTCAGTTTGAACCCCTCGCGTCTTCGTCTGCGGTCAACGCTCAACGATCGTCGCTCGTCCTGTCGCACGAGTGGTTGGAGTTTGCTGCGCTCCTACCTCTGGCTGTGGCTGTGTTTGTCATCAGCATGTCGCACTCGCATTTTGCAGGTCGCGATTGGTGGTTGTTGGCACTCACAACTCCGGTTGTCGTTTGGGGTGGTCGAGGCTTCTTTCACGCGGCACTGACGGCTGCGCGTCACGGTTCGGCAGACATGAATACGCTCGTGGCGATTGGCACTGGGACTGCGTTTGGTGTGAGTGTCATCGCGACCGTGACGCCGCTTGAATGGTGGCAAGGCCATCCGCCGATCTACTTCGAACCCGCTGCGATGATCACGATCTTCGTGTTGCTAGGTCGTCAGCTTGAAGATCGCGCTAAGCGGAAGACATCCAGTGCGATCGACGCGCTGTTGGACTTGCAGCCTCAAACGGCGCGAGTGATGCGTGACGGAGTTGAGACCGAACTGAGTGTCGATGCGGTTCAAATCAACGATGTGATTCGAGTGCGACCTGGAGAACGAATTCCCGTCGATGGAGTCGTCGTCGACGGACAAAGTTCGATCGACGAAGCGACGATGACCGGTGAGTCAGTGCCAGTCCCGAAGAGTGTTGGCGATCGAGTTATCGGTGCGACGATGAATCTCTCGGGCAGCTTGTTGTTTCGAGCCGAACGAGTGGGCGAGGCAACTCTGCTGCGGCAGATCGTTGACCTGGTGCGAGACGCTCAAACTTCGAAAGCGCCGATCGCTCGCTTGGCTGACCGAGTCAGTGCTGTCTTTGTGCCGATCTTGTTGTTGATCGCGGCGGCCACGTTCGGTAGTTGGTTGCTGGTCGCCACGTGGCGAGAAGGCTTACTGGCAACGATTGCAGTGTTGGTGATTGCCTGCCCCTGCGCGCTGGGCTTGGCAACTCCCACGGCGATTATGGTGGCAGTGGGACGCGCTGCTGAGCGACATCTGTTGGTTCGATCGGGAGCGGCATTGGAAGCACTCGCCGAGGTCCAGACGATCGTGCTGGATAAAACTGGCACCATCACGCTCGGTAAGCCAACCGTGATTGAAGTCCTAACCGTCACAGGTGGCGACTCGCGCGAGTTACTGGAACTTGCGGCTGCCGTCGAACGCCAGTCGGAGCATCCGTTGGCTCGCGCGATTGTTGATGCGGCGAACAAGACGCATGTCGCGTCTGACTTCCATTCCGTGCCGGGTTGTGGCGCGGCGGGAACAATCGATGGTCAAAGCGTCGTCGTTGGGACGGTGGAATTTTTGCGACAGCAAGGTTGTGACGCACTCGTTCTGGACGGACTGGTTGAATCAGTCGCGTCGCGATCTTCTGCCACTCGTGTCTTCGTCGCTGTTGGCCAGCAGCCGCTCGGAGTGATCCTGCTCGCAGATCGCAGCAAGCCCGATGCACGAACTGCGGTGAAGTCGCTGCAACAACTTGGCTTAAGCGTCGTCATGCTTTCGGGAGATCGGCGCGAAGTCGCAGAATCCATCGCCGCTGAAGTCGGCATCGACCGTGTTTACGCCGAAGTCCTGCCTCATCAGAAGGCTGCTGTCATCCAGCAATTGCAGTCGGAAAACGCGCCGCGAATCGTGCGTGTCGCGATGGTGGGTGACGGCGTTAACGATGCTCCATCACTGGCAGTGGCTGATGTCGGCATCGCGTTAAGCAGCGGCACGGACATCGCCATTCAAGCCGCTGACATCACGTT
Source organism: Planctomycetaceae bacterium (assembly GCA_900299185.1). Classification (GTDB taxonomy): domain Bacteria; phylum Planctomycetota; class Planctomycetia; order Planctomycetales; family Planctomycetaceae; genus AM-0621. The sequence goes on from OMIV01000117.1 coordinate 9,521, forward strand.
GGTTGGTGGCGAGCTAACCAAACTCGTCGAAGCCATTCAGCTCGCACGAAGGACGATGAAAACCATTCGCCAAAACTTGTTCTTCGCGTTGATCTACAACGTCATCGGCATCCCGCTCGCAGCCGGAGTCTTTTCGCACTGGCTCGGCGTTTTGCTACCGCCCATGTTCGCCGCCGCCGCCATGTCAGCCAGCAGCATCTCCGTCGTAACGAACAGTCTGCGTTTGAAGTCTGTGAGAATCGCCGAGCATTCTCTTGGAGTGTGATGATCTTCATCGCTTTCCATCTCGGCGGAGCCGTCTTTGCTTGCGCGTTTCCGACCGAGCGTCGGCTTTATGAGTTCACAAAAGAATAGAGGCTCCGCCGCAAGCCAAAGCGATGATGAATCACCGCACTCCAAGAGCACCGGCCACAGGCTCCCACTTGATGGCTCGTGGGTTTACAAAAGGGCGAGCCTCTAACACTTAGGAGTCATCATGAAACGCACTTTGATTTATCTCTGTGCGATCGCCTTGCAGTGGCCTGTCGTTGCATCAGCTCAAGACCGCATCAAGTTCAGCCGCGACATCTTGCCGATCCTGTCTGACAACTGTTTTGCTTGTCATGGACCGGATGGCAACAAGCGGCAGGGCGGGTTGCGATTGGATGAGGCCGAAGGGGCGTTTAAGGCGGGTGAGTCCGGGAAGGTTGCGGTCGTTCCCAAGGATTCCAAAGCCAGCGAGTTGGTGAAGCGAATCTTGAGCACCAACAAAGACGAGGTCATGCCGCCGCCTGCTTCTCGCAAAGCTCTGACCGACGCGCAGAAAGAGTTATTACAGCGGTGGGTCGAGCAAGGGGCCAACTACGAGAAGCATTGGGCGTTCGTTTCGCCGGCGAAGCTTGAAGTTCCGGTGGCCAAGACGCAGAAGTGGGCTCGCACTCCGGTCGATCAATTCATCCTCGCGCGGTTGGAGAAAGATGGGCTCACGCCGCGACCCGAGGCCAACAAGAGCACGCTCATTCGGCGAGTGGCGTTCTCGTTAACGGGGTTGCCTCCGACACCTCAAGAGGTTGCTCAATACGAAGCCGACCAGAGCGCGGACGCTTATGAGAAGATGGTCGATCGATATCTCAGTTCGCCGCGATATGGCGAAGAGATGGCGCGGAATTGGCTCGATGTCGCTCGTTATGCCGACACGCACGGATTGCATCTGGATAACGAGCGCGAGATGTGGGCTTATCGAGATTGGGTCGTCAGGTCGTTCAATCGCAATCAGTCCTTCGATCAATTCACGATCGAGCAACTGGCCGGTGACCTCTTGCCGAACCCGACAACCGAGCAGCTCATCGCAACGGGGTTCAATCGCTGCAACGTGACGACCAGTGAAGGTGGCTCAATCGAGGCCGAGTTTCTCTATCGCTACGCGGTCGATCGCGCGAGTACGACAATCGGCACCTGGATGGGGCTCACTGGTGGTTGCGCGGTCTGCCATGACCACAAGTACGACCCGCTGACGATGAAGGACTTCTACTCCTTCTATGCGTTCTTCTATTCGGCGGCGGACCCGGCGATGGACCGCAATATCCGCAACACCGATCCGTTCTTGTCGCTCGCGACGGACGACCAGAAGAAGCAGCTCTCTGAGTTGAAGACCGTCGAAAGCCAAGCCAAGCAAGCCTTGGACGAGGCCGCGAAGAAGACGGAGTACGTCGATCCGGCGACGCTTGAAACGAAGCTGCCAGCAGTGCGTGTTGAGGATGTGCTGCTCGACGACGTGTTCCCGCTCGGTGCTGCGGTACGCACGACATCTCGCAACGCCGCGACATGGAGCACGCGCGATCGCGACGAAGTGCCGCTTGGCAAACGGTCGCTGCGACAGTGGTATGGGTCGACCTATACCGACCGTGTCGAGAACTTCTCGATCACTTATCCGATTGGAAAGAACGCCAAGATCAGTATCGCTGCTCGAGTGGATGCTCATGAGCCGCCGAAGGCCATCATGCTCGAATTGGCGACGAGCGCGGGAGTGCGTCGCGCGATCTGGGGCGATGCCGAGCAACTTGGCAGCGGAGAAGTCGGCAAGCCCGAACGAGTTCGAATCGGAGACCTTCCGCCGGGCGGACAATGGACTCGATTAGAGATCGATGCTGAGAAGTTTGCCTTCAAGGGTGGCGAGACCATCAAAGGATTCGTGCTGGGTCAAAAGGGCGGCATCGTGAATTGGGATGCGCTCACGGTAACGAGCGACGTCGCTCCTGCGGACGATCCACGCGCGTCGCTGACGGCATGGTGGAAGAGCCGCACGGGTCAAGACTCACCCGGAGTTCCCGGTGCGTTAGCTGCTGCTCTTAAGGCTGGTCCCGATGGCAAGGCAACCGATGAGATCAAAGCTCAGCTTAAGTCGTTCTTCCTGGCGTATGTCGCGCGGCCGGCGAGTGGCGACTTCCAAACTGTAAGAGCAGCGTATGAGCAAGCCGTGGCCGAACGCGCTACGCTCGAAGACAGCATTCCTGGCACGTTCATCTTCAGGGACATCGAGAAGGCGCGCGATGCGTTCGTGATGCAGCGCGGTCAGTACGACAAGCCGGGCGAGAAAGTAGAGCCGCGCGTGCCGGTCGCCTTTGGAACTCTGAAGCTCGACGATCCGGCGCGTCGTCCGAATCGGCTCGACTTAGCCAAGTGGTTGCTGACTCCAGAGCAACCTTTGACCGCGCGCGTGACAGTCAATCGCTTCTGGCAGCAGTTCTTTGGTACGGGGCTCGTTAAGACCAGCGATGACTTCGGTGCTCAAGGCGAACGGCCCACGCATCCGGAGCTGCTCGATTGGTTGGCGTTGCATTACCGAGAGTCTGGTTGGGATACGAAAGCCTTCGTAAAGCTGTTGCTGACTTCGGCCACCTTCCGACAAGACAACCGCGTGTTGCCCGATGTGTTGCAGCGCGATCCGCAGAACCGGTTGCTCGCGCGAGCTGCTCGCTTCCGTTTGGATGCGGAGCAGATTCGCGACAACGCGTTGTTCGTGAGTGGCCTATTGAATCTGGAAGTTGGAGGTCGTGGAGCATTGCCGTACCAGCCTTCCAACATCTGGGAGCCGGTGGGGTACTCAGACAGCAACACGCGCTTCTACATCCAAGATCATGGAGCCGCGTTGTATCGACGGAGCTTGTATTGCTTCCTGAAGCGCACAGCGCCGCCGCCATTCATGAGCAACTTTGATGGGCCCAATCGCGAGCAACTGTGTGCGCGTCGCGAACGCAGCAACACGCCGTTGCAGGCTCTGCAACTCATGAATGACGTGCAGCACTTCGAAGCCGCGCGAGCGTTCTCAGAGCGGATCATCAGCGAAGGTGGCAAGACTGCCGACGAACGGATTGCGTTTGCTTATCGAGCGGTCTTGTCGCGTGCTCCTCAAGCCGACGAACTGGCTGTCGTCAAAGCGGCGTTGGAGCAATACCTGACGCGCTTCCAAAAAGACGAAGCGGCCGCAGCCAAGGTCATTCGAGTTGGCGAGTCCAAGCTGAAGTCCGCGGCGCCAAGCTCGGAGATCGCGGCCTACGCGCTGGTCGCCAACTTGATTCTCAATCTCGATGAAACCGTTGTGAGGAACTAAGAGGATCGACCAACTCGTGCTCTCAGCCCGAACTGAAAGTCAGTGCGACTGCGCGACGTTCGGTGATGACCAGCAGCGAGTGATTTGGCCATCGTTCAAGCGGCGTCTGAAGTCTGTGCTCTCGCAGGCTTCTTCTACGGAATGGTCCAGTTCTTGAAATGGCATCAGAGTGGCGTTTCGTTCTGAGATTCGTGATGTTCATATCGAATCTCGGATTGAAGCTTCGAATGCCAAGGGGCGTCGATGGTCCGAGCTGTAGGCCTTCGAGTGATGGACCAGCTTCATGATCATTCCGCTTACGACTGACGCGCCGGTCTATCACTTTCCGTTTGCTACGATCGGCCTAATTCTGACCAATGTGTTCTGCTTCTTGCTCTCGGGCATGGGGAGTGACGAGCACGTGGCGCGGTGGGCTGAGTTCTCTCTGCAACACGGACAAGGACTGCATCCGTTGCAGTGGATCACCAGCAACTTCTTGCATGCTGGTTTCATTCACTTGCTGGGCAACATGGTCTTCTTGTGGGGCTTTGGCTTGGTGGTCGAGGGCAAGCTTGGCTGGCTGAAGTTCGTCGCGGTCTATCTCGGTATCGGCGTTGCTCAATGCGCTGTCGAGCAAACCATCATGTTATGGTCCCATCCGCTCGGCGACGTGCATCAAGTGCTGGGGTTAGACGACGAGTCGATCCGTAAATGGAGAGAAGAAGGCGCGACCGACGCCGAAGTTGAAGCGGCGCTCGACAAGATCAACAGCGCCTTGCAGAACGTCGACCGCCAGCACATCCCCGGTTCGTTGGGAGCGTCGTCCATCATCTACGGCATGTTGGCGATGTCGCTGGTCTGGGCACCCAAGAACGAAGTCACGTGTTTGTTCTTTGCGGGGATTCGATCTTTCACATTCGAAATCACGATCATGACGCTGGCCTTGTGGTACATCGGCGAAGCCATCTTGATCGCTGTGATTCAGCAGTTCTCTTTAGCCACTGCGACGCTGCATTTGATGGGAGCCGCGATTGGCTTTGGAGTTGGAGTCGTACTCTTCAAGCGGGGTTTGGTTGATTGCGAGGACTGGGATTTGTTCTCGGTCATGAGCGGTCATTACGGACCCTATGCCCGTGATAGTTACGGCAACCGCATTGATCGTCCGGGCGATAAGAAAGAGATCGAACTGAAAGAGGTCGAGAAGCCCAAGAAGAAAGCTGGCCCCAACTTGTCGGTCCGCAAGAAGGCGTTTCAAAGCATTCAGCAACTGGTTGACGATGGGGATTTCAGTACCGCCAATGACGAACTCTACAACTTGCGTCTGAAGGACGAGAAGGCGGTGCTGGATGAAGACTTGCTGGAACGTCTCGCGATAGGACTTGCGAAGTCCAATCAATGGGATGACTCGATCGCGTTGATGAATGAATTCATCGAAGCCTATCCCGAGAACGCGGACGTCATGCGACTGAAGCTCTCTCAAGCCTACATGAAAGGCAGGGATGATCCGCGCGAGGCGTTGCAGACGTTGAAGAGCATCGATGCCAGTTCGCTGAATGACGACCGACGTGCTCAGTATCAGAAGCTGATCAAGCAAGCCAAAGCGATGCTGAATGGAGATTGATAAGGACTCGAGTCGGGCTGGCTAATGCGGACGACGGAAGCCTCATAGCGAGCGTTCGTAATACGGAGGCCTTAGTCATCGACCTCGCGATATCAGAGCTTGGCCACGGTAGGAATCTGCAGAGACGTCGGCAGAGGCGGTTCCTTTTGAGGACTTCGGCAGCCAAGGACCGTCAGTAAGAGCAGCGGCATCAGCATTCGAATCATGACGCGTCCTGGATTACGAGTTGCGGATGTGAGGCGTTATAGCGGCACCAATGATGTCGCGAACGAGCAGATTACTGACTCGCCGCTTGCTGGTCGGCGAGGTTCTTTTGAAACGCCTTCTGCTTGAGTTCGACGTAGGCTCGATAGCCTTCCGGGTCGATGAATGGATTGGCCTTCTCGTTGGCCTTCAATCGGTCGTACTTCGCGAGCATCCCGTAGTAGTCGCCGTGTGCTCCCAAGAAGATGTCACAGCGCAGCTTGAGCAACACGTCGAACGTCTTGGCATAGTCCTTGGCGATCGTGGGGTAATCCTGGTTGCCAACAAGTCGATAGCCGGGATTCACATTCGGGCTGCCGATGACGACCACTTCCAACGGCTTGCCATCTTCAGACTCGCGCCACGTCCATGTCGTGCAACCTCGCGTGTGACCTGGAGTGGAACGAGCAATCAATGTCGTCCCACCGAGCTTCACTTCGTCGCCGTCCTTGAGCACTCGATCGACGGCGCACGGACGCCAGCGGCTGTCCTGATAAAGGTACTGCCCAACTCCGCCCGACGAGATGACTGCATCGTCGCCTTGCATGACAAAGACCTTGGCTCCGGTCAGTTCTTTGAGGGCCGCATGACCTTCCACATGATCGGAGTGCGCATGACTGGCGAGGATGATTTTCACGTCGGTCATCTTGAACCCCAGCGATTCGATCGACGCGCGGATCAAGGGCACGGTCTCGTCAAAGCTGCTGTTGATGACGATGTGACCTTCGGGAGTGGTGATGAGGTACGTGGCCAGCGCCTTCGAACCCACGTAATAAGTATGCCCCGCGATCTTGTGAGCAGGGAAAGGTTCGTCAGCGAGAGCGTTTGAACTAATAGCGACGATGAGTAACAGCAAAGACTGTAAGAAGGATTTCATAGCAAGCCTTGGACGACGGCAGGCTGCCCTCTGCCATTGGTCGTGAATGAAGCAGCAACGCCGATGGTCGAGGGCAACCACCAGGCAATTGATCGGAATGTGATCGACCTCGAAGAGAAGCGACAGCGAGTGATGGTGCCTACGAGTTTGGGGACTCGCATGCGAGATTCTCGGCGGTCGTTCAAGATGCGGAAGTTGCTTCACGATCGCGCGAGTTGATCATGGCTCGCTCTTCTTTTGGAAAGGCCGACATGCCCGCTGTGCTTCCGACGTTGGAATGGATTGGCGAATTGCCCGGTGCTTTGAGACTCATTGATCAAACTCGATTACCCAGCGAATGCCTGACGATCGACTGCGTGACGACCGAGCAAGTTTGGGAAGCCATTCGATCGCTGAGGGTGCGCGGTGCTCCGGCGATTGGTTGCGCGGCGGCGTATGGCGTCATCGTCGGAGTGCAGTCGCCATTACCGAGTGATTCCAGCGAGCTGGTCAGTCGAGTTCAGCAAGTCGCGGACTATCTCGCGACCAGCCGACCGACGGCGGTGAATCTGTTCTGGGCACTCGATCGCATGCGACGAGTCGCCGTTGAAAATGCATCCTTAAGCGTTCCGACGTTGCTTGCTCGATTACTGTCGGAAGCTCGAATGATTGATGCCGAAGATCGCGAGATGTGCGCGGCGATTGGAAAACACGGAGCTGCGTTGATGCCCGAGAACGGCAGCGTGCTAACTCATTGCAACGCGGGAGGATTGGCAACCGCTGGCGATGGCACCGCGTTGTCGGTCTTCTTCGCCGCAGCAGCAGCGGGCAAGAAGTTGCATGTGTTTGCCGATGAAACTCGACCGTTGTTGCAAGGAGCGCGGTTGACTGCATGGGAGCTGCAACAGCGCGGCATCCCGGTCACGGTTATCTGCGACTCGATGGCGGCACTCGCGCTGAGAGATCGCAACGTCAGCGCGGTTGTTGTTGGGGCCGATCGCATCGCGGCTAATGGCGATACGGCGAACAAAGTGGGGACGTACTCGGTGGCGGTTCTCGCCCGAGCTCACGGCGTTCCCTTCTATGTCGCAGCGCCGTCGAGCACGTTTGATTTCAATTTGCCGACCGGTGCCGGCATCCCCATCGAAGAACGGAAGTCCGAGGAGATCACGGAAGGGTTTGGTACTCGCACCGTGCCCGTCGGAGTTGCTGTCTGGAACCCGGCCTTCGATGTCACTCCGGCTGAGTTGATTGCCGGCATCATTACCGAGCGCGGTGTAATACTTGCTCCAACCACCGAACGCATCCGCGAAGTCCTGAGTTAGGGCGCTCGAAAAGAGCTACTCACAGAAGTTGATCGGACCAGTTGAGTGACAGCCAGAAACGCGAGCAGACATGAAACGAACAACGAGTGTGTTGTCGCTTCATGTCTGCTCGCGAAGTTCGGTCAACGATTCGACGGTCGGCCTTCGATGCATCTATTGGAGTATCGTTTGGTCTTCCGTCTGTGCAGTGGCTGTTGCCGCTTTGATGCAAGACACGATGAGTGCTCGTAGCTCCGGCCACTTGATGGGCTTGCTGTGGTAGTCGGTGCAACCAGATTCCAAGCAAACCTGCCGATCAGTGGCCATCGCATGTGCAGTCAGTGCGATGATGGGCACGGTCAACCCGTTTGCTCGGATCTGCCCGGTCGCTTCGTAGCCATCGAGCACAGGCATTTGGATATCCATCAGCACGACATCGAAGGGGCGACCGCAGTGGGCTGCATGTCTCACCGCATCGACAGCCGCTGCACCGTCTCCGACGATGGTGAAGTCGGCTCCCTCTTTTCGAAGTCTAAAGCTCAGCAACTTTTGGTTATCGAGCCCATCTTCGGCGACCAACACTTTCACGCCAGTGAGTGACGCGATGTTGGGTCCTGTCGTCGAGCTTTCGGCGCTGTCTTTCTTAGCGAGAGGCACGACTTGCGAACCGAGCCGCGAGACATCAACTGGCAAGCTGACGATAAATCGCGTTCCAACCTTGGACTGCGAACGAACCGCAATGCCACCTCCCAGCAGCTCGCAGATTCGCTTGGAGATCACCAACCCCAACCCCGTGCCGTGTATTCGTCGCGCGGCGGATGTGTCGACTTGCACGAAGGCTTGGAACAACCGCGCGAGCTGATTATCGGTCATGCCGATTCCTGAATCGGCGACTTCGAACTGCATGGTGGCTCGTTCGGCACCGTCGGCGATCAAGCTCACGCTGAGTTCTACTGAACCCGAATCCGTGAACTTCATCGCGTTAGAAAGCAAGTTGATCAGCACTTGCTTCAACCGTAACGGGTCAGTGTCGAACACTGTCGGTGTGAATGGCGCGATCTTGATGTCGAAGGCAATTCCACGTTGCTGAGCGCGCGGCGTGAACAGCTTACTGAGGTCGTCGATGAGCTCGGGCAAACGACATGGAGCAACTTCCATTTCGAGCCGACCAGCCTCGATCTTAGAGATATCGAGAATGTCGTTGATGAGCTGCAAGAGGTGCTCGCCATTGGCCCGAATCGTACCAATCGCATTGGCTCGCTCTTCTGCAGAGACCTCGAAGTCATTCAAGACATCTGCGAATCCCAGGATCGCAGTCATGGGCGTGCGGATCTCGTGGCTGACATTGGCGAGGAATTCGGACTTAGCTCGATTGGCCTGAAGTGCATTCGCTTCGGCGACCTTGAGTGCTTCTGCTTGTCGACGAAGTTCTTCGGCGAACAACTTGAGCTTCGTGCGTTCCTGCCTCAGTGCGTTGGATTCTTGCACGCGACGAGTCACGTCCGTGATGACCAACATAGCGTGATCGGGATGATCGCGTAGCGGCATGAGCAAGGCGTCTTGGCACATGAGGCCATCAGGGCTGAATGCCGATCGAGCGCGCAACACAAATCGATGAATGGCCGACGAAAACGTCACCGGGCATCCGCTTTGAAATCCATCTTCAATGCGCGACTTGAAGGTCGGTCGGTCTAGCTCGGGAAAGCAATCAGCCAACGTGCGTCCAAAGATTTCATGCGCACTCACCCCGGTCCAATCAGCCAACTGACGATTCCAATGATGAACCATCAGTTGCCGATCAATGACACAAATGCCGACCGGCAAGAAGTCCGTGATCTCACGGCGAAACTCCGCGAGATTGAAGAATTGATACATGACGTCGCTCCTTTATGCCGTCGCCATGAGGAGCGATGAGATGGCTTTTTCGATCTCTTGCAGACGGAAGATCAACACCAGCGACCCATGCACGTCGGTGCCCGCGACTGAAAAATGAGCATCCGAGTAGATCACGGTTTGCTCCATGTCGGGTCTCGCAAGCCAGTTCACTCGTGCGAGTTCCATGACTCCGTCGGTCACCGATAACTCCGGGACGGTGTAGGACAACTGAGACTCGAACATGTTGGCGATCGAGCCCAACACACCGTTCATCACGATGTTGCCAACTTCGACCAAGATGCCGGATAGATCAACATCCAGCTCGTCAGGAGTGTCGTCGAGACCCGCGAGGATTTGTCCCAGCTTCAAACCGCTTTCACGCGGGAACCCCAGAATTGCGCGGCCGTTTACTCGGCCCTGAAAGTCTTGATAGATCGACGTGTCGAGCAGTTCGCCGTTGGATTTCAGAAGTTCGTTGAGTTCATCGAGCGTGCAGATTCGCAGTTCGGGGACATGCAGCTCGATGCGTTGCGAGACGAGGTCACTCAACATGCTACCGGCTCGTCCAATGCCAACGTTGATGACCTCAGAGAATGCGTCTTGATGCAGCGATTCCAGAATCATCTTAAGAGCCTTTCACGGTATCCAACGCCTTGTTGATGACCTCCAGCAAGTCCTCTGTCTTGAAGGGCTTGTTGACAAATTCAGTGGCTCCCAATTCTTGCGCGAGCTTCTTTGAAGAAGCTTGGATGTCAGCACTCACAACACAGACGTTGGTGTTGCAACCCTTGCCACGCAGTTGCCGCAAGAACTCGAAACCATCCATCTCTGGCATCAGGAGATCGGTAAAGATGAAGTCAGGTTGAGTTGCTTCAACTTGTTCGAGACCCCGTAGACCGTTCTCTGCTTCGACGATTTCGAAATCGTGTTGCGCGAGTGCTCGTCGCACGGCATTTCGTCCAAAGCGAGCGTCATCAACAACCAAAATCTTGGGCATAGTTCGGTTCCATGTGAGCCAGAGGCAAGATGCCATTCGCCGCGTTTGGCGAGCCAGGTGATAAGGGCATCACCGGAACCGTAGGTCGAGAATTATGCGTGAGAATCCATCAAGGCATTGCGTTGCCTGAGGCAACACCTGAATTCGCAGACGTTGCTGGGGCTACCGGTCTTACTCACCAAACCGATCCAACAATCCTGCATTTTCAAAGGTAGATGCCGCAACAAGGTCGCGGGCAGTTCATGGTTCAGACAAAAAGAAAAAGGCGAGATCGGGTAACCCAATCTCGCCTTTTCTTGATCCGCTCGGAGACGCGAAGCGGATCGTGCCAACAAACATTTTCACGGCGTCAATCACAGAGGATGTCGCAGGGGTCAATCAAAGAAGTGGACACAGCGGTCAATCACAGATGCGGCGTTGTCGGCACGGACAACATTCGTGGAGCAAACTTGGCGAGCAGGCGGTCTCATGTTCGAGACCGCAACTGGGCTCGTTACTTCGACAGATTCTTCAGCAAGCCGTCGATGTCTTCTTGGTCTTCTTTAGGCGGCATCGGAACCAAGATATCCATGGGCTCTTCGGCGAAGAACTTGATGTCGTTGAGCTTCAGCGAGCTTTCGGACTTCTCGCTGCGAGCGGGTGCGTCGGTCGGCAGTTCTGGCTTGCGAGCGATTCGCGAATTCCGAGCATCGATCACGGACTGAGCGGCACTTCGCAGATCTTCGTCACTCAAGCGGCGAAGGTTTCCGAGCTGCGTTAGCGGTTCGATGATGCGTGTGACTCGTTGGACCGTAGGTTCGAGCAGCACGATCTCCATCAAGCTCTTTCGCATCGAGTTGAGGGCATCGACTTGATGAGTCAGCTCGTCACCCAGGTCCGACAGAACTTCCAGATTGCGAACTGCGGTCGCGACGTCTTTGGTCTGCTGATTCAACTGATCTTGCAAGGCAATCAACCTCTTGAGGTTCAACGCCGCGTTCTCGGTTTCGCCCTTTGAAACGAGGTCCGATTTGATCGCGACCAGTTCCGACAAGTTCTCACGAGCGGTGTCAGTGTTGTTACCTTCGGTCAGAGTCTGTTGCTTGAGTTCACCGAGCTTACGAACGGCGTTCATGGCTGCTTCGATATCTGACATCTCTACTCGGGCAGCGTCACGAACTCGGATAAGAGCTGCGATGGCAGATTTCGCATGCTGAGCGTGCTCGGCAGCCGAGACGACTTGCAGTTGCAGAGCGACCAAGTGCTCGGCTTGTGTTTGAGCCGTCTCTGTATTGTCGCCAGCTTTCAACACGGTCGACTTGAGCGTGGCGAGTTCATCCAACGAGTGGAACGCGGCGGGCATCTTGGCGTTCTCGGTCTGCAGTTCTTTGCAGAGTTGTTGCACGGCCAGCACGCTGACTCGGGCATCTTCGATTTGTCGGTGTTGAGCCTTCAGGCTGGTCAGCAGGTTGTTGGTTTCCCAGACCTGGTCGCGAACTCCGACAAGCTGTTCGACTTCGCGTTGCATGTGGCCCATGTTGCTTCGCATCAAGGCCATCTCGCGCATCAACGGGCGACGAACAACAATGTCCATCGCGATCACTCCCAACAGCACTCCGATCACTAAGGGAGCCCAACGAATTGTGGAGCCGGCATCCATCGCTGGCGTTGACGAGGTTTGTCGGTCAAAGGACATCAAGAGGTACCTCCGCAGGATGTAAAACGCAGTATGTGTTTCAAGGTGGGCGAAGGCCGTTGTCGGAGAACTCAACCATCAAATGCAGTCTTCTCGACCAGTTGGGAACCAGAGTGACATGAAGGCACTCAGCGAGCACAAAGACGGAAGACAAGAAGCTGCAACGAGAAGCCCGAGGTGGTCGCATCCAGCAGAGCGACTGCCAACGACGAGGCTCGGATGTGGTCTGCGTTCCGGGAAGAAAGCGGAGTGGTATGAGGGAACGCAGGATCAACCGAGGGAAGTCGTATGGCCGTCTAACGGAGTCATCCTTGTTGGCAGTCTTGGTGGAATCGGAACCACCGGCTGCCTCACCGCTACAGCGAAGTTCGTGACAAACGGCTCAAGCGAACGATCAAGAGCACGCTTACTGATATCGCCCAATCGCCCAATCGGAATTGCTTCTCATCGCTTCTCGACCGGCACATTTTGCCTAGGTCGGAGCTACAGCCGTTACAGGGCGCGATCGCCACACAACCGTCGCGAGGAGCAGTTTCGCTGCGGTGAATACCAACCCGGCTGGCTCAGGACTGTTGAAGGTGCGAGCTCGCAACCGCGCGAGGCGGGCAAATGAGTACGCCAGCCCCATGAGGTAAGAGTGCAAAGAGCGTGGCGTCTCCTTGTCGCATCGTGTCGCCGATCGCACAGGCGCTTGGGACAGCAGATTCAACTCGCAGTCAATTCATGGCAGATACGCCGGTTAACTTCGGTGATGGCCGACTCGATTGCTGAATTCAGTGAAGCGTCGTTGTCGGAAAGAGCTGCCACCGGATTGAACTCGTCGGAGAGTTCGATGGCCCAGATCACCACTTGAGGTGGCAGTTGCTGTAGTGCTTCTGCCAGGCGCAGGGCGGCGGTGAGGCTCATGTCGTGAGTGCCGCTAAAGGCGATGGCATCCAGTTCGGGTGCGGGCCATTCGATTCGAAAGGTCATTCCCGGTGCTTGGCCGCTGCGACAGGCGTCGATGACGTGCAGGCAATGGATGCCGTCTAGTCGATCGAGCAACTCTGCTGGAGATCGCAGCGCGACAACGGAAGCAGGCAGTAATTTCGCTTCCAGTTGAGCGGCGGCGATCCAGCCTGCTCGGTCGTCTCCAAACGGGCTGCCGATGCCAGCAATCAAAGTGGATGCAGCGGAAGCCGGAAGAGGCATGAAGGGCTGACGCTCTGCCATCAACGTCGCTCCCAAGTGATCCGCAAGAAGTGAGTCGAGCAACTGATGCAGGGGTCGTAGTTTCGGATCACTTTTTCGCACGAGCGAGCAATGACCTCGTCGGATTGATCGATGACGCGCGGCAGCCATTGAGCGAGGTCGCGTTCGATGCGGCTTTGATTCTGGGAAGTCGGCGGGACGATCTTCGCGAACGACAGCAATCCTGAATCGTCACAGCGATAGCGATGGTAGAGCAGCCCGCGCGGTGCTTCGGTAGCAGCGCATCCCTCGCCGGAGCCAAGTGTCACCGGCAGTTTGGCGATCGCCGGTTCTCGGTATTCGCGCAGGATGTTGAGTGCTTCCTCATAGACGTGAATCAGTTCCAGCCCCCGGGCGATGATCATCTTGAACGGGTTGCGGCAAGGCAGAGTGAATCCAATCTCGTCCGCGACTCGGCGCGCGAGCGGCGAGAGTTGATCGAAGCACAGATTGATTCGCGCGAGCGGACCAACGCAGTAAGGCGAGCGGGTTCAACGACGCACGGCTTGCAGCGCGGTCGAATGTGGGACATGCACTTCTTCGAACTCAGATTCGTATTCATCCGCAGTCCAAGTTCCTCCGGTGCTCGACACGATGTGGCCCTCATTGAGCGGGTACTCATCGGGATGCGAGACAGACACGAAGTCATAGTCCTCTTCAAAGTCGGGGAAGTTGAATGTCGCGACCCAGCGAGTCGCAGCGATGGCAGCTTCAACTCCCCATTCAAAGCTGGGGATCAACTTGGCGAACTCGTCGCGGCGCGGCATGCGATGAAAGCCACCGACCGCGACGTTAATCGGATGGATGGCTCGGCCACCGAGTACTTCCAGAAGCTCGTTGCCGTACTTCTTCAGCTTCAGTCCGCGACGGATCTCGTCCGGCCAACGCTCGGCGACCTGCAAGCCGCTCTCGCAGCCGAGGAAGTCCGGCGCATGCAGCAGGTGCATGTGCAAGCCGTGGCTCTCGATCCATTCGCCGCAATACAGCAACCGACGTAGACGACGGATCTCGGGAGTAATCGTTACTCCAACAATTCGTTCGAGCGCGTGGACGGCACTCATCTGATACGCGACCGGGCAGATGCCGCAGATACGCGCCACGATGTCTGGCACTTCGTGAGGAGACCGACCTCGCAAGAAGGCTTCGAAGAAACGCGGAGGCTCAAAGATCCGCAGCTCAACTTGTTCAACCTCGGAACCATTGAGCCGGACGGACATGCCGCCTTCGCCTTCAACTCGAGATAGCGCTGCGACTTTGATCGTACGAGTTGAATCGCTCATGACTGCACCTCCTCGGCGATCGCAGTCGGCGCATCACATTCGCGTGCTCGATCGCCCGCAAGTCGCTCACTCTCGTGGCGGAACTCGGGAGCATACGCATTGAACAGCCGCAGTCCGCGAACGATGTCAGGAGTGGCCATGCCGGTTGCGTGAAACTGAGTGGTCAGGCTCACGAGATTGGGTTGAACGCTGGGGCCGAAGCAGCCGTAACAGCCTCGATCGTAAGCCGGACACAAAGCTCCGCAGCCCGACTGAGTCACTGGTCCCAAGCACGGAATACCTTGAGCCACCATCACGCAGACGGTGCCTCGGCGTTTGCAATCGAGGCACACGGAATGGCTGGGAGTATGCGGCTTTCGGCCATGTAACAACGACTGCACGACATCGAGCAACTGTCGTTTGTCGATGGGGCAGCCTCGTAATTCGAAGTCGACCGGCACGTGCTCAGCGATCGCCGTCGATGTGGCGAGCGATTGGATGTACTGCGGCGACGCATATACCGCCTTCAAGAAGTCCTCGTGATCGGCCCAGTTGCGAAGAGCTTGAATGCCACCAGATGTCGCGCACGCTCCGATCGTCACCAAGTAACGCGACTGCTGGCGGATGTGTCGAATCCGCTCCGCGTCGTCGGGCGTTGTGATCGAACCTTCGACGAGCGTGACGTCATACGGTCCTGGCTCGGCTCGGTCCGAAGCTTCCAGGAAATGCACAATGTCGAGCAGCTCTCCCAACGCGAGCAGTTCATCCTCGCAATCCAGCATCGTCAGTTGGCAGCCGTCGCAACTGGCGAATTTGAAGACAGCCAATCGAGGTTTCGCGGCCATGAATGATTCCTAGCTGTGGCTGTTGTTACAGACGGAACTCGGATGGGGTGAGAACTCTTGCTCTGTCACAGTTTTGGCTGCGAATTCAGCGAGCCGCGGAGCGACTCGCCTACGTAGCTCAGTCGCTCCGCGACTGAGATTGGCAGAACGAGCACGCTGCCGATCAAAGATCCTCGATGTCCAAGTACGGTGCGAGTCGGTCGTAGCGGAACACCGGCCCGTCTTTGCAAATGAAGGTCGGGCCGAGTTGGCAATGGCCGCAGAAGCCCACTGCGCATTGCATGTTTCGCTCCATCGAGAGCCAAATGTCGGACGGGTCGACTCCGCGAGCGATCAAGCCACGGGCGGTGTATCTCATCATGACTTCTGGTCCGCAGGTCAGAACGGTGGTGCGATCAGGGCGTAATTTGAGTCGTTCGATCAGATCGGGGACGACGCCAATTTGGCCGGTCCAACCAGGTTCAAAGCGATCGACCGTCGTCAGCACATCAATGCCTTGCTGCCGCCAGTCATCCAATTGAGCCGGATACAACCGAGTGGAGGGCGTGCGTGCTCCATAGAGCAAAGTTAGTCGACCAAGTTTGGCACGCTCACGAATCGACCACTCGATGGCCATTCGCAAGGGCGCCAGTCCGATGCCGCCGACGGCGAAGATGAGATCGCGCGGTGCATCGCTCGCACTGGTGCTAAGTATCTCCATCAACGGCCAGCCGACTCCGAAGGGGCCGCGTAGCGCCAGCTTGCCGCCGGGGCCGAGACGCTCCAACGCACCCGTGACTTGTCCGGCGGTTCTGACGGTATGCAGCCACGCGTCACTCGCGGCGTCGTAACCGCTGACGCTAATCGCTGATTCGCCGACACCGGGCAGATAGAGCATGTTGAATTGCCCTGGCTGGCAGGTGTAAGCCGCCCGCGCCGGATCTGTGAGACGCAAGCAGTAGGTTGCGACACCGGCGTAGTCGGGTTCGATCGCAACGATCTCAGCCGAGTGAGCAGCCCACGGATTTGCCGGTGTGACGGTTGATACATGGCAGCCCGATGTCGAGCGGCACTCGGCGTTTGGAGTCGTCATGTCGAACCTCCGGCGAGCGCCACAACTTCTTCAGTCAGATCAATGCCAACGGGGCACCAGGTAATGCAGCGTCCGCAGCCGACACAGCCCGATGTTCCAAACTGCTCGTGCCAGGAACCCAGTTTGTGAGTCAGCCATTGCCGATAACGCGAACGAATTGAATTCCTGACCGCTCCGCCATTCATGTAGCTGAACTCAAGATTGAAGCACGAATCCCAAACTCGCTCTCGTTCGACGCGCGTCATGTCGAGGTCGGTGACTTCGTGAACCGAGCTGCAAAAACATGTCGGGCAGACCTGAGTGCAATTCGTGCAAGACAAGCAGCGTTCTGCGACTTCGCTCCAGCGCGGGTGTTGCAGGTTCCCGAGCACGGTGTCGCGAGCGGTTTCTCGCGGCATCTGTCGCTGTTGCTTTCTGGCACCACTTCGGCGTTCTTCGGCCCATTGCAGTTGCTCATCAGTGACACCGACAGTGGCGACGGTGGCGATGAGCGTGGCGCCTCGCTGACTGCCAACTTCAACAATGAAGCCGTCATCAAGTTCTGTGAGGGCGAGATCGAAGCCGCTTGAACAGCGCGGGCCAGTGTGCATCGATTCGCAGAAGCAGGTCGGTGCTGCCTGCGTGCAGTTCACGGCAATGAGCAACGCTCGTTCGCGACGCGCGGCGTAAATCGGGTCGGTGTATGCGGCTTGCTGAAAGACGCGATCTTGGATGGCAATGGCAGCTAACTCGCAAGCTCGCACTCCCAGAAATGCGAAGCGAGGTTCGTTCGCTCCATCGTTGGCCGTTACACGCCAACCGTCCGTGGAGAGTTCCGCGAGCGACACCGTCGACATGGGGGGAAACAAAAACTGCTTCCACGATTGCGGGCCGACGACATACCCAAAGCAGGCGTCATCTTCACGACGCTCTAATCGGTAATGGCCCGGTTCTTGTCGATCGGTCCAGCCGCGCGGCAAGTCTTGAACGGCATGGATGCGGTCGTAGCAGATTGCTCCCTGACGCAGCGTAGGACCAACGACTTCATAGCCACTCTGCTTCAGGCTGCGGATCAGATCATCCAGTCCGCTCAGTGATAAGAAGACCGATGCTCCGACTGGGGTTTGAGTGTCGGGGCCGCTCATGACCAGCCTCCTGTTGCGGCGGAAGCATCGGCATGGAAGAGATCCAACATCTGCAACCGCGTGGCCAGCAGTCTTTTCGAAAGTCCTTGAGCGATGCGTCGCATGATCTGAAAGCCGAGTTCATGATCGGCTTCGCATGCAGCCGCGAGTTCGCGACCAGAGAGTGCGAGTAACTCGACATCATCCTGAGCAATCGCCGTGGCCGTCATGCGTGAGTCGCCGACGAGGGTCGACCACGCGAGTAGCTCACCGGGACCGACCGTCAAAATGCGAGCACGACCTCGTGTGGCGATCCCCATCTCTAAGACCACATGCCCCGAACGCACGATGTAGAAGCCATCGTGCGAATCGCCTTCTCGGAACAAGGTCGCACCTGAAGCGAGTGATTTGGGTTGAGCGAGCGCGGCCAAGCGAGTGATCGTCGCTGCGGGAAGAGTGAGCGCGAAGGATGTTTGGCTGAGTGCCTGCGCGAGTGCTGCTGCATCCATCTGAAAAACTCCGACTAACTCTCGGTCTGTTTGCGATAAGGCGACGTCATGACGACTACCGATCTCACTGGGCCATTATGGATTGGTGCAACGTCGATGCGACCTTGGAACACATCGCGAGCATAGCAACCAACCGTGGTTTGCTGACGATGCTCATGCATGGCAAGTCACGTTCCGGCTGAAGTTGGCTCATGCTCAACCGAGTTTCCGAGCGTGCTTCGATGCATCGAATGACAAGTCTCTCGCAACTCGTGCTATGCCGCGCGGTAAGGGTGCGAAGCTGACTCAATCACAGCCGGCCAAAGCGTCGCAGCTTGGGAGCGAACTGAGAGGTCAATGCCACGACGATGAGCGTGCCGACTCCGCCGCTAACGATCGAGGTCACCGTTCCGAAGTACTTGGCGACAAGTCCTGATTCAAAGCCGCCTAACTCATTCGAGGCACCGATGAAGAGTCCATTCACTGCAGAGACTCGGCCGCGCAGCTCGTCGGGAGTCAGCCGTTGCACCAACGTGTGACGGATCACGACGCTGATGTTGTCGAAGGCTCCGCCAAGAAACAGCATCGCCAGCGCGACGGGGTATGACGTCGTTCGACCGAAGACAATCGTGGTCACTCCAAAGCCAACGACCGACCATAGCAAGGTTCGGCCTGCTCGTTCGATCGGCGGCAGGTGCGCCAGAGACAGGCCCATGAGCAATGCTCCAATGGCCGGGGCGGCTCTCATCCAACCCAAGCCCAGCGGGCCCACATGCAGAATCTCTTTGGCGAAGACGGGTAGGAGTGTCGTCGCTCCTCCCAGCAGCACCGCGAACATGTCCAACAAGATGGCCGACAACACGACTTGCTGCTGACCGAGGAAACGCAGGCCACCCATCAGGTCTCGCCAACTGATGCTGTTGCTGGAGGATGTTTGAACGGTTTGCACTTTCACAAACGACAGCGCAACTACGAGGCTGAGGGCCGCAAACACATCCAACAAATAAACCAACGCCGGAGTCTTCGTGACGGCAACCAGCAGTCCGCCAGCCGCAGGTCCGAGGGCTGCGGAGAAATGAAAACCGCTGGTGTTCCAGGTAACGGCGTTGGGGAATTGCTCGGCCGAGACGATTTGCGGGACGAGAGATCCCTTCGCGGGTTGCAAGAACGCACGAGCCGTTCCAGTCAGCGCGACGCACAGGAACATCCAGCGATAGTCAGCATCGAAGTACGAAACCGCAGCCAGTCCGAGCGACGAGGCCGCAATCAAGCACGCGGCCAACATCACGATGACTTTGCGATTGAACCGATCAGCCACATGCCCGGTGATCAAGACGAAGCACAGCACTGGCAAGAACTGCACGAGTCCCACCAGTCCCAAGATGAACTCGTCCTTCGTGCGTTCATAAAGGTCGAAGCCCACAACCGTGGTCTGCATTTGAAAGCCAAACACCGACAACACATGCCCGATGAAGAAGCGGCGATAGTTGGCGACTCGCAGAGCGGCATACGGATCATGAGGTGCTGTGGGCGGCGATGAATTGGTCATGCCGGTTTATTGAGCAACCTCCAGATTGGGGCAACGTCGTTTCTACGGTGCTGCGATTCGCCAACTAAGAACGGTCATTCGCTCGCCTTGGTTTCGGCGGTTCTGAGTTGCCTGGATGCCGCGCGATCGTTTTTGCAGCCGAGTTCTGGTCGCGGGGATTCACCCGAAGGAAACATCATGCGAAGAGGCTATGCAATCAGAAGATCGAGGATATCGCGTTGATGACGATCTCTGAGACAACTCCATCAACCTGGCTTCGTGTTCCCATGACGGCAACCCAAAGACAGAGACAACTCGCCGCCAACAAGGCGCAACCGCCTCCAACTCCCAGCCAAAGATTCAATGGCCAGCACAGTCGAACGACCTCAAGTCCGGCGAGTCCCAACACGAGGCCCAAGAGTCCAACCAACACACGAAAGAACGCCCAACAACCACGAGATATAGGCCGATTCGTGCTCTCGATGGCTTCGTCGTCACATATGTCTGAACGATCCATTTGGCCGACCACTTTTGACGATTAGCCCATGCGAGAATTCATCGCACGCCAATTCCGAAGCCTTCGTCGAAGCCGCTTTCCCAGGTGTGCTCGGCAGTGACGCGCGGCGACGCCGGGGCATCGAGATGATGAGGTCGATTCACGTCGCTGCTCGCTGACTCAATGTTGACGCCGACTGATGGAGCATCGAACCGCAGCATGGCTCCTGAGCGAGTGGTCTTGGTCGGAGTCTTGAGCTTCGCAATTCGGTCCTCGCCGTAGTCGTCGTAGGTGCAAATATAGCCCGGCTGCTTGGCCAGGATTTTCTCTTTTTCCCAAGACTCCAACACTCGCCGCTGAATGGCGTCGCGGCATGACGAGTTGATCGGGTGAGCGATATCGGCATAGAGCTTCGCGCGACCGTCTCCGTCCTTGATAGCGCGATCTTCTTCCAATTCGACGCCGCACTCGTTGCAGAAGTGGGCTCGCAGATGGTTCTTGGTTCCACAGCGCGGACAGCGATCTGTGAGCTTGCGGCTGGGCATGGCGACAAAGGCACCCTTGGAGCCCTGAATGATCTTCAGGTCTCGAATGACGAACCAGCCGTCAAAAGTAATGGAGCAGAAACCGAGCAGTCGTTCGTTGGGGTCGTCCATCAGCTTGATGCGGACTTCGGTAATCTCCACTGCTGTCCCTCCTGAAACAAAGAGGTGTTTATGGCGGGCTTTCTGCCACAAACACACGACTCAGACCGCGTGCTCTGAGTCGAGCCGCAGCCGTCATGGCTGACTGGCGATTCTGACAAAGGCCGAAATAAGCAGTTCCACTTCCCGTCATCATGTGGCCCACAACGGGCAGCCGTGAAAACTCTTCTTTCAATTGCCTGACATCTGCATTGAGGCTTTCAGCAGGAGGTTGCAGAGAGTTCCGCAGTTGTTGCGAGGCTCGTTGCAAGTCACCGCGTTGCAGGGCCTGGAGTAACTCGCGAGCGCCGCGAGGTTCCGCTTCTGGTCGGCAGTGGCGATACACCAACGCAGTCGACAGCCCGCTGTCTGGTCGCGCCACAACGAAATACAACCTTAGAGGCAACGGACACGGCTCCAGGATTTCTCCTCGGCCTCGGCATGTTGCCGCCGACGCAGATGACAGAAAGAAGCAGACGTCGCTTCCGATCTCTGACGCTAAACGCCGCAGTTCGATTTCGCTGAGTCCCAACTTCCAGATTAGGTTGAGAGCGAACATCACTGCAGCAGCGTCACTTGAACCGCCCGCCATTCCCGCCGCAGCCGGGATTCGCTTAATGAGGTCGATGTGAACGCCGCGTTGGACTCCGCAACGACTTCGCAGCAACTCGGCTGCTCGTACTACTAGGTTGTCCCGAGTTTCTGGGACTTCGTCTCTGGCTCTATTCGTCCTCGAAAGGATTGCACCAGCATGCTGACACCGCAGGGTGATTTCTCCGGATGACTCCTCGTTTAAGATCAACGTGTCGAACAAATTGATGGCGACCATGACTGTTTCTAAGTCGTGATAACCATCCGCTCGTTTGCCTAAGACTTCCAAGAACAAGTTGAGCTTCGCCGGAGCTTGCACGACCCAACCGAAACCGGATTGCCGGAGCCGCATGAGACGCCATTCTCGTGAACTCGCTCAGCCTGATCGTCAACGCATCGCAACGGCCCAGGAGAGCAATGGGCCGAGATAACAAACAGGCGCAAGGGCACAAACTTCACTCTGCACCGATTCTTTTCGATGCTAGGCCAGCCCTACCAACTGGTCAATATGGTTTTTCTTGGCTATCAGAGCGTTGCGGCGATCCCTGTAGGTCACCTTCTGAAGCAGTTATCGCGGCAGGTCTGGTCGTGCGAACGATCGAATCATGGTCGCGCGATCGAGGTGGATGAGCGATGGCTGAGCAACGGAATGATATGGGCCGGTATTTCGACAGCGTCGTTGTCGCGCTCCAACAGATGCGGGATCTGCATGACAGTTACTTCAGCATCAGCAACGGTTGGCGACTTCTCGATGTCGACTTCCAACACTTCGATCATGAAACCTGGACGCTTTCATTCGACGTCTTGTCTGATTTTAGACGCGATGAAGACTGCGTGGTTCAAGTGCGGTTGGTCGAACCGGGAATCGAAACGGGAATGATTTCGACGAGATGCTTATCGCGTCGTTGTGAGAAAAATCGACGAGGCTGCATTCACACATTCGCCGTCGTGCAGCGGTTACTGAATCGCCTCAAACAGCCCAACGACGAAGTGCGAATGCTGATTCAGTCAGGTGGCACATCAAAACCGTCGCCGCTCTTTAACAAGCTCGACAAGTTGCTCGATCTGCAGTCGCGGTTGGTAGAAACCGAAGCGACGAAAACGCCGATGGATCGTCGTCTCGTGTGGCGAGTCTCTGCTCACGCATCGATCTACTCCGGTAGCGTCACGATTGATGTCGCTCCGTATCAGCAGATTCTCAAGAAGGACAACATCAACTGGCGCAAGGGCACAAAGATCGGTCTCGATAGCCTTTCATATTGCGACTTGTTGGATGGCCCTCAGGATGAAGCCGTGAAGGCTTACATCACTCAGAATCCAGCTCATTATCGATTTGGAATGAGCTATGGCACAGGGCGAGCGTCAGTTGAAATCTTGGAACGGTTAGCGGGCAGTAACCGAGTTTTCTTTTACGACGGAGAAGAGGATCTCCCGGTTGAAGTATTGGCAGGCGAACTCGGTTTGAAGTGCGAACTCAACGAGGATTGTTTGACCGTTCATCCGATGTGCTCGGGCCGAAAGGTCGATGCTCAGCACCACTTGTCTGCTTACGATCGCAGTCGCATCTTGGCAATTGGCGGTGAGTCGATTCAGGTGATTCGAGCGAAGACCGATGCATTCCGAGACTTCGCTATCGATCTCTTGAAGATGCCGGTCACATCGCCCATTGCTCAAGCTTCTGACCTGCTTGCAAGGCTCGCTCAACTGAGCGTGACGATGCCCATCAAATTGCCAGAGCAGCTTGTGGTGTCCGATATCGCGACGGATCAACGCACTCACTTAGAGCTGATCCCAACTAAACCCTCTGGCTTAATTGCCCGCCTGCGTGTGCGGCCAATCGAGTCACTGCCTCCGATGCTGCCTGGAGATCAACGCTTACCCACACACATCGTTGATGGTGACAAAGTGCACCGGGTCGCTCGTCATGTGGATGCCGAAGTAGCGCGAGCTTCTGAGTTAGCAACGGAACTCAATCTTCGTCGCTTCAGTTCGCTGACGGATTGGGATTACCGATTGATCAACGAAGAGCAGATCCTCGACTTCGTTGGCGAATTGACCGAACGACAGCATCGACGGTTGGCGGAAGATGTATCACAGAACGCAGCCAACACATTGTCGACGACGATGATCGGAAGGTCTTCGACGCCCCCATCAGTTCTTGAAGCAGACAAGACGAAAGCGTTTGGAGTCATCCCCGAGACGAACGATTTGAAAGTCGTTTGGCCGCAGGGTGGCGAGCTGCGAGTCACCAGCGAGATCAATTCGTCCGCGCTGCAACTTGCTGTCGAAGAGAACGAAGACTGGTTTGGCGTGTCGGGGATGATTCACATCGACGGCCACAAACTTCCGTTGATCGACTTGCTACGTGCCATGAAGGCGGGGCGGCGAGTGGTCTCGTTAGGGCAGGGCTTGTTCGCTCGGATCTCCGACGAGTTCTATGACCGCTTGTTGGCGATTGGTGATGTCGTGCATCAGACCTCGCAGGGGCTTGAAGTCGACATCACAGCAGCTCCGGTGTTGAGCCAACTCGTCGACATCAAAGAGAGCCTGCAGCTCTGTGAAACGTGGAAGAAGTTGTTGTCGAGCTTAGATCCGTCGACGGCAGTGGAGCGCGACCCACCCATCAGCTTGTCAGCTGAATTGCGTGAATATCAGTTGGACGGCTTTCGCTGGATGATGCGGCTTTCGAATTGGGGCGTTGGTGGTTGTCTGGCTGACGACATGGGCTTGGGCAAGACCGTGCAAGCATTGGCTCTGATGCTGAACCGGATCGAAGAAGGGCCGACGCTGGTGATTGCACCGCTATCAGTTGGATTCAACTGGCAACGAGAAGCATCGCGATTCGCGCCTTCGCTGAATGTGCGACTTTATCGCGACAGCAATCGTAACGAGGTCCTCAAAGAGATCGGAGCAGGTGATGTCGTCATCGTCAGCTACGCGCTCTTTCAACGAGACGCTGAAAAGTTCTGGGACGTTGAATGGGGCACGCTTGTCTTAGACGAAGCGCAAAACGTGAAGAACGCCGCCACCAAGACCGCTCGCGCCGTGCGAGACCTCCATGCCAAGTGGCGACTCGCGCTGACCGGCACGCCCATCGAAAACCGGCTCAGCGAATTGTGGTCGCTGTTTCGCGCCATCAGTCCGGGCTTGTTCGGAAGTTGGGAACGCTTCCGCGAACGATTCGTGACTCCTATCGAGAAGTCGAATGACGGTCGCCGCCGTTACGCATTGGCTCGGCTCGTGAAGCCGTTCATTTTGCGGCGGACCAAGAACGAAGTGCTGACGGAGCTGCCCCCTCGAACCGAGGTTCAAACAACGGTCGAACTCTCGGACGAAGAGCGGGCGTTGTACGAGGCAGCTCGAGTGCGCATCGTCGCCGAGTTAATGGGCCTTGATTTCGAAAACTCCAACGAGAGTCGCTTTCAGGTTTTGGCAGGGATCACGAAGTTGCGACAGCTCGCCTGTCATCCGCGCTTGTGTGACAAGAAGTGGAAGAAAAGTTCCGCCAAGCTCGACGCCTTGATGGAGCTCGTTGACGAACTGCGCGGCGAGCAGCATCGAGCTCTGGTCTTCAGCCAGTTCACTTCGCATCTCAGCATCGTGCGGGAAGCGTTCGACGAGGCAGGCATCAACTACCAATACCTTGATGGCAGTTCGACAACCAAGCAGCGAGTCGCAGCGGTCGATGCCTTTCAAAGTGGTCAAGGCGATATCTTCTTAATCTCGCTCAAGGCCGGTGGCACGGGTCTCAATCTGACGGGAGCCGATTACGTCATTCATCTCGACCCGTGGTGGAATCCAGCGGTTGAAGATCAAGCCACAGACCGTGCTCATCGTTATGGCCAAACTCGACCGGTGACGGTCTATCGCTTGGTCGCAAAGGACACGATCGAAGAGAAAATCATCGCGCTGCACGATCGCAAACGCGAGTTGGTTTCGAGCGTACTCGAAGGTTCCGATGAAGCGGCAAAGTTGTCGACAGCAGAACTCGTCGACCTGATTAAGACTTCGGGATCAGCTGCCTATCCGGCAAGTGAAGAAGTTGTTGAGCCTGTCAAACCACGTCGAGGTCGCTCGAAGAAAGTCTCGATTGCCGAGTAGAAATCCAGCTTGCTCGATGATGCGAATTCTCCGCGCTCTCGGTTGCTCTGCGGTAAGGATCGGACTCACCGCAGAGCAGCGGAGAACTTGGCGCAAGCTTCGCCCGCATCCCAAGAGTTTGAAACGCAGAGGACGCAGTGGGCGCAGAGAGAAACAGTGAGTTCAAATTCTTTCTCTTTGCTTGCTCCTCTGCGTTCTTCGCGACCTCAGCGTTTCGATGATTTTCAAACGGACTTGTCGTTGGATTTGAACCAGGCGTGTTCCAACACCGATTGGCCACCAGGCTGCAACTTTCAGCGGGTCCTGAGTGGCAGAGAGTTCTCTCGCCACAACAAACTTCTCACAGATTGCAGAGCAGAGGATGAGCGCAGCTCGGACCTGACTTCGATCTCAGTGTCTTCCGTGTTGTCCGTGTCCTCTCCATGATCTTGACTTGGACAACGCGGCAGACGCGGCGACCCAGCTCTTCGCGCAAGCGGTTTGTACGCCGTTCATCTTAGGAAACTCGAAGCTCATGACGAACGCCGAACTCGAACAGATCGAACTCTTCGCGCAGGTTGATGAATTGCTGAGACGACTTGGTCAGTGGACCGATCGCGATTTGAATTGGGAACCGCTGCAACAAGCTCGCGCGCTGATTCGTCGAGTGATCCCTCGCTTGGAAACGATGCGCGTGCGACTGGAAGCACCGCTGGTCATCGCCACGTTTGGAGGCACCGGTACCGGCAAGAGTTCGCTCGTGAATGCGCTGGTGGGTGAAGAGTGTTCGGAGTCGGGGCGGCAACGTCCGACGACTCGGCGACCGAAGCTGCTTAAGCATCCTCAGAGCGAAATGGCTGCGCTGAACTTGCCGCTGTCTGAAGTCGACATCATCAACATCAACTCGGACGTGCTGCGCGACATCGTGCTCATTGATTGTCCTGACCCAGACACTAACGAAACTGATGCTGGAGCTGGGACAAATCTTGCATTTCTCCGCAGCCTGCTGCCGCACTGCGACGTGCTGCTCTACACGTCGACCCAGCAAAAGTACCGCTCGGCCCGAGTGTTGGATGAACTCAATGTGGCGTCGACCGGTTGTCGACTGATCTTCGTGCAGACGCATGCGGATCACGATGTCGATATTCGAGCGGACTGGCGTGCTCAGTTAGCTGACAAGTTCGATGTGCCCGACATGTTCTTTGTCGATTCGGCCCGAGCCTTGAAGGAACAGCAAGCCGGGCAACGACCGACCGGCGAGTTCGCTCGGCTGCAAGACTTCTTGTCGTCACGAATGGCCGCCGCCGATCGGTTGCGGATTCGTCGTTCGAACTTGTTGGACCTGTTGGCCGCTGCGCTGGGACGTTGTCAGCAACTGGCGAAAGGTCGAACCGATGCCGTGCAAAGTTTGAAGCACGGGCTGGCAGATCATCAGCGGCGGCTGGCTGCCGTCATGAGCGACTCGCTCTTGGAGCAACTGCGAGCCAGCCGGCATATATGGGAGCAGCGGCTCTTTTCCGCAGTGACTGCCCGGTGGGGTGTCAGTCCGTTTTCGACAGCCTTGCGAGTGTATGGCGGGCTAGAAGCATTGATCGCTTCGGCGAGTCTGGCGCGAGCTCGTTCGACGGCTCAGATCGTTTTGTTGGGAGCGATGCACGGCACCAAATGGTTGGCTGATCGTTCGAAGGAACGCACTGCCGAAAGTCGCTTTGAAGAACTGGCGACGTTGAGCGTGGATGAATCCTTACATCACGAAGCGCGGCTGATCCTGAGCGGCTTTCTGTATGACGCGGGGCTCGATGCGAAGTTGCTGACGCCGCCGTCGGGGCCAGCGCGGGATGAGTCGAGCCGACTCGAAGCTGACTTCTTGCTGCGAGCCCGCGAGCGCATCGAAGCGATCATTGGCCGAGTCGCCCGACGTAATTCAGGTTTCTTCGCACGGAGTTGGTACGAGCTGCTCTTTGCAGCGTACATCGGCTACGTCTTGTGGCGCGCGGGCAAAGGCTTCTTTTACGACTCGCTGCTGAACTCTCAGAGCTTGCCGAACTCGGACTTCTATCTGTCTGCCGTGATCTTTTTTGTGCTGTGGTCAGCGTTCCTGATGATGGCGTTTTCCAATCGCTTGCGACGGGGACTCGACCAGGAAATCGAACAGCTTGCCAAACAACTCGCTGACGAGCGGATGTCTGGCGGCCTCTTCCCACAACTCGATGCCGAGCTGATGGAATTACAATCACAGCTCGATCAATTGCAGCATCTGACCGTCACTTGCGAGCAACTGCGCCGCGATCTTGCGACTCCGACTTCGCTGGGCGGAGTACGATCGCTCGGACCAGGATGACGATCGCACTTCATTCAGGTCTAAGCGTGGCGTGCTTAGCCACTGCGTCGGCAGGGCGAGTCACTTGTAGGACTCGCTACAGCCGGAAATTGAGAGTCGAGGCTGCATGTCTCTGTCAGGAATGCAGTGACCCTAAACCGCTGCTGCTGGCGATCACTTGCAAGCCCACGATCGTCACGACCAGGAAGCCACAGGCCCACACGGTGAGCAGGGCGACTTGTTTCGCCACCGGTCGGTTGCTGCGAATTAGCCAACCAAAGAAGCAGATCATGACCAGCCAGCCAACGCCGCTGCCGATCACAACTGGGTCGCTGACGATGGGCCCGGTGACGCCTTTTGTAGAGAGGCCCAAGAGCACCCCGGCAGCCATGCCGAAGGTCAACAACGGGACCGACACCACGACCGCCCACCAATTCAAACGCGCGAGTCGCGCGAGGCTTGGTAACTGCATGCCTTCCGTCGCCGTTTGACGGTGCTTCAAACGGCGGTGTTGAACCAGATACATCAGGGCCAGGATCAGGCTACCAAGCACGCCCATGATGCCGATTGCCAGCATGGAGGTGTGCAACATCAGCCAACCTCGTGCTGCAACTTGAGCAGCATCGCCCTTCACAAAGTCGAGTGGAGCTTTACTTACAAACCGGGACGCGACCACCAGTCCCAGAACGGTTGGCAATGCAAACATCCCCAACGGGATGGTGCCATCGAGCACCGTGAGAAACAGGTAAGAGACAGTGCCCAACCACGCCAGCACCAGCAGCCAATCGTGCGAGGATGCCATCAACGGCGGCAAGTCCGCTTGGCCGCTGCGATTGAGCAGATACACGGTGTGAGCAAACAACCCCGCAACGGACCAGCCCAGCGTCAGAACTCTGAGCCAGTTATGTGACCAGCGTGAGCGAGCGAACTCAAATACCGTCGCCAGCGCATAGCTCGCTAAGAAACAGACAACGGTTACGCGCTCCATCACGGGCTCTCCGACATTGTGAATTCGACGTTCGGCAGGTCTCCGACAGGTCGTCGGTGCGATGAAGATCAAATGGCGTAAACGTCTTGGTCACGCAGTCTTCACCGACTCTCTGCGTCGAGTCCGAACTCTTCAACCTTCTTGTGAAGCGTGTTGCGATTAATACCCAGTCGTTCGGCGGCTTTGATTTGCACACCTTGGCACTGTCGCAGCATTTGCACGAGCAACTCTCGCTCGACCAAAGACAACACACGCTCGTAGGGCTTACCTTCGGCAGCGTACTGGCTCAGTCCCAGGCCAACCAGTTCTTCAATAACCTTCTCCAAACCCTGAGCCTTCGCGCGACCAATTCTCACGGGGGCCATCCCACGAACGTGCGGCGGCAACAAAGAGGCGGTGAACTCGTCACCTTCCATCAGCACAACGGCTCGCTCGGCATAGTTTTGAAGTTCGCGGACATTCCCCGGCCAGGCATACGACTTCAGCGCGGCAATCGCATCCGGCATAAGACGGGGCTTGGGCCGCTTCATCTTCTCGGCGTAGTGATTGAGAAACGCTTCGGCGAGCAGCGGAACGTCATCAGCTCGATCATTCAATGATGGCAAGTAGATCGGAACGACATTCAATCGATAGTAAAGGTCTTCGCGGAACCGCCCGGCTTCGATCTCGTCAAGGAGATCGCGATTGGTCGCAGCCACGATGCGACAATCAACCCGAATGGTCTTGGTGTCCCCGACTCGTTCGAACTCTTGCTCTTGAAGGACGCGCAACAACTTTACTTGAAGCTTGAAGCTGACCGAGTTGATCTCATCCAGAAAGATCGTCCCACCATGAGCCGCCTCGAATCGCCCAGTTCGGTTCTCGAAGGCGTTGGTGAACGCTCCCTTAACGTGCCCGAAGAGTTCACTTTCCAGCAAGCTCTCGCTGAGCGCACCGCAGTTGACTCGAATGAATGGTCCGGAGGCTCGTGAACTCAGTTCATGAACGGCTCGAGCGACCAATTCCTTGCCCGTACCGGTTTCTCCAGTCAGCAAGACCGTCGTCGAACTACCGGCCACGCGGCGCGTGAGCCGATAGACATCACGCATCGCCGGACAATTGCCGATCATGCCGCGAAGCGGTGCATCGGATTCTGAAACGTTGAGTGCCGGCATGCTGCGACTGGGGGAGAATGACAGCTCAGGCTAAACGAGCGAGAAGCCCGAGCGTGACCAGATCAGAATTGTTCGAGCGCATTCACGTCGACGCCATACTTCCGCATGAATTCGGCGAGCCAACGTGCTCGAATAGTTGTGGACTGAGATTGAGCCAACGACTGATAGATCCGCGATTGCGACATGTCTTCCGTCAAGAACTGCTGTCGCAAGGCCGCTAACCCTGGATCATCTGGCTTATCGGACGGGCTGCGATCCTTCAGATGTACGACGTAGTACACCGACTTGTCCGAATTGGGCAGAATCGTGACGTCGCCGACGTTCATCTCGTAAATCGACTTCATGAAGTCGTTGTCGACTTTCTCGATGCCAGGGATGAAACCGAACTCAATCTGCGGCCCTTGGAACGAATTCATTTGCAAGCCCGGAGTCGACTGGCGGAGCCAGCTAAACGGTGGCGTGCCAATGACGCTGAGTTCAACGGACTCCTTCGAGCCAGTGACTGTCATTCCGGTGACAGACTCTGACAGGGACTTACTACCAACGGCTTCTCGCGCCGATTTGGCGAGTTCTTCAGCTCGTACCTGCGCTTTCGGACGAGCCTTTTGCAGTCGCCACGCCTTTTCAACGGCTGCCTTCACGCCCTCGTCGGTGAACTCTGGGACGTGCTCCTCAGCGATGTCAGTGATCCAGTAGACGAAGTGCAGATCGCCGCCAGCTTCATTCTTCTCTGCCTTGGCTGGAGTGAATGGGGAAAGGCTGTCGTTGAACACGACGGTCGGAACCGCTTCCGGCTGAACGAAGCGGCCGCCGCTCAAATCAAAGGGCTCGGAAGCAGAAGCGAGTTTGATGTCTTTCGAGTTGGTCAGCTCTTCGAATGAAACCAAGCTGGTTTCTTCGAATGTGAAACCCTTGTCTTGAGCATAGCTCTTCACTTTTTCTGCCAGTCGTCGACCACGTTCCTCTTCGAGTGCCTTCAATGCCTTGCGATCTTCCGAACGGTTGACCGTGGGCTTGTCTTTGTTGGCGTCTGCCAGATCTTCACCGATCTTCAAGTTGGTCTCAGTGATGTATGCCATCGCCGCGTCGATTGCTTCGCGCAGCAAGTCTTGAGCACGCTGGCGCAGAATGATCTCACGTAAGTCGTCTCGAACGTCCTCAAAAGGCTTGTATTTCTTTTCTTCAGCAGGCTTCTTCTCGTCTGAAGCCGCAGCTGGCTTATCCGTCGAGTCTGTCTTTGTCTCGGGCTTGTCGGTCGGTTGCTTATCTTCAGCCTTTGGCGGCGGGTCGGACTCTTGACCGTCGACGCAACCGTCTTGGCCACCGGACTCACCAGACTTCTTCTCTTCAGTCTTTGGCTCGTCGGGCTTCTTCTCTTCCGGCTTGGCGGCATCCGGTTTCTTCTCAGCGTCTGTAGCTGTTGGCTTCTTTTCGTCGCTATTTGGCTCGGCAGACTTGGCGTCTTCCTTCTTGCCCTCGTCGCTAACGGATGGCTTAGAAGGGGCGGGCAGCTTCAGTTCTCCCAGCGGGGATTTGTTGTCCTTGTCCAACAAAGAGTCTGGCAAAGAATCAGCCTTGTAGAAGGTGTCTTTGCGGTCTTCGTAGAGCTTCTTCAGTTCGTCCTCGGTGATGTCCCCGACCTTCTTTTCGAAGTTTTCATAGGACGCAGTCAGGTACGCGAGTCGCTTCTTTTGAGGAGCTCGGAATCCTGGATTTGATCCGGTGGGGTACAGCGCTTTGAACTCGTCGAAGAGCTTCTTGAGATCGCCTTCCGAAGGCGAATCGACCGAAGCTGCGAACGCGTCAACTGGGATCGCGGTGGCGTCGATCGTCTGACGAACGTTGAACTTCTGGAAGTCGGACCAGAACTGCTGTGGCAGCTGAAGCGTCTCGGGATGCAGCAACTGCATCGCCAATCGCACTTTCAATTCTTTGCGGAGGATGTCGAAGAGTTTGATCTGGCTCAGACCTAGGTTGGCACAAATGTTCGAGAACGCTGCCTCGTCCATTTGCTTGTCAGAGACCTGCTCGATGAAGTCGTTGATGTACTCGTTCGAAACGGCGATCCCGTAATGGTCAGCCTCTTTGACCAGCAAGTCGGCAGCCACGATTTCTTGAATCGACGACGAACCAAACATGAATCGCTGCAGCATGAAACTGGCCATGAACTGATTCATGTCCTTTCGCTGCGCGAATGCCATTTGAACGAAGTTGTTGGCTGTGTCTCGTTGGGCACGGAGGTCGCCAATTTGGCGCAGCGTGATCTTGCCTGTCGAAGAGGCGATGCCGGGTTCCTTACTGGAAGCTCCAGACACCAAGACCAGGCCCAGGGCTGTCCCGACGATTCCACCGGTAAGCCAGCTGTAGTGCGAGTCCTTTTGGCGGATATTCCAGACGTAGCCAGCCCCAGCGCCGATCATGGCGAAGAAGGTGACTAAAACCGTTGGGGACACGTTGGCGCTGCGTCGTCCATCGATTGAATCAATCACCAACCACGAGAAGATGGCCATCCCAGTGAAGATGACCATTAACTCCTTTTGGTGTTTGCGCAGTATCTGCATTGGTGACGCCATCTTGCTCCTCATAGGCGAATGGAGTGCCTTGACAGCGTATTTCGTTGTGGGCTATCGAACGCCCCGCACCTGCCACGGATTCGGCTGTGCTTGAGGCGGAATCCAAGCTGTCAAAGGCGGCGGATTGTAACCGGGGGGAGTGCCGACACAAGGTTGGCAACGCTGGACCGGAAGTCTCTGAAAAGCGGCCAAAAAGCCCTGAATTTCAAGGCGAAATTGCGGGCTTCCGATTGTTCCGAGGAGCTCCCTAGGCCGCTGCTTCGACCCGTGCGGAAACGGGGTTGTGTCGTCTTCCGCGGCTCAGTGTCGACGGTGTCAATCCGTCTTGAGTGCGCTGGTTTCTATAGTCTTAAGAGAAGGGTTCGTCTCCGTGGCTGGAGCGAAATACAAAGCGCTGGTGGTCGTAGAATCCCCGGCCAAAGCAAAGAAAATTGGTTCCTATCTCGGCGATGACTATCGAGTCCTCGCCAGCATGGGGCATGTTCGCGATCTGCCTGCGAAAGCAGCAGAGGTTCCTGAGGAAGTGAAGAAGGAATCGTGGTCCACCCTCGGTATCAACACCACCAAGAACTTCGAACCTCTGTATGTCATCCCAGATGGCAAGAAGAAGCTGGTGCGTGAGCTGAAGTCGGCTTTGAAGGATTGCAAACAACTGATCCTCGCAACCGACGAAGACCGGGAAGGAGAGAGCATTGGCTGGCACTTGTGCGAGCTGCTCGAACCGAAAGTCCCGGTCAGCCGCATGGTATTTAGCGAAATCACGAAGTCGGCAATCCAGGAAGCCATTCAGCAGACTCGGCAGCTCGACATCAACCTCGTACAGGCCCAAGAAACCCGTCGCGTCGTCGATCGGCTCTACGGCTACACGTTGAGCCCTCTGCTCTGGAAAAAGGTTGCTCGCGGCCTAAGTGCCGGTCGAGTGCAATCTGTTGCAGTCAGAATGCTGGTAACTCGCGAAATGGAGCGCAGTGCCTTCCGGAGTGCGACCTACTGGGATCTGAAGGCCAATCTCGAAGCTCCAAATGGACAAGGCTTTGCGGCTGAATTGAGCGCTGTTGACGGCAAGCGCGTGGCGAGCGGCAAGGACTTCGACGAGACCACCGGCAAGCTCAAGCCGAACGCCGATGTTTTGCTGCTTTCGCACGAGGACGCTGATCGACTCAAGGCTCAAATTCAAACATTGCCTTGGAATGTGGAGTCGGTCGAAACGCGGCCGCAAAACCGCCGTCCATCGCCGCCGTTTACGACCAGTACACTCCAACAAGAGGCAAATCGTAAGTTGGGTATGTCTGCGCGACAGACCATGCAAACAGCCCAGAGGCTCTATGAAGACGGCCTTATTACTTATATGCGTACTGATAGTGTGACACTGTCGGGCGAAGCGATCGGAGCAGCTCGCCGCAGCGTTACGGCTAGATACGGAAATGAGTATCTCAGTCCTGAGCCTCGTCAGTATTCGACCAAGTCCAAGGGCGCGCAAGAAGCACACGAAGCAATTCGTCCGGCCGGCACGGAGATGAAAACCGGTGAGGAACTAGGGCTCGATGGGCCAGAGTTGAGGCTGTATTCGCTGATTTGGAAACGCACGATGGCCACTCAAATGGCCGAAGCGAGGCTGTTATTCCAGACGGTCGTGATCAAGTCCGGCGATGCCGACTTCAAAGCCACAGGGCGGCACGTTGAGTTTCCTGGTTTCTTCCGCGCCTATGTTGAAGGCGTCGACGATCCGGATGCTGCGCTTGATGACCAAGAGGCGATGCTACCGCCGCTCAAAGATGCGGATCGGCTCCAGCTTCAAGAACTCGAATCGCTGAGCCACGAAACCAAGCCGCCGGCTCGTTTCACGGAAGCCACGCTCGTCCAACGCCTCGAAGCAGAAGGCATCGGTCGTCCGAGTACTTATGCGAGTATTATCGGAACCGTCCAAGACCGAGGCTACGTCGTAAAGCAAGGTAACCAGCTCGTTCCAACGTTTACAGCAGTGGCGGTCACGAAACTGCTGGAGCAACATTTCTCAAGACTTGTTGACTATCAATTCACAGCCAAAATGGAGCAAACACTCGACGATGTCGCATCGGGCGAGGCTGAGCGATTGCCATATCTTGAGCAGTTCTTCTTGGGTGAAGATGGTCTCGAAAATCAGGTCAAAGTGCGTGATGAGGGCATCGATCCTCGCGAGGCATGCACCATTCGTATGTCAGGAGTAGACGCTCCGGTGCGAGTCGGCAAGTATGGCCCTTATTTCCAAGTTGAACGTGACGGAGCACCGATCAGCGTATCAATTCCCAATGAAACAGCTCCGGCAGATATCACAAATTCGCTCGCTCAAGACTTGATCGAAAGAAAAGCTGCTGGGCCGATTTCTCTCGGTATGCATCCTGATTCCGGCGAACCCGTATACTCCAAGGTTGGGCCATACGGACCGTATCTGCAACTTGGCGATGTGACTGAGGAAGTGCCAAAGCCCAAGCGGATTAGCTTGCCGAAGGGTGTTGATCCCAATTCGGTGACCTTTGACCAAGCCTTGAAGTATCTCGAATTGCCACGGGTGCTAGGGAATCATCCCGAGACCGGCAAACCTGTTACAGCCAGCATCGGCCGGTTTGGTCCCTACGTCGAACATCAGCGTGTCTTCAAATCGCTAAATAAGAATTACGACGTCCTGACTGTCGATCTACCAACGGCGCTCGAATTACTTTCACAAGTTCGCCAACGCGCAGCTGCGACACCTCTGAAGGATCTCGGAGTTCACCCCGAAGATGGCGAGCCAGTGGGCCTGTTTGAAGGCCGATATGGCCCCTACGTCAAGCACGGAAAGACAATTGTCTCAGTGCCAAAGGATACGCCCATGGAAAGCGTAGACTTGGCAATGTCGCTGCCGTGGATTGCCGCTAAAGCCAAAAAGGGTGGAGGCACTAAGGGGCGAAAAGCTGCTAGGAAAAAGACCGCTGCGGCCAAGAAGACCACTGCGAAAAAGGCGACAAAGAAGAAGGCTGCTAGCAAGAAAAAAGCTGCCGCCGAGTAGCTCCATAAAGCCGCGAGGAACACCCTTTCTTCTAAGTCTCTCGACTGCGAGTAAATGGTCTTCAAGCCCCAGAATTATCAACGAATAACTCCCCATACGGAGCCATTATGACTACTACGAATCGGAAGCCTGTCGTTCTCATCGTTCGAGATGGTTGGGGCCACAATCCCAATCCAGAGCACAACGCGTTTAACGCGATTCACTTGGCAACAATCCCGGTCAACGACCGACTGTTGAAGGAGTATCCATCCACCCAAGTCAAAACTTCGGGCGAAGATGTCGGACTCCCGGCGGGCGTGATGGGTAACAGCGAGGTCGGCCATCAAAACATTGGAGCTGGCCGCATCGTCAATCAAGAACTGATGCGTATCACTTGGGCCATTCGCGACGGTTCTTTCTTTAAGAATGAGACGCTCAAGGGCAGCGTCGCACACGTTCAAAAGACTGGCGGCGTTATCCATCTGCTCGGGCTTGTATCAGACGGCGGAGTTCACTCACACGTTGAGCACGTTAAGGCTCTGATCAAGTTCTATAAGGATCAAGGTGTCGATCCTCAGCGGTTGATGATTCACGTTATTACTGACGGTCGAGATACCGCTCCGAATTCCGGTGTTGGCTTCGTGCAGCAAGTCGAGCAGCAAATTGCAGAGAGCGGTGTCGGTCGCATTGCCTCGATCATTGGTCGCTTCTACGCAATGGATCGAGATTTTCGCTGGGACCGAGTGCAGGTGGCGTATGACCTGCTGACGAAAGGTGCCAAGGTTGCTAAGTCGCCGATTGAGGCTTTAAAGGAGTATTACGCGAATCCCATTTCTCCGAGTCAATCGGGAGATGAGTTCATGCAAGCGACTTCAATTGAAACAGGTGCCGCTCCTGGGAACTCGTTGATCAAATCCGGTGACGCCGTCGTATTCTTCAATTTCCGAGGCGATCGCCCGCGAGAGATATCAAAGGCGTTTATCCTCAGCGACGAAGAATGGAAAGCCGTTCCTAAGGGCGGCTTCAATCGTGGCGAACGTCTGCAGAATTTGTACTTCGCGACGATGGTCCAATACGAAGATCAAATGCCAGTGCAGGTCATCTTCACGAAAACCGAACGGATGAAGAACACTCTGGGAGAAGTGCTAACGAATCACGACCTATCGCAAATGCGTTGTGCCGAATCAGAGAAGCATCCTCACGTGACGTATTTCTTCAACGATTACAAGAAGGCCTGCTTCAACGGCGAGTATCAATTAGATATTCCCTCACCAAAACATGTTCCCACTTACGATCAGTTGCCTTCGATGTCCGCAGGCGGGGTAACCGATGCTGTAGTGAACGCTCTGAAGTCAAATCTGTTCGACTTCATACTCGTGAATTTCGCAAACGGCGACATGGTTGGCCACACGGGCAGCCTGAAGGCCGCCATTGAAGCGGTAGAAACCGTCGATGCTGGCGTTGGTCGAATTGTCGACGCAGCTCTCGAAAAAGGCGGATCGGTGGTCGTCACTGCCGATCACGGCAATTGCGAGCAAATGATTGATCCCGTTACTGGCGGTCCTCATACGCAGCACACCACTTACGATGTCGACCTCATCGTCGTGAATAATGACGGCAAGAAATGGACTCTCCGCAACGGAGGTCGGCTTGCTGATATCGCCCCGACGGTCCTCGATCTTTTCGGTATCAAGCAGCCATCAGAGATGACAGGTCAGTCGTTGATTTGTCGGTCTTAGGGAATTGTGGCGTGCGATTGAAGCTGTGTTCTGATTGCTGCCGCTACGTGTGATATATCTTGATCGCTGCTGCATTCGGCTGATTGAGATTCGAAACTACTGCATATGAATCTCCGGTACCGCGACTACGTGCCGTTCTTGGTCGTAGTCGGATGGTTTCGAAATACTTATTCGAATCCGACGAATAGTCGGCAAGATCGATATAGTAAGCACAACGATAACAGACAGCACAGCTTCTCTGGGAAAACCGGCTCATCGCAAAACCGTGGGGGTAACTGGTATCAGCCGACGAGTCGGACTTTGGTGGTGTGAAGTGTTTCGATTCTCAGGATGAAGTGATTGCGGTTGCGGTAGCCGTAAGCTCGGCG
>OMIV01000118.1 GCA_900299185.1 Planctomycetaceae bacterium
CGCGAGGTTTGCTGTGGTCGGTCGACAAGCTCAACGACCAATACCTGAAGCCTGCGAAGTAATTCGCGTTACATCCTGGAGTGCTCCGGCTGCGACGGAGCCCTTCAGCATGCTGCCAGCGTCTTTCATCAATCGAAGAGTCCCATCGTGAAAGTCCGGCATGCAGACTCTTCGTCACGGTAAAGCTTGAAACTCATCGAGAGTCTTAGGCCGCAGAGTTGAGCGCTCCGTCGCAGCCGGAGCACTCCAGGATGTAACGCGAATTACTTCGCAGGCTTCAGGTATTGGTCGTTGAGCTTGTCGACCGACCACAGCAAACCTCGCGTGACCATGTCGAGGTAACGGGCATCGCCGACCGTGTCGTTGTTATGACCGAGCGTGGTGCTGAAGACGCGAGCCTTACCGAACTCGTTGGTCCACACGACAACGAAGTCATCGACCTTCTTGCCCGTGTCCTGACGACCGCGAGCCAGTGGCTTGGCGGTGTCGAACAAACGGACGTTGTTGTAGAGCTCTTCGTTGATGGTGGTCCAATTGCCGAGCGTCTTCGTGACCGCGTGGTCCTTCTCAATGAAGGTCACGTCGATTGGCTTCTGAGGACCATGACCGGTCGAGTGAATGCCGACGAACTTGAACCAATCATCGGTGCCGGTGCGGTAACAGTGCATCGCGCAGTGCAGGTTGACTGCCGCCACGCCGTTCTTGTGAGCGTTGAGGATGTTGTCGACATAAGGCATCTCTTTGACGTCCGCCGAGCATTCATCGTGAATCACAACGTCGAAGCCTTCGGCCCAGTTGGCTTTCTCGTAACGGCTAAAGCGAGCCTTCGTGCTCTTGTCGTCCGAGTGTTCCAATTCCACTTGCACATGAGCCCGCGCTTCGATGCCCGCCTTCAGCAGGTCCTTCTGCTTGGAATAATCGTGACAGCAACCGCCGGTGATCAGCAGCGCCTTCACCGGCTTGGGTGGATCAGCCGCAAAGCCGAGTGACGAAAGAGACAGAATCGAGACGAACAACGCTGCAGCGAGACGCTTCATCGAAGATACCTCTGAATGAGACCAGAAAACTGGATCGCTCGAAGGCCAAAACAGCCCGAGCGCGGCGGGGTCGCAGGTTAGCCCACGGGGCGCAACCGGGAAACGAACCGGTCCAGCAATCAACGGTTGCGCGTCGACAAGACGATCGCGAAGTCACAAAGAGCAGTGGGCGTCAATCACAAACGATGTGAGCCGAGTATCTGCTGGATTACTCGTTACCCTGCGGTCGCCATTGCCACAACAGCTCGCCCGACGTCTGAAATGTGAGATCGCTCCACGATGCCAACGGCAACTTCAACTGAGAAATCGTGGCGGTCGGATACGAGCTTTGAATCTGGCCAAACCGCGAAACGAAGTCCCCGATGCCGGGGTTATGTCCGACGATCAAAGCCGACTCAGCCGAATCAGGCAGGCTATGAACGACCTCCACGATCTGATGCAGGCCAGCATCGTAGAGGTCTCGAGTTTCAATAATCTCCGCCGTGAAGTTCATTCCTTCAGCAACTCGCTTGGCGGTCTTGCGAGTGCGACGCGCGGCAGACGCGATAATGGCCTGCGGCACCAACTTCTCTTCCAGCAACTTGCGACCGACGGCTTCGGCGTCTTGCTTGCCGCGCTTAGAGAGATCGCGATCAAAGTCGAGTTGGCCGGCGGTGGCATCTTCCGCCTTCGCATGACGCAGCACGAACAAGGTTTTCATCGTCGGTCCTAAAAACAAAAAGTCGCCGTCAGTGATGACGGCGACTTTGTAAGCAGCGAACAGCAATCAGCGAAGTGTCGAATGAGCGATGTGCTCGCGCGACACTCGCAGTCGATTACTTATCCGACTCGCGTGACTCTGGCTGAGGTGGAACGGACTCGTCCTTGCTGGAAGTTGGAGATGGAGGCGCAATGTCTTCCTTCTTGGGAGACGGTGGTGCGACATCTTCCTTCTTCGGTGCTGGCGGCGCGACGTCATCACTTGGAGGTGGAATGTCGCCACCATCAGCACCGCGCGGCGCACTGATCACCGCGACGTATTGCTTGAGCATCTCGCGAGCTTCACCAAAGCCAGGCTTCGACGAAATCACGCTATAGCTTTCGTTACTGGCGACCTTATCGAATCGCTCGCCCAAAGCCGTCAGCTCTTCAATGCGACCTGCTCGATTCTCGTCAGTGGTCTCGGACAACGAACGCAAGTGCGTCAAACGCAGGTGGCTCTTCCAACTATCGCCGGTATCCACGCTATCGAGTCCGCGATCGAACGCCGCCGCCGCACCAGCGATCTGCTTGCGAAGCTTCAATTCAGGCTCGGCGGTGTAGACCTTCAAGCCCACTCGCACCGTCTTGAAGCCCCACATGCTCGTGACTTGCGTGTACTTGGAATCGCGCGACAGATCATCAAAGCCGCCGACAAGACGACGCAGCCGTTCGCGAGTCGCCGCGTTCGGAGAACCGTCCTTCTCGGTCAGCAGCGAGCCGATCGTGCTGGTCTGCAAGTGCTTCTTCCACGAGTCGCCCGTCGTCAACGTATTGAGTTCGGTCTCAAAGCGATTGAGCGCTTCGAGCAGGATGTCTCGCAGCGGCGCATCGGGAATCTCTGCCAGTTGATCGGCAGTGGGCACATACAGCGTCTCGTTGGATGGCGGCGCAACGCTCGGATCATTGGGCTGATAATTCGGCACCACTGTTTGCGGTTGCTGATCGACGATGATCGTCTGCGGCTGCGCGTATACCACCGTCGGCTGGTTGGTGTAGTACGGGCTTCGATAGCCCCCCGCCGGTCCATACCCGTAGTAACCGGATCCGTAATAACCCGAGTAGTAACCAGGGCGCGGCTGAGGCGTCGCCAGCGATCGAATCAGACCATAAAGAATGACTTGCTTCGTGCTCAGCCCGTGGTCGTGATCATGATCGTGATGCTGCTGGGGTGCATTGAAGTTGTTGTTGAAATTCCCTCCCCGTCGATCGTCATCACGACGACGATCATTGTCGCGCATGCCCCCGTTCGATCCGGGCTGAATGATCCCCGAGTTGCCTCGGAACTGACTGCCGCCTTGGTTCTGCGGCTGGTTCCCCGCTGGTGGCAGGAACTGCTGAATGTTGATCTTCGGCTTGCTTGTTGAATGCGGCTGCACGACTGGCTGAGGTTGCGGAGTCGGCTGTGGCTTGGGCTGAACCACTTGCGGAGTCGGTTGAGGCTGCGGCTTGGGCTGCACAACCGGCTGAGGCTGAGGCTGTGGCTTAGGTTGCAGAACTGGCTGAGGTTGTGGTTTGGGTTGGACCACTTGTGGTTGAGGTTGCGGCTGAGGCTTGGGTTGAGCCGCTGGCTGAGGAGCAGGGCGTGGAGCCTGAGCAGCGGGCTTGCCTTCACCCTTCTTCTTGTCGTTGGCTAGTCCGGGCTGGGCGAGGAAGAGAGAAGACGCGGCCAGCGCCACTCCCAGTCGCCAATTGAGTTTGAGTTTGCGCATGGTGTGTTCCTTACTGCCTGAGTGACTTAGCAAGACTCTACGAATTCGCCCGACTGAGCGGACTCTAGCCAGCAAGCTGCATTCGGCGTACCGACGTAAATGACAGATGGCTGCTACGGCGGAGATCAGACTCTTCACATCGACCGCCTTGTCAGCGGCCTGCAATCGCACGTTTTCCGTCGCTGCGACAAGTGTCAGCGCCACAGACGTCACAGCCCAGAAGCCTTGGTTGACGGTCAAAGGTGTCGTGCCATACTCCCGCGCCGCTCAGGGGCAGGCTATGTGCCAGCCCCGCACCTGGAGCCTGCAGAGAGAAGTCGCCTCAGACGCTTGAGGTGCTCAAGAATTCCGAGGATCTGTCATAGCGTTACGAGATGAGCTCTCAAAACTGCTGATCTGATTGACGCCATCCTCATCGAGCCGGACTGACGACTCGCAATCACAACTCGCAGACTCTCGCAACCAACCTCGCCATTCGGCGATCGTTCATTTTCCCCAAAGGAGACCAGCATGGCAGACGTTCGCACGGGAGCAGTGAAGTTCAAAGGCAATCCAATTGACCTGGCCGGTGGAGCCTTGAAGGTCGGCGATGCCGCTCCTGATTTCAAACTGCAAGACAACACTTTGGCCGAGATCAGCTTGGCCAACAGCGCTGGTAAGAAGCGCATCATTTGCACAGTTCCGTCGCTCGACACCGGCGTCTGCCAAATGGAGACAAAGCGTTTCAACGACGAAGCCAAGAATCTGTCCGACGTCGACGTGCTGGTGGTCAGCATGGACTTGCCGTTCGGTCAAAAGCGTTGGTGCGGAGCTGAAGGCGTCACCAATGTGAAGACTCTGAGCGCTCACCGTTGCAGCAAGTTCGGCGAGGACTATGGCGTGCTCATCAAGGGCGGCGTGCTCGATCGTCTGACCAGCCGAGCTGTCTTCGTCGTTGATGGCAGCGGCAAACTGACGCACGTTGAATACTGCGCCGAAGTGACCGAGCATCCGAACTACGACGCCGCTTTGGCCGCTGCGAAGGCCTAGTAACACGCGGTTGCCTAGCCTTGAGTTGCTGGTCTCAGTCGAGGAGCGACTGAGCTACGTAGGCGAGTCGCTCCGCGACTCGTTGACGTCGTGAAAAAGAAAGAGGCAACGACTCGGAACATTCCCGGTCGCTGCCTCTGTTCGTTTCAAGATGTGACAATCGTCGATGCGAATTGCGCACTCGGCCATAGAGGCTCTGCAGTTCGACTTACTGCAACTGCTTCGCCCAAGTCGTATCGCTGTAGTCGTCCTTCAAGGTTTGCGTCGCCGCTTGAGCACGATCGGGCTGATCGACCTTCGCCCAAAGCTGAGCGAGATTGAAGAGGGCTCGAGCATTCATCTCGCGCTGATTCTCAAACAGTACCGGCACGTGCAAGTAAGCCAGAATCGCTTCCTTGATCTTGTTCTGTGACTGCAAGCAATCGCCCTGCAGAACATAAGCCTCGGCCATTGCTTCGGGATCGTCGGCATTCAGAGTTTCGAGAGCGCCAGTGATCACCTTCAGCGCGTCGTCGTGCTTCTTCTGAGCCACCATCACGCTAGCTTTGCCGACGATCGCAAAGTTGCGCTTCGAAACCTCAGCCGGTGTGTCGCCCTTTGAATTGGCGATCTCTTCATAGGTGGAGAGTGCCGTCGCGAGATCGTTCTTCGCCACCGCGACTCGGCCCGCCGCCAACTTCGCAGCCAGCTTGTAGTCAGGCCACTTCGCAGCCGCGAGTCGTTCATAAGCCTTGGCCGCGCCTTCGTAATCCTTCTTGGAAGTCAGCGCGTCGCCCAACAGTGTGGCGGCTTCGTAGTACCGATAGTGCTCGGCCCGTGCCTTCAAAAACGCTTCGAGCTTCTTGATGCCGTCGTCGAGCTTGGCTGAGTCTCCACCGAGTCCTTGCTTAGTCAACGTGCGAGCGACCGCGAACTCGATGTCGCCCAGGATGTTGCCCTTGGCCTTCGGGTCCTTCAGTGCGCTGTTGTAGTTCTCGATGGCAGCGTCGAACTTCCCGCCCTTCTCAGCACCCAATCCCAGAGGGAACGTCGACGGCCCCGCCGCCCATTCGATAGTGACGACATCGTTTGTTTCGACCGTTGTCGACTTTCCTACACCGTCCTTGATCGTGACTTGTTCCTTCGTGGCTGCGGTCACGTCGCCATTGAGCGGCTTCGAGTCGCTCTTACGAGTCAGCTTGTCGGCCCATGACGGAGACGCTGAAGCACACAACACAGCCAGCACACCCGACAAGATAGCGATGCGTTTCATGGGAGGTCTCTTCGGTGAGTAACTAATGAGGTTTGATTGATTGAGTAGCGAATGAAACCGAGGCAAATCGTAGGGGCCGATTGACTTCCGCCAAGCAACGCCGCCTAGGCCTCTTCTTCTGCACTGCGTTTCGGTTTACGGATCTTGGCCGTCGCAACCGCCGGTTCGCCGTCGCCAAGTTTGCCGCGACGCGCCTGCTTCTTCTTATTGGCTTGCATTAGCATGTATCCAATGCCACCCACTCCTCCGAGCGCGATCAGCGAGAAGATCACCAATCCGGAGCCGCCACCGCTCGACTGAGCAGGAGCGTCAGCTTTCTTCGCCACAGCTTTCTTCTTCGTCGACTCAGAAGCAGCGTCCGTCTTCTTCTCGGGCTCTTTGTTGGTGGCCAATTCAGGCTTGGGAGCTTCGGTTACGACCGACGGCTTCGGTCGTTCCAGCGGCTTAACCGGCTCGCCGATCTTGCCGAGCAGCTCGCGATACTTAGAGTCGAACTTCTTCCACCACTCCGGCTTCACATCTTGGCTGATAGCCACGAACGATCGCAGTTCCGACAACGCG
The DNA here is from genome assembly GCA_900299185.1 of Planctomycetaceae bacterium. Lineage (GTDB taxonomy): Bacteria > Planctomycetota > Planctomycetia > Planctomycetales > Planctomycetaceae > AM-0621. The sequence goes on from OMIV01000118.1 coordinate 6,330, forward strand.
TAGTTGAATTGCTCCTTGCGCTTCGCCCCGGACAACGTCATGCCGTACTCGTAACGACACATCATCTGGGCGTAGATCGACTGATAGAGCTTGTCTTCGTAGATCACCTTCGCGTCCGGGTTGCCCGAGTTGATCATGCGATGAATGTTCTTGGCCGTAACACCCCAGCCCCAACTCTTGAGCTTGGGATCACCGTGAATCGCCAAGAGGTAGTAACGACCGCGATCCTTCTCAGCGTCGGCTCCCCAATCTTGGTAGAGCTGATTGGCTTCGATTTGAGCGTCGAGAATGTTGCCATTCTGAGTCAGGATCGGAGTCAGCATCGACTTGGCTTTGTCGAACTGCTTCTGCTTGCGTCGACATCCTGCTTGTCGCAAACGCACGGCAGTCACTCGGTCTTCGTCGACGAACTTCGCGTCTTCTTTCACGCGATCGAGGATCTGCTGATAAGCCTCAGACGCATCCTTGAAGTATCGCTCCGCGCGTTTGGCATCGTCGGACGAAGACTCGCCCAGTCCGAAGTAAGTTTCGCCAATCCAGATCAACGAACCGGCGGTTTGATCCTTCCTTAAAGCCAACTCACCGAGGAACGTTTCGAACGAGCGTCGCACAGCATCGAGCTTGCTTTGCTGACCGGTTCCCTTGAGTCGCTCGACTTCCTTTTGCAGCTCTTGGCCCAGCTCTTTGTAGACCTCGGTGATGTGCGAGCCTTCGCCGCCGCCGACCAGTTCCAACTGATGCATCGCAGTGCGGGCTTCATTGAGTTGCTGAGTGCCGACGTAACATCGCAGCAACAACTGATGAGCGAGCGACGCAAAATCGACGCTCTTCACACCGGTCTTGGGTCGCGACGTGGGCTCGGAATGAGCGACCGCCCACATGACTTGATGAGGGTCTTCCGTCAGCAGTTTGACGCCCTCGGCGAACTCGCCTTTGTAGACAAGAATTTGCACGAGCGCGACCTTTGATGCCGTCAATGTCTCTGGCGGCGGAGCCATCGCCGGCGTGTCTTTTTCCAGTCGATCCACCGAGCGACGGAAGTGTTGCTCGGCACGGTTCAGCCAATCATCAAGCTTCTCTTTCGGCGGTTGTTCGACCGCTGGCAACGACGCGGCTTCGGCATAAGCCGTCCACAACAATTGACCCGAACGCTGCTGCGCTTCGGCATAACGCCCCGATGTTTCGGGCACACCTTCGAGCCACTTCGTCGCTTCGTCCTGCCGACTCAGCGTCGCATTGACGCTCGCCATTTGCAGCCGCGCATCCATCGCCCGATCACTCGACGGCCACTTCTTCAAGAACAAGTTGGCCATTCGCTCGATGCCCGCAACGTCAATGAGTTGATCGTCTCGACGTCCCGCTTTCTCGTTCTCATTGAAGGACTGCACCCACGCGCCCAAAGCCATGTAAGCCGACTCTTGAGCCTGCGCGATGTTGTCTGGTCCCGAGTGCTTCGCCAGGAACTCGCTGATGATGGCGCACTCGTAACTGTTCTTGGCGAGGTAATGCATGTAGGCCGCGAAGTACCGCAAGCGATTGATGTCCGCGAGCGTCGTCGTCTTATCAGCCATCCGCTGAGCAACTCGAATGGCCTTCAAGGTCGCAACGATGTGCGCCTTCATGTCGGCATTGGCCTTTTGAATTTCCTCGGACCGGCCCGTCTTGCGAGCAGCGTTGAGTGCGTCGAGGAACTCTTTGGTTTTCTTCGTCGTAAGGTCTTCAGCTTGAGCTGCGGCAGACGAGAAATCGAACGGTGCATCCGAGTCGGTGCCACCCTTGAGTGTTCGCAGCAGCTCGCGTTCTTTTGACGTCACCAGATCTCGGTACTGACCGGGATTTCGTTTGATGGTTTGAATGGCCTTCATGGCCTGACGCAGAAACGCATCGCGTTCGGAGTGCACGATGCCTTCGCGCTCCGACAGCTTTTCATAAGCCCGAGCTTGCTCCCACATAATGCCCAGCCCGACGTTCGACTGCCGTCGGCTGCTGCTGGCTTTGGAGTACCAAGCCGTCGCTTCGTCGACCACGACTTGATAGTCCTTGCGACTCGGATGGTTCAGACAGATCAAGCGGAAGTGCCGCACGATGTCCTTCAAGCGAATCATCGGCAGCGACTCGTCAGGCTGAGACAACAAGTCGTCATAGATGCCGAGTGCGCGTTGCACATCGTCTTGCTCTTCGAAGCACTTGCCTTCCTTCGCGCGCGCATGCAATCCACCAAGCTGATTGCGATACCGAGCATTCACGCGATTGAACTCGCTAGCCGCCGCCGTGAGCTTGTCTTTGTATTGCCGCGAGTCCTTCTCATACGTCTGAGCTTCCTCGTAAGTGCATTCACAGAGATCGAGCTGAGCTTGAATGAAGCGGACTTCCGCTTGGGCGCGCTTCTCGAAAGTGACGGGATCAGCCTTCTGATCCACGAACCCTCCGAAGCTCTTCCACGCGGCTTCGTGTTGATCGCGCGCCTTCTGGAAGATCTCGCGCGCCTTGCTGATGTTGTCGAACGCTCGCGTCAGGAACTCGTTCTTCGAGGCTTCGTTCCCCGGCGACCGCGCGTTCCACGAATCGATGCGGGCCTTGCCCAACAAGATGCGACCTCGATCGCTATTCGCCTGCCCGGATTTGGGATGATTCGGATTCTTGGCCAAGAACTCTTCGAGCAACGACAAGCTCTGCTCGTAGTTCTTCGCCGCCAAATCCGGACCGCCTTGTCCCGACCGAGCCCATTCAATCAACGTCTGAGCCCGCTCGAACGGCACCAACGTCTTCATTTCGGCGCTGGCTTTAGGGTCGTTGCTCACTAGGTCGAGATACACCAGGGCGTAGTCGAAATAGCCCTTCTCGCGCATGCCAGCCAGGAAATCGTTGAAGGGTTCGCCCGCCGAGACCAATGCCGCGCTCAGCAGCCACACCAGCAACCCGACTGTCGTTCGCAATCTCGTCATGAGGCACGCCAACTCAGAAGTACGCGATTCCAAGATGCCTCGCAGGAGACATCAAAAAAGGCCCAATTCGCTCGACATTCCTAGCGAAAAAGCGGTCGGACGATACCGGTGGCCCTAGGGGTAAGCAACTTGCCTCAACCGGAGACGACCGAGTCGCCGAGCAACTGAGATCGATTTACGTGGAGCACGTTTCCAACGTGCTTATCACCCCCGCAGCCAGGCACGTTGGAAACGTGCCCCACCGACAGACAAGGTCTCGAAGCGAAGATGGACCTTGCTTAGACCAGGGCTAGAATCCGGCCCCGTTTCGGCAATCTCAAAGTCCTCGACCTCCATCGAGTTCTCCTTCTGACTTCCTCTGAACTTCTAGCGAATCCTCAACATGATCTGCGTCAGCATTGGTCGTACTCGGCACAGCGCCTTCGTCGAAGAACATCGCAACCTTGCGGCACGAGGCGCACAGCTCATCGAACTCCGAGTCGACTGGTTGCGAAACTCGCCGAACTTGGCGCAGCTCATCACCAATCGACCGACGCCCGTCATCGTCACGTGTCGCCGCAAGGAAGATCGAGGCCGTTGGCTCGGCACTGAAGAGGACCGACAAAAGCTGCTCCGCGAAGCCATCATCGCGGGCGTTGAGTATGTCGATCTGGAAATGGACATCGCGCGATCGATCCGTCGTTACGGCAAGACCAAGCGCATCGTCAGCTATCACAACTTCGACGAAACGCCGCGCGATCTGCATGTCATCCACAAGCAGATTCAATTGGCCGATCCCGACATCATCAAGATCGTGACGATGGCCAACACCCCCGGCGACATCACGCGCATGATGCAGTTAGTGGCCGAGTCCAAGATCCCCACAGCGGGCTTCTGCATGGGCGAACTGGGCGTGCCCAGCCGCATTCTCTGCGGCAAGTTCGGTTCGTCATTCACCTATGCCACCTTCAGCAAGGACCGCGAACTGGCGCCGGGGCAAATCGCCTTCGACGACATGAAGGACATATATCACTACGACGAGATCAACGCTGAAACCAAGATCTTCGGAGTCGTAGGCGATCCCATCGGCCACAGCATGAGCCCGCTGATTCACAATGCCGCTCTGAAGGCTGCCGGAATTAATGCGGTGTATGTGCCGTTCCGCATTCCCGCCGACACGTTGGCTCAATCGCTTGCAGACCTGAATTGGCTGCAAGTGCAGGGCTTAAGCGTGACCATTCCTCACAAAGAAGCCGCTGCCGCGCTCGCTCAAAGTTGCAACGAGATGGTGCAAGCCGTCGGAGCATCCAACACGCTCGTCCGAAATGCCGTCGGCGGTTGGGACGCTTCCAACACCGACTATGAATCCATCCTCGACAGCGTCTTGCTTGGGCTTGATCCCGAGAATCCAGACCCCAGCAAGCTCATGGGTCAGAAGGTGCTGCTGCTGGGAGCCGGTGGAGCAGCTCGCGCCGCAGCAATGGCGATGGTTCGCAGCGGTGCCGTCGTGACCATCTCCAGCCGCACTCATAAACGAGCCACCGCGCTCGCCGGTGAGATGGGTTGCCAGCATTGCTCGTGGGAGAATCGAGGTTCCGTCGATCCCAACATTCTCATCAATTGCACGCCGGTCGGCATGCATCCCAACGTCGATGAGTCGCCCATCCAAGCCAACTGGCTTACGCCCGGCACGTTGGTCTTCGACACCGTCTACAACCCCGAGAAGACCCTACTATTGAAGCAAGCCAAACAGCGCGACTGCCGCATCGTGACCGGCATCGAGATGTTCGTGCGACAAGCCGCTCGCCAGTTCGAACGCTTCAACGGCCAACCAGCATCAATGGACCTCATGCGCGAAACACTGCGCCAAGCCATCTCGCCCGTCCGCATCAACTACAAACCCGGCGATGAGTGAGGCGAGCAGCCGATAGGAATTCGCTCGTAGCCGAAATTGAACTCCCCTCGCCCCTACGGGGAGAGGGGTCGGGGGTAAGGGGCAACAAAGAACGGACCATAAATGCAACCGCCCCGCTCCCCATGAAGTCGAGAGGAGCCAAAGAGACGCCACTCCGTTCAGATCCACTGCGGTTCCCAACCTTTGCGATACGGCTTCGTCAGCAGTTCATTCGCAGCCGCTGAGTTCGTGATCTTGAGGTCGGCGCTGTTCCAAGCCAGCTCTTCGCCACGTCGTCGGATCGCAATCGTTCCCAATAAGACGGTCTCGGTCAGATTGGCGGAATACCCGAAGTGCGAAGTCGTCTGTCCTTCGCCTCGGCACGCATCAGCCCATTGCAAGTAGTGGTCTCGATGCCCCGGAGTCGGCTGCTTGAACTCTGCAAACTTCTCTTCAGGAAACAGCTTCGGAGCGGCCACATGCGGGATGACCAACGATCCCTTCTCACCGATCAGCACCGACCCGGAACCGGGTAGCGCATAAGTTGCTGGCAACCCCAGATCAGCATGAGTCGGCTTGCGTCCGTCACCGTCGTACCACGTGACGTTCAACGTCTCACCCGCAGTGAACGCGGTCTTGGGGAAGACGTAATGCACCGTGGACCACAGCGGCCAAACCTCGCGATTCATCTCGGGAGCATCGGCCTTGATCTTCAAGGGAGCCGTCAGCTTCAGAGCCATGAACACCGGATCGAGAATGTGACAACCAAAGTCACCGAGCTGGCCGTTGCTGTAGTCCTGCCACGCTCGCCAATTGAACGAGTGATAGATCTTCTCCTTGTAAGGTCGAGCCGCCGCGACTCCGAGCCAATCATCCCACTTCACGGACTCTGGAATCGGATCTTCGCCAACCGGACGATCATCGACCAAACGCCAACCCATCTTGCCGCTTTGCCAAGAGTGCACGGCTCGCACTTTGCCAATCGCTCCGTCATGCACGAGCTGCACGGCGGTCCGATAGAACTCATGCGACTGAATCTGATTGCCCATCTGAGTGACGAGCTGATTCTTCTGAGCCAACGTCTGCATCTGTCGCGCTTCAAAGACAGTGTGAGTCAGCGGCTTCTGACAGAAGACATGCTTACGACGATGCATCGCCGGAATCGCAATCGGAGCGTGCATATGGTCCGGGGTCGAGACGATGACGCCGTCGATCGCCTTCTCTTCATCGAGCAACCGACGCCAGTCCGAGAACTTCTTGGCCTGAGGAAACTTTTCAGCAGCTCGACCCAAATGCTGAGCCGACGAATCGATATCGCAGAGCGCGACAACATCGACTTTGGGACTGGCTGCCACTCCCATCAGATCCGACCAGCCTTTGCCGCCCGTGCCGATCGAGGCCACTCGCAAGCGTTCGTTGGCACCAAAGACTCGCGACCAACTCGCTGCATTAAATCCTACAGCCGTCCCGATGATGGCAGACGCTTTGAGAAACGAACGTCGGTCCAAACGCTGAGTCATGACGAGGCTCCTGAGAGTGTTTTTGGATTCGCGGCGCACAAGGATCGCGGCATCAGTCGAACCTTATGTGTGCGCTCCAAGAATTGGCAGCCCGAGTCGTGCTCGTCACCCAGCGGTGCTCACTTCTTCGGTCGAAACGCTTTGATCCGCGCTTCGTTCGTGGTGAGGAACGGACCTTCGATGAGGTCGATGCAATACGGGATCGCTGGGAAGACGGCGTCGAGACACTCGCCAATCGCCTTCGGCTGACCGGGCAGATTGACGATCAACGCACCACCTCGAATGCCCGCCGTCTGTCGCGACAAGATCGCGGTCGGCACCTTTTCGAGCGACACCTTTCGCATCAGCTCGCCGAATCCCGGCATCATCTTTTCGCAAACGGCTTCAGTGGCCTCGGGAGGGACATCGCGTCGAGCCGGTCCCGTTCCACCCGTCGTTACAACGAGGCAACAACGCTCGACATCAACCAATTCAATCAACGTGCGTTCGATGAGAGCTTGCTCGTCCGCAATCACTCGCGCGACCGGTTCCCACGGCGAAGTCACGACCTCTTGCATGTAAGCCAAGATGGCCGGACCGCCTCGATCTTCGTACTCACCCCGACTGGCCCGATCCGAAACGGTCACAATTCCAATGCGTGCAATCGACATGAAGATTCCTAAGAGCATTGCAGCTCGATGAAGTCCGGTGCCAGAAGGCGCCAGTGAGGTTCTTGCTCGTGTCCAAGAATACTGTCTCAAAGCAAAGCACGCCGTGCTCTATCTGGTAGTGCCTAATTCTTTGGAGTGACGTTCGATCTCGCCGCGAATCCTCGAAAAGTCATCCAGCGGCCCTTCCGCCACCACCGCACGGCCTTAGTCCAAAGTAGCCATCATCGCTCCGCGTGATGAGCCTTCCTCCTGGCGTCCTCAACTGCCAACGGCGATCGCCACTTGTTCGATCGCAAACTTGGAAGGCACGTCACGCGGAGCGATGACGGCTACTTTAACTGAAGAAAAACTTGACTCATCTGCAGCATGCCTTGGTTTTGAAGCCCCTACTCGTCCGAATTCGTCGCCATGCGGGACAGCGAGTCGTTGATGATGCCTTCGAATTCGTTGGCGGCGACTTCTTTGCCGGTGATCGACTTCGTGAATGCGGCGAGCTGGTCCAAGTAGATCTCTTTCGGCTCGATGACCTTTGCTCCTCGACCGCGTGCTTCGGTGATGAAGGAGCTGTCCATCGGCATTTCGGTCACGTCGCAGAACGTCATGCGCGGGACTACATACGACGGGTTGAATTCCGTCTTGCCGGTGCCAATTCTCAAAGCAGGATCGGCAACCACGACCACATCGGACAGTGTGTTGTAGAGATTCTGGAACGGCACATATCGGACCTGAAACTGACCCGCGACTTCTTGCGCTTCCTTGTCGTTTGGCGATGTCACGCTGACCAAACCTCGTCGCTTCGAGATGCCATAGATCATGGACTTGGCCAAGCTGCCGGAGCCGATCACCAGCACGTTCTGCTTATCAAGCGGCCGCTTCTCGGAACCTTCACCACCGATGGATCGTTCGAGAATCCTCACGGCACTACGCCAAATGCTGTTGTAAGCCTGCCACACTCCGCCCTTACGCAACAGCAAGTCTGCGTACTGCCCAAGCTTCGCTGACTCTTCTTGTTCGTCGGCCAGCGACAGCATTTCGTCACCCAACGCGCGGCTGGTGACAATGGCATTGATCTTCAATGAGTCGACCATCGACTTGAGCTTGTCGAAGTTCTCGCTCATCAGCGGCAAGCAGCGCACATTGAGCCCCGACTTCTTGAACATGGCATTGAAGCAGCGGCACGTCACGACTTCAGACATGCCCATGCCCACCACTCCAATGAAAGCGGTGTGGCTGTCGATCTCGCGCCAACTGTAGATCTCATCCAGTTCCGAAACCGTGAGCTGTCCTTCATACGCTTCCATGCCCTTTTCCAGAGCGGCGTACATCCACGGAGAACCGTACTTGCGACCCAGCAAGGAGAACGCGGCGCCGGCTGCTCCCAACGCCAAGCCCACCGCCGGCAGGTCTCTCTTCTTGGCCACCGCAGCCAGCAACGGCCAAGCGGCTTCCAACGTGGGAGTCGGCCATGTGAACTTCACGATGTCGCCGTTGATCTGCTTGGCTTCGGTGAAGATCTCTTCGATCTCCGCGGGACCAAACGGCTTGCCCAAGCTGGTGTAGCTGATGACACGCTTGGTCTTGCCAAAGCGAGGAATGGACTGGGCCGTCGCGTAGTCCAGTTCGATGTAAGCCGGACCCGCCAGAATGGCCTGCCGGAGAATCATCATCCGCTGCTCGTCCGTGCCTTCAAAGCTGCCGCCATCTTCTTTGCGGCGACACGACACCAACACCGGCGTCGAGATGCCTTCCAGCATGTCTTTGACGTCCGGTTCTTTGACGAGTTTGTCGAGGCACAACTCAATGAGGTCGCACTGGCCCGACGCGTTGAGCAAGTCGACTTTGGCAAAGGTGCGAGACACCGGAGTCACTGAGATGCAAATCATGGCAAGAACCTATCAAGCGTTGTTGGAAAAGATCGCGCGGATTGAAGTCAGAGAATCGAGTCGAGTGAAACAAAAAATGCCAAGTTCAAAGTCCGCGAGCGAACATGCTGTCCAAGATTCGGGCAAGAGTCTGAATCGCTCGCGAAAGAACGAGCCGTTCATGACTCCGCTCGCCCAGTCAGCGAGACGGGCAAGGCGGCAAGGCGCTGAGTGATACGCGCTCGGATTGCTTTCGCCCCTCACCCGCGACCTCTCTCCCCAGGTGGGGCGAGGGGAGTTTGAAGCATCCGCGCGGCCAAACTATCCCGCCGACTTGATCTCGAAGATCGCTTCGACTTCGCATCCGGGACCAGTCGGCAACGAGGCGAATCCTAATGCGCTGCGAGCATGCCAGCCGTCGCCCTCTTTGCCGAACAGCTCATGGAACAAGTCCGACGCTCCGTTGATCACGAGATGCTGGTCGGTGAATTCCTGCGTCGAGTTCACGCAGCCGAGCAGCTTGATGACTCGCAGGCCATCGAGCGTTCCATGCACGTGATGCACCGCTTGCAGCACCTTGATCGCGCATTCGCGAGCAGCCTTATAGCCTTCTTCTACCGTCAGATCTTTGCCGAGCTTGCCCTTGATGTTGCTGACTTGCCCAGACGTGAACAGCAAGTTGCCGGATTTCGCGCAGGGGTTGAGATACCCCTTCGGCAAGGCCGGAAATTCAATGCCGAGTTCTTTCGCCTTTTGTTCGGGACTCATGAAGGGGCTCCTTGTTGTGGGGATAGTCGGACGATACATCGAGTTCGCGGACGAGTATTCAAAGAGATCCACTCAACTCCCGCCACTCACCCGCAAGCGTTCCCAAACTGTGGGCGAATGCCGTATGAAACCCGAGTCAGTGAAATGAGGCCGCGCCTCAGTCAGCCGTTCTCCTTTCGAGAGCCCTTCATCATGCGACGCACCTTCTTCGCTGGGTTGCTACTTCTGCTGTCGAGCCTCTCTTTGAGCGCAGCAGAATCTCGATTGCATGCCCCGCTGCCGTTCGATCAGGCCAAAGCTCGCTCTTTGGATTGGGCCGCGAGCCGCAACATTCCCGACAAGGCCATCATCGACGCCGTCGGTAAGCTCTGGGTCAGTGCGGCAGATCCAATTCCCGCTGACGAAGTTCATGATCGAGTCGTGCAAACCGCGACCGCGATTGAACCAGCTCTCCGCGACTTGATCAGCAAATGCCAATTCGGCTCGGTGGGTGCTCCCGATGTCGAAGCTCTCAAGTCCGACAAGCTCGACGCGTTCATGTCGAACAACCTCAAAGCGTTCGTGGCCAAGTTCCTCGCACAAGCCGGGTTTTACGACGAATCGCAACAGCTCACGGCAAGCATCGAACTCACTCAACTGGTCGACCCAGCGACTTACCTCTTCTTCAAAGCCGTCTGCGAACATCGGTTGCTCATGAAGAAGGAAGGACTGGCCACGATCAAGTTGCTGAGGCAGCAAACAGCCAACGTCCCCGTTCGATATTCCACACTCGCCGAGTTGATGGAGACCGACCTCGAAGCACTCGAAGAGAAGTCGCTCAACGAAGTCGCGCGGCTGATGTCGGATGCCGAGCGTCGCCTGCAACTTGGACGGGGCGGCGAGCGAGTCCAAAAGGTTGAAGAAGACATCGTCGCGCGGTTGGACGAGATCATTAAGAAGCTCGAAGCCCAACAAAGTGGCGGCGGAGGCGGTGGCAACGGCGGCGGCAATAAGAACCAATCCGGCGGCCCAGCCGGGGATAGTCGCGTCAAAGGCCAAACAGCACCGGGCGAAGTCGACAAGAAAGACATCGGCAACAAGAGCGGCTGGGGCGCGCTGCCTCCCAAAGAGCAGGCCAAAGCCAAGAACATCATCGACCGCGAACTACCGCCTCACTACCGCAACGCCATCGAGCAGTACCTCAAGAAGCTCGCCACGCGACCGGAAAGCACGCAGGGAAAGTAGATCGGATTGATCTAACCGTGGGGTACGTTTTCAACGTGCCCGTTCTCTCCAAGAGCATCGGGCACATTAAGTACGTGCCCCACACAAGACTCGCATGTCGCTCATCAATCAAGCTCTGATCTACGGCTTTGCTCTGGTCGCAGTGCCGTTGTTGTTACACCTGCTGATGCGGGCTAAGCCCAAGAAGCTGCTGTTCCCAGCGCTGCGACTCATTCAACAGCGACGCTTGCAGAACACTCGGCGGATGAGACTGCGACATCTCTGGCTGCTCTTGTTGAGAATGGCAGTCATCGCCGCGCTGGTGGCCGCTGTCGCTCGACCTTCTTTGCCAGCAGCAGATTACTCACCCAACTCTCGAGAGATCGTCACGTTGCTGGTGATCGCGTCTTTGGGCGTTGGGAGTTACTTCGGACTCACTCGGTTCTGGCAACAACAAAAGCTGCCTCAACATTCGCTCGCCGCACGACGCACTTATCTGAGCGGTGGACTGGGAGCCGGTTGCTGTGTGCTCGCGCTGCTCGGTGTTGCCTGGCCCTATCAACAACGCATCGCCGCCGAGATCACTTCGCCCGTTCCTTCGGCCTCCATTGAACTGCCTGCAGCGGCGGTGTTCGTCTTCGATTCATCGCTCAGCATGGCCTACACGCAAGAGGGCGAGACGCGGCTTGATGTCGCGCGACGCATTGCGAATGCCCATCTCTCGTCATTGCCCAGTCGCAGTCGTGTCGCAGTAGGAGACACTTCATCGACCGAACCGATCTTGTTCCAAGCGGATATCTCGACAGCCAAAGCCCGCATGGACTCGTTGAAAACAACCGCGCGGAGTTATTCGCTCAACGATCGACTGCGCAGCGCGTTGGTCACTCAAGAGGACGACCGACAGCGAACCTTCGACGGGCAGGGCACTGTTGCCGAGAACGCTCGCTCTGACCGTTATGTCCGCGAGGTCTATCTCTTCACCGACCTAGCACGCAGCGCGTGGTCGAAGAACGTCGGCCAGTTGTTGCATGACGAGCTGAAGCGGCTTGAATGGCTGGGTATCTATGTCGTCGATGTTGGCGAACAGCGGCCGCTTAATGCTGGACTCACCAAGCTGAGATTCTCTCGCGAAAGTGTCGCAACCGGCGGCGAGTCCGTGCTGACCGTCAGCGTGCCGTCGGTCGGTCAAGATGGAGTGAAGCAGGTCATCGAACTGCAGTTGGAGAACGAAGCCGGTGAGTTGCAGAAGAAGGATCAACGCACCATCGAACTCGATGATGCCTCAGTGCCCGAAGTGCAGTTCGTCGCGCGCGGCCTGACTCGCAAAACTCATCGCGGACGATTGAAGCTGGTCACTCCCGATCCACTGGTCGAGGACAACCAAGTCGACTTCGCAATTCGAGTCGACTCAGCCGTGAAGGCCGCGATCGTTGCTCCCTCAGAAGGCGAAGCCACGTATCTGCAAACCGCGCTCGAAGTGCAGGGCTATGGAGTGACCTACATCTCGGATCGACAACTCGAACGCACCGAACTCCGGGGCTTCGATGTGGTTTGTCTCGTCAACGCGGTTGCTCCATCCAACACGACCTGGCGCAAGCTCAACGACTACGCGACTAACGGCGGCGGACTGGCCATCTTCTTGGGGTCCGCGCAGTTCGAACGGACGACCGGCATCGTCTCGACGGCTTACCTAACGGACGACGCCAAAGCCGTCTTACCCGGCGAGCTGCTGGCACCGTTGAAGTTCACTCCAGCCAAGTCGCTCGATCTGAAAGATATCTCACACCCTATCTTGAAGAAGTTCGAAGGATCGGGAGTCGCTGCCGAACTGATGACGGTCGATGTTCGTCGCTATTGGAAAGTTGAGCCGCTGCCGAATGCGAAAGTCATCACGACGTACAACGATCGTGAGTCGTCGCCGGCGATGCTCGAACGCCCGCTCGGTACCGGTCGAGTCCTCATGCTCACCACCGCAGTCGATCTGACGAGAGACTGGAGCGAACTCGCGCGCACTCCGCCGTGGCACTTCCTCGCGCTGGCCGACCAGATGCTGCAATACCTCTCGAACCGGACTTCCGCGCGAGCCAACTTCATTGCCGGAGAAGAGGTCACCTTGCCCCTCGATCGTGACAAGCCACTGAAGAGATACTTGCTCAAGAAGCCCAGCGGCCTGCAACTGCCAGGCGAAGTCCCGGCGGGGCAAAACGAAGTTCGCATTAGCGAGACCGATGAACGAGGCGCCTTTGAACTGATCTCTGCCACGCCCGACATCAGCTTCAACTCGGGCTTCGCCGTAAATGCTCCTGCCGAGGAAAGTGACTTCACGCGCATGACGCCGGAAGATCTCGACCAGGTCTTGGGTGAGAAACGTTACAGCCTTGCCAGCAGCATCGAAGGACTCGAACGCAACGTCACGACCGGCCGCTTAGGTGTCGAAGCCTATCCGTGGTTGCTGACCTTATTGGTCATCGCGTTCTGCGGAGAACACATCGTCGCCAACCGGTTCTACAAGGCCGACGTCGAAGTCGCTCCAGCCTAAATCGACGGTCTTCATGAAGAGTTGAAACAGAAGCAAACGAAGAGAACGAAGAAGACAAACAGAGAACGAGACCCGACGACCATTCGCGCGGTCCTTTCGCCTCTATCCAATTCTGAAAGCGACAGCAGAACCGCCGATCGCCGAGCAAGTAGCGATCATCACTCAAGAGACCTGCTACTCTTTGGTTTTCATCTTCGTTCCCTCTGTTTCCTTCTGTTCCAATCGTCTTCTTCAAGACCTGTAACAGGAGCAAACGGAGACAACAGAGAGCAGGACAAACAGAGATTTGAACGGTCTTCAATTCGCGCTCCGTTCCATTCGCGCGGCCCTCTGGTCTTCATTCGAACTCATCAAGCGAAGGAAGCCGCAAGACTGATCTTCGCCATTAACCGCTCATCGCCCACGACAAGACGCTCGTTGCTCAGCGAACTGTCTCCACTCTGTTCTTGATCTTCGTTCCCTCTGTTTCCTTCTGTTCCAACCGTCTTCTTCAGTCTTCCTACAGACCAGTCGCCCCTTCGAGTTCATTCAGTTCGAGCGACTCGGCAACAGGCTTTGATCTGTTTCGCTGGCGCCTTCCGCTTTTCTGCGCGGCTTTGCTACTTTGCCGACATTCATTGCGAAACGGATTCGCCTGAACCAACAGCTTGTGCAACACGATGCCCGCTATGACGACAACCACTGCCGACCTTCTCTCTCGAGTCGATGCCGCAACGGCTCAAGGCACCATCAAGCCCGCAACTGCTGGCAATCTCAAACGCTGGCTCAGCGAGCCGCAGTTCGCGAAGTATCTGCCCGCTCTGACGGCCGACGTCCAAGCTGGTAAGTGGAGCGAACTCGAAGCCTGCTTCTGGGAAGAGATCGAATTCGGTACCGGCGGTCGACGAGGCCCGATGGCGGCCTTCGGTTCTGCAACCATCAACGAACGCACGATTGCCGAGTCCGCCAATGGACTCGCCGAGTACTTCAAAAAGTCGACCGGTCGAACAACCGGACGCGCGGTGATTTCACACGACTCGCGCAATCGTTCGCGCGAATTCGCCGAACTCACTGCCAGCGTCTTTGCGGCTCACGGACTCAAGGTCTTCTTGTTCGAAGCGATTCGCGCAACTCCTGAATTGTCCTTTGCGGTGCTGCATCTGAAGTGCGATGTCGGAGTAATGATCTCCGCGTCTCACAATCCTCCAGCAGACAACGGCTTCAAGGCTTATTGGTCACACGGCGGACAAGTTACTGCTCCTCATGACAAGGGCATTGTTGAGTGCGTATTGAAGTCCAAAGAGATCGCAATCCCCGACTTCCAATCGCTCGTTGCCAGTGGGCAGGTCGAGATCATCGGCGAGCAAGTTGATGCCGTTTACATCGACTCGCTGCGGAAGCTGAGCCTATCGAGCAATCGCAACTTGAAGGCGATCTATTCGCCGCTGCATGGGGTCGGCGAGACCTCGGTGTATCGCTTGTTACAGTCGGTGGGATTCGAAGACATCTCGATCTTCGAACCACAGCGCAAGCCAGATGGCAACTTCCCGAACGTGCCGAAGCAGTTGCCCAATCCCGAGAGCCCCAAAGTCTTCGAGCCCATCTTGCCCGAAGCGAACGCTCACGGAGTGGATGTAATACTTGCGTCAGATCCCGATGCCGACCGCATCGCGTTCATGGTTCGAGATAAAGCCACAGGTCAGTTCGTGCCGCTATCGGGCAATCAGCAAGGCGCGCTCATCACCGACTATGTCATTCGCAAGCGCCAGCAAGCTCGCGCGGGAACTGGTGGCGATGATCGCTTCACCGGCCCATTGACTGCGGACCATTACGTCGTCGAGACGCTCGTGACGACACAGATGACGGCAGCGATCGCGAAGGCAGCCAACCTGAAGGTCGTCGATAACTTGCTGGTCGGCTTCAAGTACATCGGCGAAACGATGGATGCCGTGGGCGTCGACAAGTTCGTCTTCGGCACGGAAGAATCGCTCGGCTATCTGGCTGGCGATTATGCGCGCGACAAAGACGCTGCGATTGCGGCGCTCTACCTCTGCGAACTGGCAGCCGAGCTTGCTGCTGAAGGTCTCTCGTTGCTCGATCGTTTGAACCAGCTCTATAGCCAATACGGCTACTACGCCGAGCGGCAGCGCAACGACTACGCCTATGGTCCCAGTGGCAAAGAGTTGATCCTCGGCCTGATGGACGCCTTCCGCAAAGCTCCTCCAACGGAGCTCGGTGGCGTGAAACTGACCGAGGTGCATGACTACTCGAAGCACGAGATTCGCAGCCTGACCACGAACTCGAAGACAGCGGACCTTCCAAACCCCAGCGGCAACTTGGTGATCTTCTTTGGTACTCACAAAGACTGCCGTATTCGCTTTGCAGTCCGACCGTCAGGCACCGAGCCGAAGATCAAGTTCTATCTCTTCGCCGAACCGCACGGCCCCGCCGGTAACGATGTTGTCGCTGCGAAGGCTCGCACCGACGCCCGAGTTGATCAGTTTGAGAAAGCTCTCGGTCAATGGGTTGAGCCGCATATCACGGCGAAGTGATCGCGGACAACAAGGCCGAGTCGCGGAGCGACTCGCCTAGGTAGCTCAGTCAGTCCGCGACTGAGTTTCGCAAAGCGAGATGCCGCGACTACACCTTCGGCGTCCGCGATATCTGCCTGCTACTTTTGAGGACTCTTCATGGGACGTCTCGCGACTGCCACTCGTGCTTTCTTTCGTTCGCTGTTTGATGCTGCGGCTGCTGAGCAAGTCGAGCGAGCATTGAGTGGTCAGCTTGCCCCCGCGCTGCCTGAACCTCGACCAGTCGCGGCTCCCGCTCCAGTGCCGCCGCCAGCTCCCGCCAAACCGGCACGCAGTGAGGCTCTGACGTTGCTCGCCACCTTGCAGCGCGAAGCTCGCTTTGTGGACTTCTTCCAAGAGCAGCTCGATGGCTACACCGACGCCCAAATTGGAGCCGCCGTCCGCGACGTTCATCGAGATACCTCGGCCGTGCTGAAGCGGATGTTTGCCTTGCGACCCGTCAGCGATGCAGGGGAAGGCGCGGAAGTGAATCTTGCCGACGGCGTTGATTCCGGCAGGTTCCGCTTAACCGGCAATGTCACCGGTCAAAGCAACGGCAAAGGTCGATTGGTGCATGCTGGTTGGGAAGCCTCGCGCTGCGAGATGCCGATTTGGACCGGCAACGATGCCGCCTCGAAGATCGTGGCACCCGCCGAAGTGGAAGTTAGCTAAGGCAAACTTGGCCTCGCGATAATCGTCGTGGTCGGAGCAATTCGCTCGCTCGCTGTTTTGAGTGCCAATCGCAGATCGAATGCGATTGTTGCCACCGCCGGAGCACGGATTGAAAGTCGAATTCTGCGCGCGTCGGACTGCATTCGCTCTGAGAGCAAGTCGATATCGAACGCTGCTGATTCTGGTGCTCGCACAGAGCCCAGAGTCAGCCGGCGACTTACTCATTGACGCAACAGTGATTCCCCACAAGGCGTTCCCATGATTCGATCGATTGCCTTTGCTGTCGGCCTTTTCGTCGCGTTGTGTGGCGGCTCGTTCCTGATGGTCGACGAGATGGTGCTGACCGCGAAGTACGCACCCGAAGTCCGTCGAGACGACGAGTTCCGTGGCATGTTCATGAAGGTCAACAACGACAAGCAGAAGGTCTTCACGCCGCCGCAATGGTTGGCGTTTACCCTGATGTCGATCGGCAGCGTGACAATGCTGTATTCGGTCGCACTTCCCAAGAAGCAGTAACAGCTCTTCCCCTGAGCTGAGATTGTTGAGAGTTGTCCCCCTGAAGCGCGAGTGTGCTCTGTCCCCTCAGAGCCACTCGCTTTTTTCGTTTGTGGACAAACTCCAATCGCGACGACTCAGCCAGCACCAGCGGACAGTTGTGGTGGCTCCTGTTGAAATCCCTATTTCGTTTCTACACTCCGCCCGCCCAAGAGTCGTCGTCGACCCTGTCGAATGATCGGCACTTGCGAACTGAATGAGTCCTGGACTTCAGACAAATGGTGGAGGTCTCGAATGGGTCCCCTGTTGTGGATGATCGGCTTATTCGTAGCCCTGGTCGGGGCGACGATGGCGTTCATGTTTCTTAAGTACTTCAAGCTGTGGCTGCGGGCTTTCACCAGCGGTGCGAAGATCAATCCGTTCACGCTGGTCTTCATGGGCTTTCGAAAGGTCAATCCGCACGTACTCGTCGATGCCAAGATCATGGCCGTGCAGGCCGGATTGGAAGACGTGACGACGGGAGGACTGGAAGCTCACTTCCTCGCTGGCGGCAACTTGCGACGAGTGGTGCAAGCCTTGATCGCCGCTCACCGCGCGAAGATCGACCTCGATTGGAACATCGCTGCTGCGATCGATCTAGCTGGTCGTAACGTCTTGGAAGCCGTGCAAACGAGCGTGAATCCCAAAGTCATCGACTGCCCCGACGTTAAGCGTGGAGGCCGACTGACTCTGGATGGTGTCGCGAAGGACGGCATTCAGTTGAAAGCTCGCGCCCGAGTCACCGTGCGAACCAACATCGCTCAGCTCATTGGTGGTGCAACCGAAGAAACCGTTATCGCTCGCGTCGGCGAAGGCATCGTGTCGGCCATTGGCTCGTCGGACAGCCACAAGGAAGTGCTGGCAAATCCGCAAAAGATCTCGCGAGCGGTCTTGGCGAAAGGCTTGGACTCTCAGACAGCCTTCGAAATTGTGTCGATCGACATCGCCGATATTGATGTCGGCGAAAACGTCGGAGCTCGGTTGCAAGCCGATCAGGCTGAAGCCGACATGCGCGTTGCACGAGCGAAAGCTGAAGAGCGGCGAGCACTCGCGGTGGCCAACGAGCAAACGATGAAGGCGCTAACGGAAGAGAATCGAGCCCACGTGGTGCTCGCTGAAGCTGAAGTTCCGCTGGCCATTGCTGAGGCATTTCGTATCGGCAGCCTGCGAGCGTCGAAGAGTTGAATTCATCAAAGTGAGGTCCGCTTAACCGCTGGTTGAGACGTTCCAAACCGAAACCTACCATCCCGCCCCCAATGGCACGGCAGGGATGGTCGGCACGAGGTTAAAGACGATCTTTGAGCCGTTGAGGCCACCTCACTTCTGCGACACTGAAGTCGCCATCGGTCCCAGAAAGCGAGTTATTGAATGAGCGATATGTTTGCCTTCGAAGTGAATAAAGAGCAGCGCGATGTGCTCCTGCAGGGTCTGCGATACGTCCGCAGTTCGATCATGCTGAATGTTGAAGATCCGACTCCTGAATATGTCGCCGAACGCAATTCCCGCTTGCAGGCAGTCGCCGCGCTGACCAACTTGCTCAATGGCCTGCCCGTCATCGAGGCCGTCGGCGCTAGTAATTAGTCTTACTCACGGCGGTTAGACTCCGGTGACAGCGACAAGCTCTTCGACAGGAAGACGCGGCGGCACCTCAGTCAATCTTGCCGCCTTTAACCACGCAGTCTTTGGCCCGTTCCTTCACACAGAGCCGTGTTGAGTCGGCAGATGCTGACCTCAACGCGGCTCGTGCTTTTCTTGATAGACCAATGCGATTCCAGCACGTTTGCCTCGAAGCCTTCGCTTACACGCTGCCGGACGAGATCGTCACTTCCGACGAGATCGAAACCCGCTTGCAGCCGGTCTACGACCGTCTGAATCTGCCGGCTGGTCGACTCGAATTGATGACCGGCATTCGCGAACGACGCTTCTTCCCTCGAGGCACTCGGCCCAGCGACATCAGCTCGATCACCGCCGCCAAAGCGATCGCGGCATCGGGCATTCCGGTCGAACGATTCGGCGCCTTGATTCACGGTTCGGTCTGTCGCGACCAACTGGAACCAGCCACAGCTTGCAGCGTGCATCGAGCCGCCGGTTTGTTGCCGTCGGTCTTTGTGATGGACGCCAGCAATGCCTGCTTGGGTTTGCTGAACGGTGCGTTGCTGATCGCCAACATGATCGAGCTGGGCCAGATCCAAGCAGGCATCGTTGTGGGGACCGAGGACGGACGCGGACTGGTTGAAGGCACAATCGAATCGCTACTCCAAGACCCCAAGCTGACTCGGCAAGACATGAAGTCCGCATTCGCGTCGCTGACGATCGGCTCGGCATCCGCAGCCATTGTGCTATGCGACCGCAGGCTCAGCCGCACTGGCAACCAACTCCTCGGTGCTCATTGCCTCGCCGATTCCTCGCAGAACAAGCTCTGCGAAGGCGGAGTTGAATTCAGCGAATCGCATGACAACCGCCCGCGCATGCAAACCGACTCAGAAGCTCTGCTGCATGCCGGAGTGTCGCTCGCCAAACGCAATTGGGAAGAAACCAAACGCACGCTCGGCTGGCGCAACGCTGACGTTCACAAGGCGTTTACTCACCAAGTCGGTAAGGCTCATCGCAAGCTGCTCTACGAGAACTTGCTGCTTAATCACGAGATCGACTTTGGCACCGTCGAGTTCCTCGGCAACACCGGCGCTGTGGCGCTACCCACAACGGCGGCCATCGGCATTGAACGAGGACACCTGAAGCGCGGCGAAAACGTCGCCTTGCTGGGCATCGGCAGCGGGTTGAACTGCGTGATGTTGGGGATGCGTTACGAGGGCTGATTCGCTCCGACTAAGACGACCAACTTACCTTCTGCTTTCGTCCGACATGAAGACAGCAGGGCCGCGCGAATGGAATGGAGCGCGAATCAGAGACGGTGACAATCCCCCCAACTTTCTTCCTCTTCGTTTCCTCTGTTTGCTTCTGTTCCAACCGTCTTCATCAAGACCTTAAACAGAAGCAAACAGAGGGAACGAAGAAAGAGCCAAATAGAGAATTGACGAGGCTTCGAGCCTCCGTTCGGCAGTTATCATCGAGGATCCGTCTTCCCCATTCGCGCGGCCCTGCTGTCTTCATTCGCGAGCGAGGCTTGCGGTCGCCATGCTGCGGCTTGAGGCCTGGCTTTGACTCACAGCCAACTGTCCCCGATCGCTCATGTGTTTGAAAACGAAGACGGCTTTGCTGACTCTTAACCCATCAGGATTTCAATGATGTCGCGACGACTGCTCTTGCTGGTGCTCTCTCTTTTCACGTTCTTACCGCACGTCGCTTACTCAGCGGAGCAAGAAGAGGATTGGCAAGTCATTTACATGTCCAATCAACGTGTTGGCTATGGCCGTTCGAAGATCGAAAAGGTCATGCGCGACAACAAGACGATCTACGTCACGAAGCACGAAGAACATCTCACGATGAAGCGCTTCGGGCAGAGCATCCGCATGGATTCGTCATCGGTCACCGAAGAGAACGAAGACGGCCAGTTGCTGTCCTACGTTTGGGAGATGAAGAACCCACCCGCTCAGACGACGCGCAGTGTCGGTTCGGTGCTCGGTGGCAAACTGGAAGTCGAAACCACTGTCGGCGGTCAAACGAGCAAGCAGACCATCACTCTGGAAGCTGACGTGAAATCGTCGGCCTACCAGGACCGGCTAATGCGCTCGAAGCAACTGAAGAGCGGCGAGTCGCTCAGCTTCAAGATGTTCTCGCCGGAGTTCTCCAAGACCTGCACCATCAAGATCACCGCCGACGAGAAGCATACGGTCAAACTGCACGACAAGACCGAGCGTTCGTTGTTGAAAATGCGAGTTGCAAACTCGCTCCTTCCAGTCATCGAGATGCGAATGTACGTCGACGAAAACGGCGACGCGCTGCGCACCGAAGCCCCTCTGCTTGGCATGGTGACTTACTCGGTCTCGCGCGATGTCGCGCTGCAAGAGATCGCTGGAGCAGAACTGGATGTTGCCGTCGGAACGCTGGTGAAAGTGGCCAATCCGCCCGCCACTTTGATCAAGGCCAAGAAAGCCGTTCTGAAGATGACCGGTAAGGAGATCGACCTCGCGAAAGAGATCCCGAACACCAGCACTCAGTCGGTGAAAGCTCTGTCGAAGGAGACCATCGAGATCACGCTCACTGCTCAGTCCGTGCCACGCAACTTGGTGCGCGGTCCGGTCAAAGAGAAGGGGTACCTGGGCGAGACTCAATTCCTGCAAGCCAAAGATCGGCGCGTCGTTGAACACGCAGAACGAGCATCTGCCGGTTCGGAAGATCCCGGCACGATCGCCCTTCGCATGGAGCAATACGTCTCAGAGAAGTTGACCAAGAAGAACTTCTCGACAGCGCTGGCCTCAGCCGCCGAAGTGGCCGAGCGACTCGAGGGCGACTGCACCGAGCACGCCGTTCTATTGGCTGCGATGTTGCGTGCTAAGCAAATCCCGTCACGAGTCGCTGTCGGCTTTGTCTATGCCGACCGACTCGGAGCATTCGGCGGCCACATGTGGACCGAAGCGTTTCTCAACGACCAATGGGTGCCGCTGGACGGCACGCTGGGACTCGGCGGCATTGGTGCCAGTCACATCAAGCTCGCCGACAGCGACTTGGGAGACTCGGGCCCCGTACCAGTCGCGGCCTTTCTGCCAATCTTCAACATCATAAATAACGTGCAAATCGAAGTTGTGAACTTCGAGCGATAAGCAACAGCGACGAGAAGCTGAAGCTCATCACTCGAGCGCGATCATTGAGCCTATTCAATGCGTTCTTGGCGTCGTGATTCGAAAAAACGATCGTCATTCATCGACGCATCGGACTTCGCTATTTCCTAGTTTTTAGCCGTAAATTGCGGGTCTTCACGTTGACGCATTTGCTCAATCTGGCGCACAACTCCGCCCGCATGGAACGTCGCGAGATTGGAGTTCGCGTTGTCCATTGATTCTGCGTACCAGCTTTGTTGATCGTCTTTGCCATCCGTATCTGAGGAAGGACGCCCGTTCGACGCGTGTCGCGCGAACGCCATTCGTAGTGGGACTACGACGTAGTAGGACACTGCGACAGTCGCGATATGGTGAGGTGATTCGTGAAACCAGTGCTGCTTCTGCTCATCGCGTTGATCTGTGCGACCAATGTGCATGCTGCTGTTGGCCAAGAAGAGCAAATCGGTTCGCTCGTCATCATGGGTGGCAGCGAACGCTTTCGTAATCGAGAGATCTGGGAAGAGATTCGCGAGCTAGCTGGTGGAGCCGGTGCCAAGGTCGCAGTAATTCCAACGGCCTGCACTGAGCCGATTAAAGACACGCGCCGTGTGCTCACAACGCTCGAGAAGTTTGATCTCGAACCATTCCTGGTCCCGATGGCCAACAAGGGTTTCGAGATGACAGCGGCGGAATGCGCCAAAGATCCTGAGTGGGTGCGCAAGGTCCGCAACGCTGACTGCGTTTTTTTTGTTGGTGGCCGGCAAGACCGCATCGTGGATGCGCTGATTCTGCCGAACGGCGAAAAGTCACCAATGCTCGAAGCCATCTGGAGCGTCTATCGCTCGGGCGGTGTTGTTGCCGGAACCAGCGCGGGTGCAGCCATCATGAGCCATTTCATGTATCGCGACGGACCCAATCCGCTGGCAGCGATGAAGAACGGCGTGAAGCTCGGTAAGGAATTGGGAGCCGGGCTCGGCTTTCTCGATCACGATTGGTTCGTCGATCAGCACGCTCTCGTGCGAGGTCGTTTTGCTCGCACCATTGCTGCCATGCATTCTTTGGATCTCGAATACGGCATCGGCGTCGACGAGAACACCGCCCTGATCGTCGAAGACGGCAAGCGTGCTCGCGTGGTTGGTCACAAGGGAGTGCTGTTGCTGAAGCTGTCAGAAGCCAAACGAGATCCCGTGATCAAGACCTTTAACTTGAAGAACGTCCAACTCAGTTATCTCGACCAAGGCGACTCGATCGATTTGGTGACTCATAAAGTCACGCCAGCCGACGAGAAGATGGACGACCAACTGCTCGACCCGAACGATGACAGCTATGACCCGTACTACAACCACCGCATGTTCTACGCCGACATTCTCGGAAACTGTGTCGTGCCCGATCTGTTGGGTCGGTTGATCGACAACAAGCAATCCGAAGCCATCGGCTTGGCCTTCAATGCGGGTGATGCGGCGAACGAACCATCCGACGGTTACGAGTTCCGCTTCTATCGAGGTAAGGACAGCATCGGCTGGTTCACGACCGACTATGGAGGCGAGGATTACACAGTGCTCAACATCCACTTGGACATTAAGCCGATTCGCATCACCGGCCCGCTCTACACTCACTACCAACAGATGGAAGCTGAGATGGAAGCGATGGAAGCCGACATGGCCGCTGGCCTATCAGCCGCTGACCGTAAGCCTGATTCCGATTGATGCCGCAGCGGTCGGCGAGCACTCCTCCAACTCGCTGCCTTGGCCTGCCCATGATCGAGAGACCTCGCACCGGCAATGCCGTGAGAGATTGATCCGCTAAGCTGCTTGTCCATCGAGTCAAACCATGCTCGATGAAACACGCTTCGCGACGTCTCAATCAACTCCGAGTTCTCTCATCTCCATTGGAAAGGCATCACATGGAATATCGCAATCTGGGGAAGTCCGGCGCCAAGGTCTCGCGCATTTGTCTGGGCACCATGATGTTTGGTGGCCAGACCAGCGAAGCCGATTCGACCCGCATCATTCATGACGCGATCGACCGCGGCATCAACTTCATCGACACCGCCGACATGTACGTGGCCGGACAGTCGGAAGTCGTCACCGGCAGAGCGATTGCTGATCGTCGTTCGAAGGTGTTCCTGGCAACCAAGGGTGCTCAGAAGATGGGCGACGGTCCTAACGACCGAGGCGCCAGCCGTCTGCATATCAAGCAAGCACTCGACGCCAGCTTGAAGCGACTCGGCACTGATTACGTTGATCTCTACTACGTCCATGTCCCGGACTACGACACGCCGATCGAAGAGACTTTGCGAGCACTCGATGACGTCGTTCGCGCTGGTAAGGTGCATTACATCGCTTGCTCCAACTTCCGAGCATGGCGTTTATGCGAAGCTTTGTGGACCAGCGACAAACTGGGGCTTAACGCCTTCTCGTGCGTGCAACCGCTTTACAACATCGTGAACCGCGATGTGGAAGTTGAATTACTGCCGCTGTGCCAAAACAAAGGCGTGGGAGTTGTGACATACTCGCCGTTGGCGCGAGGCATCTTGTCCGGCAAGTACAAAGTCGGAGAGCCGTTCCCCGAGGGCAGCCGAGCTGCTCGCAAGGATGTCCGCATGCAGCAAGCTGAGCTGCGCGATGCGAGCCTCGAAATCTCCCAAGAGATCACTCGCTACTGCACGACACAGAAGAAGTGCGCGACGAGCCAATTCTCCATCGCTTGGATACTGGCCAACCCGATCATCACGTCGGTCATTCTCGGCCCTCGCACGGTCGAGCAATGGGAGGACAACGTCGGCTGCATGAACATCAAAGTGACCGCCGAAGATGAAGCCTTCGTCGACAACTTGATTCCGCTGGGTGAGCACAGCGGCAAGGGCTTCCAAGACTCGGCTTATCCTGTGCTTGGTCGGCCTCAGAAGTAGCAACTCGGGGAGTGCCGCGAACATTCGCGGCACTCCTATTTGCTCCGACCGATCAGCAGCTTCTCGACGCTGAAGTCGTGTCGCAATTTCCACACTTGCAGCAAGACATAGCTTGCCATCGCGATGTTGCCCAACAGCATGATGGCCACGAACCAGCCCAAGCGGCGGCCCCAACAACACTCGCGCCACGCCAGCCACGCATAGAAGGTCAAGAAGCCGCAATAGGCGTCGGCCAAAGTCGCGACGAACCAGCGATCGGTCATCAGGTCTCGCGCTGCTGCAAACACGTTGCGTTCCAGCGAAGCCCATGTCGTCACGAACAACATGCCGATCAAAATCAGCGAGAACATGAGAGTCAGAGTCTTAGCCGCCATGACTTTCTTTCAGGACATCGCACCAGCTCAGAGGCTTGCCGGGCTTATTGAGCGCGAACGTTGATCAGCGTCTGCTCTAAGAATGGTCGCACCAGTTCTTCGAGTTGTTCGATCTCCAACAAGAAAGCGTCGTGACCGTAGGTGCTAGCTAATTCGACGAACGTCACATGCCGTCGCGCCTCGATCAAAGCTTCTACGATCTCTTGAGACTGAGCCGTCGTGAAGAGCCAGTCCGACGTGTAAGACGCCAACAGGAATCGCGCGTTCGTGCGCCCGAGTGCTTTCGACAATGAGCCATAGGAACTAGCGAGATCGAAGTAGTCCATCGCATGCGTTAAGCACAGGTAGCTGTTGGCATCGAAGCGTTCGACGAAGCGCTTGCCTTGGTAATGCAGGTAGCTTTCGATTTGGAACTCAGTCTCGTGCGCCAGGTCATAAGCCAGCTTGTCGCTGTGTTGGAGACGACGACCGAACTTGCTCTCGATCGACACTTCCGACAAGTACGTGATGTGCGCGACCATGCGAGCCAAGGCGAGTCCGTAACGCGGACCTTCGGGCTGTTCGTAATAGTCGCCCTTGTTGAACTTGGGATCGGCTTGAATGGCTCGCCGACCAACCGCGTTGAACGCGATGCCTTGAGCGGACAACTTCGCCGCCGACGCCAAGCAAATGGCCGCGTGCATCTGATCGGGAAAGCGAGCCGTCCATTCGAGCAATTGCATGCCACCCAAGCTGCCGCCGATGACCGCCAACAATTTCTCAACGCCCAGATAACGCACCAGCTCGGCATGTACTTTGACGATGTCGCCAACCGTGATGAATGGGAACTTCAAGCCGTATGGCTTGCCCGTTGCCGGATCAATGCTGCTGGGTCCGGTGGTGCCTTTGCAGCCGCTCAACGCATTCGCGCAGATCACGAAGTACTTGCTGGTGTCCAAGCCTTTGCCCGGACCAACGAACTCGTCCCACCAACCCGGCTTGCGTTCCTTAGGTCCATGCCAGCCAGCGACATGAGCATCACCAGACAGCGCGTGACAGACGAAGATGGCGTTGTCTTTGTTGGGAGAGAGCGTGCCGTAGGTCTCGTAGGCGATCGTGATCGGCCCAAACTGTTCGCCACTTTCGAGCTTCAAGCCATGTGGCGATTCGAAGAGCGTGACGTATTTCGTTTCGACGAAGCCCACGGAATCCGGGCCGGGTTGAATCGGCTCGTCGTTGGCTCGCAGTTCTGATTCCGGCGCGTCTTGCATAGCGGCGATGTCTGTCAGTGAGGAGTGACAAGCTGCCCGATCGAACGTGAAAACGCTGCCAATCAGCCCTTCACACTCAGTTGCGGGGGCCGGATGTTAGCCCCGCTTTTCACAACCAGCCACGCAACACGAAACCTCAAAGAGTGTCGCCAAACAGCACGGCGGCAATCCGTCGAGGCATCAGAACACGGCCTCAAACGCCGAGAAGTCATCGTCGAGCGACTGCGACCCACGCATCTGGCGCACATGATTCAGCAGCTCGTCCAACTTGGATTCGTTCGGCGGCGCGGACTGACCCATTAAGCTGATGAATTCATCCAGCGCCCACATGGAACCGTCAGGTCGAATGATCTCCTGACAGCCATCGCTGTAGATGTAGAGCTTGCTACCCGGTTCGATGACGTTGGAGCGTGTCTCGAATTCCCACGGCATCATGCCAATGACCGGACCGGTCGAATAAAGCCGTTCGAGATTGCCTCGCGGGTCGAACAACAACCCGTCGGGATGTCCGCCATTCGCCCAGCGCAAGGTGCGAGTCGACTGCTGATAGATGCCGTACCAAATTGAGAAGAACTTGTCGCCGTATTGGTCCATTTGGAAGACGTCATTCGCGGCGGCCAGCACTTGGCTCGGATTGCGAAAGTCTGTGTTGGGTAACGACCGCGATCTCAACACGTTCATGACGGTGACGGAATACAGCGCCGAGTCCAAGCCGTGCCCCGTTACATCGAGTAGGTACATCGCGAAGTGATCATCGTCGAGCCAGTGATAGCCGAACGTGTCGCCGCCGAGGTTCGTGGATGGCACAAAGCTCCAAGTGATCTTCGCTGGCTTGTCGGTCGGCTGCGGTAACAGGGACCGCACGTACTTCGTCGCGGCACCAATTTGTCGAGTGAGCTGCGACTCGCGCCGCGCGATCTCGGCATACGCCTGATTGCGTTCGAGCAGATTGATGTAGCCCTTCGAGTGATACCGAATGCGAGCCACCAGCTCGATTTTGTCCGGCAGTTTGACCAAGTAATCGTTCGCACCTTGAGCGAAGCACTCGGCTTTGACGGTCGCTTCTTCCTTCGTCGACAGCACGATCAGCGGAGTGTCCTTGGTCGTTGGGTTCGCTCGATAGAACCTCACCAAGGTCAGCCCATCAACTCCCGGCATGACCAGGTCTTGCAGGATCACCGTCGGTGTGACGCGATTCGCGGTAGGAATCGCTTGCGCGGGATCGGTGCAAGCATGGAAGTCGATATCGAGCTGATCGGCCAACATCCGGCGCACAGCTTCGGCAATGAAAGCTTGGTCGTCGACGAGCAATACCGTGATGCGAAAATCAGCCTTGGCAGTTGGTGCGGTCATCAAATGGCCCTGAGATCGAAATCGAAAACCGTAACTGTGGGAGACTTAGCTTGATCGAATGCTGGTCGGGAAATCTAAGCCAGTGGAAATCGGCAGTAGTTCTTAGCGAGAAGAGTTCCAGAGCAGTCCATTGTTGAGACTCGCAGGTTACGAGTGACTTCATCTCTGTCGGAGTAAGAAGTTCGTGAAATCGACTGACACCGACCAACGACTCGGTCCAAGGATGCATCTTCTGTCTATTTGGCTGCCATGCGTCGAATGAGAGCTTCGAAATGGACGGCCATGTCTTTTAATGGCAGCACTCTCGACGCAGCCCCAATCAAAGTCGCCGCCTTGGGCATGCCATAAACGACACAGCTTTCTTTGTCTTGAGCCACCGTATGCCAGCCCGCTCGACGCAGATCAAGCAAGCCTTGAGCACCGTCGTCACCCATACCAGTTAGCAGCGCTGCCACGCACGGAGTCGCCCAATGCTGAGCAAAGCTTTGGAACAAGACATCAACGGACGGCTTATAAGGGCACAAGATCGGGTCGAGCGTGTAGCCGAGCGTGCCGGCCTTGCGCAGTTGCAAGTGCTGCGTGCTGTTTGCCACAAGCACCACACCTCTTGTCGGCACGTCTCCGTTCATCGCCAGACGAACCTTGAGTTTGCAGCGATCCTTCAACCACGTGGCCAACTCACCCACGAACTCGCCGCCGATGTGCTGAGCGATCACCACCGCTCCCGGAAAGTCCGCCGGGAATTTGGACAAGATCGTTTCCAGAGCTGGCGGTCCGCCGGTGGAAGCTCCAATCAATAAGACCGGAGGAGCATTCATGAATTGCTCAGCAGCGATCGCTCGTTGAGCTGCCGCCGCTGCTGCAGCCAATCGCAATCCGGAATCCGAAGCAGCTCGATCTGATGCGCTAACTTGGATCGCCTTTAAGATCGTGCTGTCGCTGGCTGACGTCGATGCAGCCGACTTGATGCGCCGACTAACGCCTTCAACCTTGGTAAACTTAGCCAGCAATTCAGCACCGGCTTTGACAGGCGCTTCGGTCGCCAACGACGGAGTCATGACAGCATCAAAGGCACCGTGACCCAACGCCTGACAGACCAACGAAAAGTTCCGAGCAACGTCTCCGGTAACAACCAAGATCGGACAAGGCGCGGACTGCATGATGAGCTTCGTCGCTTCAGCACCGTCCATCTTCGGCATGACGAGATCCATCAAGATCACATCAGGCCGATCAGCAATCGCTTTCTGAACCGCTTCGTCACCGTCCTTCGCGATCCAGGCGATCGTGTGGGACGGCTCTGATTGAACAACTCGTCGCAGTACTCCGACCGCGATGAGCTGATCATTGACGATGGCAACTCTCACTTCGATGTCCTTCACTTACGTGCAAACACTAGGTAGCAGAAATTATCGAGCCTGCGATGAGCGCTACAGGGGATTTCAACAAGAGAGGACAATAACCGCGACCAACGTAAACGCGGTTCTTAACAATACCAATGCGTGCCCTTGAAACTCACTCGAAACTGCTCTGTCACACTGGAAGACGCATCGACAGCTTGGAGCCGATGCGCACGCCTTAGTCGTTCTTCGCGAGGCCGCGAAAGACGTAGCTAAGTTCGCCCGAACGGGGCCGTGCCTACACAACTCCGACTTAGCCACGCTCTGGCGAGTGTGGCAACGGAAAGCCTCCATCCTCGCCACGAGCAGTAGGTTAGATCGTCGTGACGATGTCCTCGTGTTTGAAACGAACTTTGGGCAGAGCCGCGTACTTATCCTCTGCCGCACGATAGCCAACGGCGCACGCCACAGAGGTCACGTAACCCTTGGCAGGTAGATCCAACAGGCTGTCGTACTTGGCGGGATCAATGCCTTCCATCGGGCAGGCATCAATGCCCATCAAGGCCGCGCACGCCATGAACTGACCGAGCGCGATATAGACCTGCCTCGTCGCCCATTCGTTGATCGGGAACGTGTCTCGAATCAGGCTGCCGACCAGCATCTTGCGGAAGCCAGCCAACGACTCGGTAGCGATCCCTCGAACCTCAGCAGTCCGCGCCACGAAGCTGTCGATGTAGTTCACATCAACGTCCTTCTTGATCGCAAACACGACCATATGTGAGCACTCAACCGGCTGAGTTTGCCCCCACGACATCGGCGGCATCTGAGCCCGAACAGCGGGATCGGTAACCACAAAGAAGTGCCACGGCTGCAAACCAAAGCTTGAAGGAGTCAGCACCAATGACTGCTCCAACACTTGCCAATCAGCGGCAGAAATCTTGCGAGTCGGGTCGAACTTCTTAGTCGCGTATCGCCATTCGAGCTGAGCTTGAATCACGTCTCCAGAAACTGCGGTCATGAAACTCTTTCATTGGTAGGTGGGAAGAATTGGGTTGTTCAATCTCACTGAGGAAGCCCGAACGCTGCGGTCCTCGCTATTCGATGTTGCGTCGCACGAACTCGGCATCGATCACGTCTGGCGGAGTCTGAGTAGTTGTATCGAGCGGGTCAGTGCTGGCGACGGATGTGTAAGTCTGCCCGTTGACCTGCACTCGCACGGCGAGCTTCGCACGAATGTTCGATCCGACGTATCTCAAGACCATACGACGAATCGGCGGCACAAGCAGGCACAGTGCCATGATGTCGGTGACGAAACCTGGAAGCGCAAGCAACATGCCCGCGATGAAGATGATGAGCCCATCCAACAGCTTGTCAGCAGGCATCTTTCCCTGACTGGTCTGCCGCTGAATCTCACGTAGCGTCTCAACGCCTTGCCACTTTGCGACCGTCGCTCCGACCATTCCCATGACAATCAGCAACAAGACAGTCGGCCAAATGCCAATCCGCGTGCCCAGCGAAATTAAGACCGCGATCTCAAGAACGGGCACCAGCGTCAGCAGTAAGAACACCTTCAGGCACAAGTTTCGTCTCCACACCAAGAACGAGTGCGACGAGCTTCCGCCGCACTCCGCATGACCTTGATCTGGTCGAGTTACCGATCGCTCAGCCATTCGGCCACTTGAGGAGCGAAGTATGTCAGGATCACATCAGCGCCCGCGCGACGAATGCCCAACAGCATCTCGAGCACCGCCGCCCGTTCGTCGAGCCAACCCGCAGCAGCGGCTGACTTGATCATCAAGTACTCGCCGCTGACGTGATAAGCCGCGACCGGCAACGTCGTGTTCTCACGCAGCGTGCGGATGACATCGAGATACGGACCGGCTGGCTTCACCATCACAATGTCCGCGCCTTCGGCTTCATCGAGCTCCAGTTCTCGCAATGCCTCGCGCACGTTGGCCGGATCCATCTGATAGGTCCGCTTATCCTTCGGCACTGGCTTGTAGGCGTTGGCCTTCGGAGCCGAATCCAATGCTCCTCGAAACGGACCATAAAACGCCGACGCATACTTGGCGGTGTAAGCCATGATCGACACGTCGGTGTAACCGTCTTCGTCGAGCGCCGCGCGAATCTGGCCAACGCGACCGTCCATCATGTCGCTGGGAGCCACAATGTCGGCACCCGCAGCGGCGTGAGCCAACGCTTGCTCGCACAACACGGCAACCGTGATGTCATTCAGGATCTCTCCTTCTTCCGACACGATGCCGTCATGCCCGTCGCTGTTGTAAGGATCCAAGGCGATGTCGGTGATCACGCAAGTATCCGGGCAAGCGTCCTTAATTCGCTGAATCGCTTCCGGGATCAGCCCCTCAGGATTCATCGCTTCGTCACCGTTCTCCGTCTTCAGCGACTCATCGATCTTCGGAAAGATCACGATCTTATCGATGCCCAACTTGGAAACTCGCTTCACTTCCTTCACGAGTCCCTTCACCGACCAACGAGTCTGGCCGGGCATGGCCGCGATGGGCGTGTCCTCTTGGTCCGCATGCAGAAACAGTGGGTAGATCAATTGGCCGATCTCCAATTGAGTCTCGCGCACCATCGAGCGGATCGCGGGAGTGCGACGATTGCGGCGCGGTCGCGAAGGCAATTCCAGGCTCATCGGGAATTCGTTGGCGGCTTCATCATCCTGAGTCATCTAGGTTCATCCTTTGAAAAGTAGAAATCGTGAGTGTGAAAGAGTTGAGCGAGCCTATGGGCTGATCATCGCGGATCAACGCTCATGAAGTCAGTCATCAAGCCGTCCAGTTGAGTCGATCGAGGCTGCAAGAATTCTGACAAGCCAGAATGAAGCCTCAGACTGACTCGCACCATCTCTAAGAAACTTCCGCCCAAACAACGACTTCCACAGCGGCGTCGAGAGGCAGTTCGTTGGCCCCCACAGCGATGCGAGTATGTCGTCCGGCTTCGCCCAAGACGTCGGCCAGTAAATTTGAAGCACCGTTCATGACTTGAGCATGACCATGAAACCCCGGTGCTGAATTCACATAACCTTCGACTCGCACAATCTGCTTGATCTGATTGAGCGATCCGACCGCGTGTCGCAATTGTGCCAGTGCGTTGATCGCGGCGATGCGAGCAGCTTGCGATCCCTCTTCGACCGACAAGTTCCCGCCGACCTTGCCGCTGAAGACCAATGATCCGCCCACAAACGGCAATTGACCGCTCGTCACAACGAGATGCCCAAACTTCACCACTGGCACATAAGCCCCCACCGCCGGCGGAGCTGCGGGCAATTCGAT
Source organism: Planctomycetaceae bacterium (assembly GCA_900299185.1). Lineage (GTDB taxonomy): Bacteria > Planctomycetota > Planctomycetia > Planctomycetales > Planctomycetaceae > AM-0621. The sequence goes on from OMIV01000118.1 coordinate 38,687, forward strand.
ACCAAGTGACTTAAGCCGTTCTTCAGCGACTGAGGACATAGCGAGCATCCTTCTCTGATGAGGTTGAACCTTAAACGTTGCGGGCTCGACTGAGCTGACGCCGTAATCGCGGCAGCCTACTGGACCTCGCGCCGCCAGCGAAACTCGCCCCCGCTGACATGCCCTGACGAAGCATTCGCTCGGAATGAAGACCAAAGGACCGCGCCAATGGAATGGATCGTGAATCAGAGCAGAACCAATCCCTCTGTTTTGCTTCTCTCTGTTTCCTTCGTTTGCTCCTGTTCAAAGTCTGGATGAAGACAGTTGGAACAGAAGCAAACAGAGGGAACGGAGAAGAAGACCAACAGAGAATTTCGCTTTGTCGTCTTTGATCAGCGGTTGTTAGTGATGATCAGTGTTCCCGCTTCTGTCTCTTCTTGGCTGAGATAAAGACAGGAGGACCGCGCGAATGAAATGGAGCGCGTATCAGAACAGAACCAATCCCTCTGTTTTGCTTTTCTCTGTTTCCTTCGTTTGCTCCTGTTCAAAGTCTGGATGAAGACGGTTGGAACAGAAGCAAACAGAGAGAACGGAGAAGAAGACCAACAGAGAACTGACAAGGCTTCGAACCTCCGGTCAGCAGTTATCGACCCGAAGCCTTCGTCCCCATTCGCGCTCCATTTCATACGCGCGGCTTATCGTCTTCATTGAGTGATAGGGCTGCATGACAACCAAGAGCCGCAGCGAGACGGTGAGGTCTGATGTGCCGCTCGCCTTTTTGCAGGTTCTTTCCAGAATCGGTCTAAGGTCCAGTCGAGATCGGCGTCTTCATGGCACGCCAGCACCTGACTCCTGGGGACGAGGATGGCCAACCACGGAAAGCAATCTGATGCGGGACGAGAAACGCTCGTCGCCGCCCCACTGACTGCAGCGACAAATTCAAGTTGCGGCTCTTCAACCGAAAGTCATGCGGACTGGATCCGTGCGACACTCGATCGGTTTGAAGGACCGCTGCTGAGGTACGCGCTGCGCATCACGGGGGAACTCGAAGCCGCAAGAGATGTCGTTCAAGAGACGTTTCTAAAGCTCTGCAAAGAGGACCGCGCGGCGATCGAGCAGCATCTTTCCCAATGGCTCTTCACCGTCTGCCGGAATCGAGCGCTGGACGTTCATCGAAAGGAACGTCGTATGTCGCCCGTTATGGATTTGGATCAGCGGTCGTCGCCTCAAGTCGACACACCGCAGGACGTCGCTGAGTTGAAAGAGACGACGTCAAAAGTCCTCAGCTTGTTGCCTCAGTTGCCGCCCAATCAGCAAGAGGTCATCCGGCTCAAGTTTCAAAACGAGCTGAGTTATCGCGAGATCTCTGACGTGACCGGACTCTCGGTGACCAACGTCGGCTTCTTGCTGCATGTCGGACTGAAGCGGTTGCGCGAACTGCTGAAGACCGCCGGATTCCGCGAGCCCGTCCTGAGTTAGCGATTCAATGGCCGCCCTTTGCTCCGCGAACGGTGACCGCAAAAAGCTTCCATCTCTCCTCCTGCGGGAGTTTCCAAATGAATTCCTTCGATCTGAATGACCCGCGTTTAACGGCGTATGCGCTCGGTGAATTGCCCGAGTCCGAACGTCTCGCTGTCGAGCAATGGCTGGAAGAATCCGCCGGAGCGCAAGCAGCACTTCTCGAGATCCAAGAGACGATCAACCTCGTGAAGGACGAGCTTGCTGCCGAGCCTGCTCCGGCTTTGACGACCTCGCAGCGACAAGCGATCGAAGCGCAACTCGCGACAGCACCGGCAGTCTCGCCAGTCGCGACCTCTCAGCCTGTAACAGTTGCCACAGTGCGAACAGAAGAACGAGCGAGCCTGAGCTGGCGTTGGCTGAGTCTCGGCCTGACGACAGCGGCGTTAGTCGGCATCGCACTCGTTTTGCCGCGAGACGAGCGGCGCCAGAATCTCGAACGAAAACTGGCACGTAATGACGGTGAGGTTGGGACCGCAGAAGTTGCGATGAGCGACCAGAAGACAAGAGCACTCGGCGATGCTGCTGCCGCTGTGCCAGTCGATGAGAGCAAGCCCTTTGATGAACTCGTTGTTGATTACAACAAGGCGTACCAAGCGCGCGACTTTGTGACATCTGCTGCCATCGCAAAACGAGCGAAGCAGATTGATCCCGAGAATCCTGTGTCTGTTGAAATGGAGCTGAAAGCGCGGTTTGCAGCCCGTAATGAGTCGAACAAGGCTTTGCGTGAGACCAACGAAACTTTGACATGGAGTACCTTGGACGACGTCGAGTCTGCATTAGCGAAAACGAGCATCGATAACTCTAGTCCGGTACCCGAACACGATCGCCGCATCGCCAATAAGCCTTCATACGCTGGACGTCGCACCGATGGCGGCATCGACGCGCAGCAACAAACACCCTCAGCAGGACTCGTCGCGGGGGCCGGAGCACCGACTTCGGCGGCGAAATCCGAACTCACTAAAGATAAGCAGGTCGCCTCTTTAGCGACTGCGGCGAGTTCAGAACCGTCGCGACACAAAATGAAAATCGAAGCAGCAACGAACGCATCACCGACTCGGTTCTCCTCGACCACGAACCCTGCTGATCGAGGCAGCCTCGGTGGAGAAGGAGCACCCGCACCGCAAGCCTCGCTCGCAAAGGGAGCTGTTAATCGCACGGCGAGTCGAGAAGGCAACGCCCCCAATGACCGGCTGCAGGCAGGAGTCGACAAGCCGTTTGCTGCCGGTCCCATGCCTGGAAAGCGAATGGAGGGCGAAGCGAAATCCAAGTCCGATCAATCTCGCGAGTATGCATCGAAGAATGGCGAGAAAGCGCCTCAGTCGTCAGACGGCGCTCAAAAGGCGTCTGGCGCGCCGGCGGGAAGCAAGCCCGCGTCGGCAGCCACACGGAAGACCGTCTTGTTTGCCGACGAAAGCCGCAATCGAACGACAGCAACAGCAAAGGCTCCCGGAACGCCGAAGACGGAAGCTGAAGTTGCGAAGCTGATGCAAGCACGTGGCGCGGTTCCAGCAGCGGGACAACCGGAAGCGAAGGACGCATCGGCCAGTCGAGCCTTAGCTGGCCGTGACGCCTTAGCACTCCGCGACAGCGATCGGAAGAAGCTCGAAGAGAAGCTGCCTCGCGGCATTGATGCCTACAACCTTCAAAAGGAATCGCGCGATCAAGCTCCGAATGCCGAAGCCTACGAGCCCATCACCGAGAACGAGTTCCTCGTGCCTCAAGAGTCGCCGTTGTCGACGTTCTCGATCGACGTTGATTCGGCGTCGTATGCCAACATGCGACGGTTCCTCACCGGGGGACAACTCCCGCCGCCGAACGCGATCCGCATTGAAGAACTCGTCAACTACTTCTCGTACCAGTACGCACAACCGGCGGACGGGCAGCCATTCTCGGTGCTCGCTGATGCCGCGCCTTGCCCCTGGAGTAAGGACAACTACATCGCTCGCATCGGCCTGAAGGCGCGCGACATCGACAAGTCGAAACGACCGCCGACGAATCTCGTCTTCTTGATCGACGTCTCGGGTTCAATGGCGACGACGAACAAACTCCCGCTCGTGAAGCGCGGCATGTCGCTGCTCGTTGAGGAGATGACCGAGATCGATCGCATCTCGATCGTGACCTATGCGGGTGACGCGGGACTGAAGCTCGAACCGACGACCGGCAACGAGCAAGCTCGGATCATGAACGTGATCGACGGGCTCAATGCGGGCGGCTCAACGAATGGAGCGGCGGGCATCAACCTCGCGTATGAGCAAGCTCTGCGGAACTTCAATAAGGACGCTGCGAACCGAGTCATTCTCTGCACCGACGGCGACTTCAATGTCGGCGTCAGTAACGACGACGAACTCGTGAAGCTGATTCAGGCACAAGCCAAGACCGGCGTCTACTTGAGCATCTTCGGCTTCGGAATGGGCAACCTGAAGGACTCGAAACTCGAAAAGCTCGCTGACAAAGGCAACGGTCACTACGGCTACATCGACGACCTCAACGAAGCTCGCAAGGTCTTCAACGAAGAACTGGTCGGCACGCTCTACACCGTCGCGAAGGACGTGAAGCTGCAAGTCGAGTTCAACCCGCTGACGGTCGGAGCCTATCGCTTGATCGGCTACGAGAACCGGACGCTCGCCGCTCAAGACTTCAACGACGACACAAAGGACGCGGGCGAAATCGGAGCCGGTCATACCGTGACCGCGCTCTACGAGATCGTGCCGGTCGGCAAGTGGCCGAAGCCGTCGGGTGTTGATCCGCTGAAGTATGCGGCGGCGGATAAGGCAGCTGATCGCAAGTTGGCCGAAGCCAAAGACGCCGCGAAGAAGGTGCCTGCGGACGTTGCCGATGACCTCTTCACGGTGAAGCTGCGCTACAAGCTGCCGGACGCCGAGACGAGCGTGAAGACCATTGACTACGTCGTCGACGACATCACTGGAAAGAAAATTACACCGAGTAGCGACCTCATGTGGGCCGCATCGGTTGCGAACTTCGGCATGCAACTGCGTCACTCGAAGCACGCTGGAAATTGGACGCTCGATGCGATCGCTGAGACAGCGGGAGCACTTGTTGAAGGCGACCGTACCGGACGTCGAACAGAGTTCGTCGAACTCGTGAAGAAGGCGTCTGAGCTGAGAACTCGGAAGTAGCTCTGACCAATGCCTCTCAGTCGCGGAGCGACTGAGCTACGTAGCCGAGTCGCTCCGCGACTCGGCTTTTCTATTGGGGCACTACGGAGAAAAACTCGGAAGCACGTTTGCCACTTAATTCCCCTCGCCCCTCTGGGGAGAGGGGTCAGGGGTGAGGGGCTACGACCAGCGAGTCTCCCTCTGTCACGAAGCCGAACGTTGATCCGCTCAATTTGAATTCACGGTCTGTCCTTTGTTGCCCCTCACCTCCAGCCCCTCTCCCCAGAGGGGCGAGGGGAGATTGCAACTTGCGAATGAGTGCCGAGCGAGCTTCACCAGTCAGCTCTCTGCTCTCAGAACCGTGCCCGGCGCTGTGAGAGATATTCCAGCAGTGCTTCGCCGAATTGCATGCTCGTGTCCAATGGCACGAAGTCCGCTCCGATCGAACGGCAGGCTTGCTGATAGGTCGCTCGCAATTCGGCGACCGTTTCTAAGTAGTCCTCACGAATGCCCGGTGCATCGACCACCAAGTTCTCGCCGGTCTCGGGATCCTTTAGGTCGACGAGTCCATCAAACGGAAACGTGACCTCGGCCTCGTCCAAGACATGTAACAGGATGACGTCGTGTCCGGCGAACCTCAGCAGCCTCAGTGCGGCAATGACGGGTTCAGGTTCGGTCAACAGATCCGAAAACAGCATCACCAAGCTGCGGTGTTTGAGCATCGCCGCAACGTGCTTCAGGTTCCCTGCGATATCCGTTTTGCCGGTTGGCTTCGCCTTGGACAGCAGGGCCAAGATGTTGCCGAGCTGCGTACGTTTGCTGCGAGCAGGCAGGCTTTGTCGGATCTGGTCGTCGAAGGTCACCAAGCCAACTGGGTCTTGCTGGTGCACCATCAGGTAGCTGAGCGCCGCAGCTAAGCAGATCGAATAATCAAACTTCGTGAGTTGCTGGCGATACGAGTAGCCCATGCTCTCCGACAGGTCCATCACCAGATAGCCGGTGATGTTGGTCTCGGCCTGATACTTCTTGATGTAGTACCGGTCGGTCTTCGCATACACGAGCCAATCAATGTCGTGAGGATCATCACCTTGCGAGTAACGGCGATGCTCACTGAACTCGACGCTAAAGCCATGAAACGGACTGGCATGCAGACCGGACAGGAAGCCCTCGACAATGAACCTCGCCCGCAGATCCAGTCGCGAGACGGTCTGAATGACTTCGGGTTTGAGGTACTGCTCGCTGCTCATGAGGGGGGCCGAAAAGGAGTTAAGACGCATCCAGTCAAAGGCCGCATGGTGTCGTCGAAGACGTCCGTAAAGACAACGCCTGATGCCGTCTCTACATTCGACGGCCGCTCGTTCTTGAACCACATGGACTGCGTCTTCAACGCTCCGAATCAAGCGACAAGCATTCGCGCTCCATTTCATTCGCGCGGGCTCAAGACGTAAGAGCCGCGCGAATGAAATGGAGCGCGAATAAGGTATCAGTTTCGAACGTCAATCAGTTCTCTCAGCACACACAAACTCGGCTCGTAAGCCCGACTTCCACTATGCCAACATCCCCCGCACATGAAACGCTCGTCGCGGCGCTCGCTCCCATTCGCAGCCGTCAGAGATTGGCGATCGCCGCTAAGCGAGCTGCTGCAGGCCTTCTTACAGCCGCCACGCTGGCGATCATCGTCGGGGTATTGCGACTGATCTTTGAATGGCCACTCGATGCCGTCTGGCTGGGGACCGGCCTGCTGCTCGTTCCGCTGTTGAATGCGAGCGTCGCTTGGTTGCAATCGCTGCCCATGACCGAGGCCGCCAAGAGCGTCGATCAACATTACGGCTTGAAGGACCGCACGCTCACCGCTTTGGAATTCGCGAAACTGCCTTCGCCATCTGACTTTCAACGCCTGCAAATCGCCGACGCCACCGCACGCCTGCAAGGGCTCGATCCTCGCGCAGTGATTCCGATCCAATGGCCGAGCCGCGCGAATGTCGCTGCTGGACTGACTGCCGCGAGTTTGTTGCTCTGCATCTGGCCGTTGCCTCAACCGCCTGCGATTGCCAAACCGGTCACTCATGCTGGAGTCGAAGCCGCTGCCGATGCCATCGCGGAAGAGATCAATGACCTCAAAGAACTCGCCGAGAAGGTGGCCGAGAAGGAGCCCGAATTAAAGACTCTCGCCGACGAACTTTCCGAGCAATTGAAAGTCATGAAGCTGCCGGGCACCGAGCCTCGTAAAGCGCTCGAGACGATCTCTGAGATGCAGGCGAAGCTGACCGAGCAGCTCAAGGAGTTCAATCCGGCGACAGTCGATGCCGAGATGAAAAACCTCTCCGATGCGCTGTCGTTGGCCGAGCCGTTTAAGCCTGCATCGGCTGAACTCAAGAAGGGCGACTATCAAAGTGCGGCTCAGGAATTAGACAGGCTCAAGAGCCCCGAACTCGATCGCAAAGAAGCGCGAGCCACCAAAGAGAAGCTCGACGAAGCCGCGAAGTCGATGGATCAAGCCGGCATGAAAGAGCTGAGCGATGCCGTTCAAAAGATGTCGGACGCCGTGAAAGACAACGATGCCGAGAAGCTCGATGAAGCCAGCAAAGAGTTGGCTCAAGAGACCCGCGAGCAAGCTGTTCGTAAACAGATTGGCCAGAAGCTCGCCAAGAAACTCGGACGCTTGGGCGAGCTGAAATCGCTCGCGCATAACGGCGATCAAGAAGGCAACCGCAACTCGATGCAGAAGGGCAAGAACCAGAAGTCAGAACGTTCGTCGCAAACCTTCGGGCAAGGCGATCACGGAAAGCTGGACGGAACCAAAACCGAACTCTCAACGACTCGGCAGATTCAACAACTGCAAGGCACGCTCGGCGAAGGCGACTCAGAGAAAGAGACGACTCAAGGCGAGCAAAGCGAAGAGACCGCCAAACGCAAAGTGCAGGCGATCTATGGCAAGTACCAGAAGATGTCAGAAGCAGTACTCGAAAGTGAGCCCATCCCGATCGGTCAGCGGCAGATGATCCGCAAGTACTTCGAGCTGATCCGCCCCGAACCGACCGAAGAACCCGCGGCCGAAAGCAAGTAACGACATAGCTTACGAGGTCGTGCTTTATTTCATTCACGACGAATGAAGACGAGAGGGCCGCGCGAATGGAATGAAGCGCGAATCAGACCAGCAGCAATTCCTCTGTTTTGCTTCGCTCTGTTTTCTCTGTTCTCTCCTGTTCAAAGTCTGGATGAAGACGATTGGAACAGAAGCAAACAGAGGGAACGAAGAAGGAATCAAACCGAGATTTGACCGACCTTCAATCCGCCAATTCAGCAGTTAGCTATGAAGATTAGTCTTCCCCATTCGCGCTCTATTTCATTCGCGCGGTTCTTCTGTCTTCATTGCCCGAGATGATCTCAGTGCGAAGGCAGGATGAGTCACGCGGGCTTCGCGGCGCCTCGGTATTGCACGCAGGCCACTGCGAACAAGATCCCGCCCAGCGCGAATAGCTGCCTCTGCGAAATGGCTTCTTGATCAATCCATCCCCACAGCACGGCTCCGATGGGGACGATGTTGGTGGTCATGCCTGCGAACAGTGGGCCGTGATCTTGGACCAGACGATTGAACCAGAACATCGCCAGCCCCGTGCCCATCACTCCCAAGATCATCAAGCCGCCGCTGGCCCACCACCATTGCTCGGGAGTGCTAACCGGGTCACGAAACGCGAACGGCATCAGCAGCAATGTCGACATGCTCAACGACAAGCACGTCAACAACAGCGCGGGAAGATCATGCAACCAACGTCGAATGACAGTGTTGGTCAGCGCGTATCCCAAGGGGACTGTGACCGCGAGTCCGAAGTCGCTCAGCGGAATCTGACGCTTCACTCCGTCGACTAAGAGCAGCCCCATACAACAAAACGCCGCGCACACTCCGAATAACTGACAGCGCGACGGATAGGTGCCGAGCATCGGGATCGATAGCACGATCGTGAGCAACGGAACGCAGCTCACGGCCATCGCCATGAACGCTCCACCTTGATGATTCACGACCACCGGCTGCACCACATACGGAGCGGCGCAACCCAACAGAGCCACAACCGTCAGCGCCGGCCAATGCCGCTTCTGAGGCCACTGCAACAGTCCTCGTCGCCAACACAACAGGCCCAGCACCGCTGCTCCCCAGAAGACTCGCCACCAGCCAATGCTAACCGGCGAGAACGCAATGGCTGCCTTCTTCATCAAGATGAAGCTGCTGCTCCAAATGATGCAAATCATGATGAAAAAGACATACGGCATGAGAACAACAGCAGTCGTAAGCGGATGAAGTCAGGACGGCGCGGGTGCGAACCATATCAGCCACGACGCCTCGCGATAGCATGCCGAGACTATGGCAATCCATGTGTTTGAATCACCGACCTTTGAGCCGCTGTGGCAGCGGTTTCGAGACTTCATCAACCAACCACTCTCATCGCCGTTGGCCGTCGAACGCATCGTCGTGCCCGGTCGTGGATGGGAAAGCGTCATCAGCCGTCGACTCGCCGAAGAGCGTGGCTGCTGGGCTCAATTCGAATTCCTCGCGTTCGGCAATTGGATCGCTCGCATCCTAGAGACAGTGCTCAATCCCGAGCTGGCTCCCAAGCGCGAACCAGACTCGCTGACCTGGGCCGTTGCCAAACGATTGCCGCAGTTAGCTTCAGAGCCGACGTTTCGAGACGTCGCGCATTACATCTATCCCGCTCCGAAGCAGCTTGATCCACAACGACTCGTGGAGCTGTCGCGCCGCATTGGTCAGTTGTTTGATCGTTATTTGCTCGAACGCCCCGAGCTGATCGAAGCTTGGGAACGAGGCCGCGTTTGGCCGTATGCCCAAGAAGAAGTGCCGTTGGCCGCGCGCTGGCAACAACGACTTTGGACTGACATCACTCAACAGTTTCGCTTCCGATCCGTGCGCGCGATGGCCAATGACGTCGAGCGTTTGATGATTCATCGACCTCGCGCCACCGACGAACGCATCAGCGTGTGGTTCGCCGGTGGAGCAACGGCGGCTCAATTGAGATTCCTGGAAGCAGTCGGTCGTCATACAGAGATCGCGTTGTTCTCGATCGTCCCCGCCACCGAGTTCTGGGGCGATCTGCAGAACCGCCGCTTGCTCTTGAAGAAGCGTCGGCAAAGTGATGTTTCACTACGCGAGTTCTGCCGCGTCGAAGGGATTGAATTCTTACACCCGTTGTTGGCTTCGTGTGGCGAACTGTCGCGACAACTTCAGATGCTGATGGCGGACTGTGAGCATGAAGCTTGGCGCTTCGAAGATTGGGCGGACCGACTGGACTCGCCATCGCATGATGAGTCGACGTTGCTGGCCTGTCTGCAATCCGACATCCGTGCCGCAGGAGAACCAACTCCGCGCGACTGGCCAACTGACGAAAGTCTGCGCATTCACAGTTGCCATACTCCGATGCGCGAAGTCGAAGTGCTGCGCGATCAACTACGAGCAGCCTTTGAAGCCGACTCGACGCTCATGCCTGAAGATGTCGCGGTCTTCTGCCCTGATCTCGAAACGTATGCCCCACTTGTGCAAGCCGTGTTTGGCACTGACAGCGCTCAGAATGGCGGAGCGATCCCGTTCCAGATTTCGGGACGATCGCCGCGTCGCACGCGACCGATCTTCGAGTCCTACTTCCGCTTGCTCGCCACACTGCAAGGTCGCTTCGCGCTCGGCGAGATCATCGACTTGTTGCATGTCGAAGCCGTGGGTGCCAAAGCTGGATTCGACGCCACTGGTGTCGCCGAAATTGCAGCTTGGGCCGCCGACAGTGGCGTGCGTTGGGGGCTGGATGCGCGGCAACGTCAGGCAGAAGGATTGCCGGCCACTGACCTGAATACATGGAGCTTCGGACTCGACCGGTTGTTGCTTGGTTATGCAATGCCGCCAGGTGGCGACAGCATGGTCAACGATGTCGTTGCACTTGATCGAGCAGCCGGGTTGAGCGGTGCCACGCTCGGTCGTCTGTGGAGCTTCATCGAACGCTTGCGCGAGTGGCATGAGAAGCTGAAGACCTCTCGCTCGTTAGGAGCGTGGCGCGAATTATTGACCGGGCTGGTGCTCGACTTCCTCGATCCCGGAGACGACGAAGGCGGACTGCAACGACTGCTGGTTGCGATCGATCATCTGGCCGAGCTGGCCGAGACCAATGAGTTCGACTTGCCGTTGCCATTCTCTGTGGCCGCGCGAGAGATCGAACGCGAAGTCGATGAGACGGCGGGCGGCAATCCGTTCCGGGTCGGCGGAGTGGTCTTCAGCGATCTCTCGTCGCTGCGAAGCATCCCTTATCGAGTCATCGCCTTGCTCGGCATGAACGACGGCGAGTTCCCGCGCCGCGAACGACCGATGCGATTTGATCTCATCGCGCATCGACCGGCGATTGGCGATCGCACTCCGCGATTGGAAGATCGGCATCTCTTCTTGGAAGCCGTACTAGCTGCGCAAGATCGCTTGCTCATCACGTTTGTGGGGCAGGGCATCCGCGATCAAAAGTCGCGTCCGCCATCGGTCGTCGTCGAAGAACTGTTGGCCTTGCTTGAGCACTCTGACGCCAACAACGACGAGACCAACAACGTGCGCGAGATTGTTTGCGTCACACATCCGCTGCAACGTTTCAGCCCCAGGTACTTCGACGGCTCGGACAAGAAGCTCTTCAGTTATGAGGCTTCATCACTGCAAGCCGCGATCAGTCTGTCTCAAGAGAAGAGCGTTCCGCGACCGTTTGCCGACGAACCTTTGCCACTCGTCGAAACCGACAATGAACTCGAATTGGACGCGTTGCGATTGGTGCTTAGCGAACCGTGGCGGCTGTTCTTGCAACGCTTGCAGATCTCGTTGGGTGGTCGCGATTCCGAAACGAAGGATCGAGAACCATTGCTGCTCGATCATCTCGAAGAGTGGTACATCGGCGATCGCTGGCTGCGCGAACGCATGAACGGCGGGGCGGTCGAACAACTCCAGCGACGCTTCGAACGCTCAGGCTACTTACCTGCCGGACCTCTGGGCGAAGCCACCGTGAAGCGCTTCATCACCACCACGGAAAACATCGTGGGCCGAGCACGACGCGAAGGCTTCCCCGAGCAACCCGAACTCACACCCACCGCAGTCCGCCGCACTCGGTTTGCCAACATGAAATTGAAGCACGCTCTCGAACTGTGGTTCGAGCATGTTGTGCTGACCGTTCAATCAAATCAGTCATTGGAACGAGCCGTCCTGGTCACTCGCGATCGCACGTTTCTCTATGAGCCGATCTCGGTCGAACTCGCTCAAGCAGAGCTGCTGAAATGGAAGCAGCTCGCGACCGTCGCTCAGTGCGTGCCGTTGCCCTTCATCCCCGACAGCATCGATCCCGAGGTCCTCACCAAGGACGTTGCCTTTGATGATGAAGACTTCGTCAACAAGCTCCTGAAGAACGCTCAGAAGCAATTGCATGATGAGCATCGAGGCTTCGGACTGGCGTTCAACGAGAACCTGCAAGCAGCCTTCGCGGGAGTCGATCCGCTGTCGTTGAAGTGCTCGGACTATGCCGCCTTCGAAGCTCACGGCGACCGCGCGTTGTTCCTGCATCTGACTGAGGAACTCATCAGCTTGCCCGCCGAATACGCCGTCCGCACGGCGCGTGATTAGGCGAGCGGCAGATAGGAGTATCTCGTAGCCACGTTCGCCAGAACTTGGACTGATTGCCGAAAACCTACCGTCTGGTGACGGTGGACTCTTCAAAACCAAAACCTGTTGCAGATGAGTCCAGATTTGCTGCGGTCAAAGTAGCCGTCATCGCTCCGCGTGACGTGCCTTCCAAGTTTGAGTTCGAACAAGTGGCGATCGCCATTGGCAGGTGAGGGCGCGGGGAGGAAGGCTCATCACGCAGAGCGATGATGGCTACTTTGGTCTGAAGCGGTGACTCGCAGGGTGCGCGAAGTTCGCAGAAAGAAGAAAGGGGGAGCGATCAAATCGCATCTCTCCTCTCTGCGACCTTTGCGATCTCAGCGGTTCAATGAGCTCGTGAAAACAAGACGTTTCACCTTTGTAGAGCCGACGTTTTCAAGTCAGCTCACTCGGTAAAAGCGATGGCCACGAAGAACACAAACAGGCACGAAAAGAACAACAACGTTTTGCTCTTCGTGACTTCTTGTGTTTTTCGTGGCCCATCATTGGCTCGTCGCCAAAAGCCTTCTCGCATTTCCTAGCTACTTGCAGAGCAGAGAAGCCAGCGATGTAGCGACTCTTCCACTGCGACCGCTCGTGCGGTTTCAAGGCTAAGTATCGGGGGCCAATCTCAGTCGCGGAGCGACTGAGCTACGTAGGCGAGTCGCTCCGCGACTCGCTGAACCCGAAGCTCAAAACTTGACGACGCACTAGCCCTTCAGCCGGCGCTGAATCTCTTCAGTCACCTTACTGAGCGGCACTCGATCTTGAGTCAGCGAATCTCGATCGCGGATCGTCACGGTTTGCTGAGTCACCGTGTCGCCGTCGACCGTAATGCAATACGGCGTGCCGATTTCGTCTTGCTGACGATAGCGGCGGCCAATCGCACCTTGCTGGTTGTATTGCACGTTGAGCCCCGCATCCTTGAGTTCTCGATAAACCCCCATCGCAAGCTCAGGCATGCCTTCCTTCTTGATGAGCGGGAAGACGGCCGCTTTCACCGGAGCGATACGCGGATGGAAACGCATGACGGTCCGCTCTTGCATCTTGCCGTCTTCGTCCGGCTGCTGATCTTCGTCGAAGGCTTCGCAAATGAAGGCCAACGTCGCACGGTCGGCACCGGCTGATGGCTCGATGACGTGCGGCGTGAAGCGCTCGCGCGTTTGATCGTCAAAGTACGTCAGATCCTTGCCCGACCCCTTCCACTTCGGCTTGCCGTCGGCATCAAGTTCCAATTCGAGCGGACGCTTCTTCGGGTCGAGCTTGCCTTCCATATGCGATCGCAAGTCGAAGTCGCCGCGATGCGCGATGCCTTCCAGTTCGCCGTACTCGCCGTCAGCAAGGAACGGGAACGCGTACTCGATGTCCGACGTACCGCAGGAGTAATGGCTGAGTTCATCCTGCGAGTGTTCGCGGAGAATCAAGTTCTCGCTGCCAAGTCCAAGGCTCGTGTACCACTTCATGCGGCGATCGCGCCAGTACTGATACCACTGAGCGGACTCGTTCGGGTGACAGAAGAATTCGATCTCCATCTGCTCGAACTCGCGCGAACGGAACGTGAAGTTGCGCGGCGTGATCTCATTGCGAAAACTCTTGCCGATCTGCGCGACACCGAACGGGATCTTCACGCGCGCCGAATCAACGACGTTCTTGAAGTTCACAAAGATGCCTTGTGCGGTCTCGGGACGCAGGAAGGCAGCGTCCTCTTCCGTCGCCAATGCACCGATGCGGGTCTTGAACATGAGGTTGAACTCACGCGGTTCAGTCAGAGCGCAGGCATCGTGCTGACCGGGGCACTTGCTGGGCTTCATTGGGCATTCGAGGTTCGGGATATGGTCAGCTCGGAAACGGCCTTTGCAGGTATGGCAATCGACCATCATGTCGCAGAACAGGTCGTAGTGGCCGGAGCACTTCCAAATCTGAGGGTGCATGATGATCGAGCAATCCAGCCCGGTCATTCGGAAGGTCTGCGGAGCATTGGCTGGCACCGAGAACTCGTCGTGCCGCAGGACCATGTCGCGCCACCATGACTCGCGGACGTTGCGTTTGAGTTCAACGCCGATCGGCCCGTAGTCCCAGAACCCGTTGAGCCCGCCATAAATCTCGGACGACTGAAACAGAAAGCCTCGCCGCTTACAGAGCGAGACGATGTTGTCCATGTTCTTCTTAGCCACTGCGAATCCTCTTTCGATGTGTATGAGTCAGCGAACCGACCGATTCTGGCAGTTCATCGCGAAATAGGTCAAACCGACTTTGTCATGACCAAAACGATCGCGTTGTGTTGCTACTTCAGATGACCAGAGTCAGACGGATTTCAGATGCATGCTCTGACCATCCATAACAACGGGGCATTCAAGTGCTGCAAATCCCCTTCGAAGATTCAGGGCATGCCCGTTACATCTCCCGAAAAGTGATTGCAATTCAAGATAGCTTTTGAGCTATTGGCCAGCCAAGACGTTCTCGCTACGGTAGCCGCTATGTGGAACATCAACTCGACCGATAGTTTCAATGTTTGGTTTTCTGAACTTGAACCAGTCGAACAGGCGGAAATCATCGCGAAGGTCAACTTGCTCAAGTTATTCGGACCGCGCCTCGGTCGTCCGCACGCCGACACTCTTAAGGACTCAAAGCATGCCAATATGAAGGAATTGCGAGCCGACACAGCTCGTTCGGTCATGCGAGTGGCGTTTGCGTTCGATCCTCAGCGAACTGGGATCTTGCTCGTTGCGGGTAACAAGAGCGGAGTCAGCCAGCGGCGGTTTTATCAACGCTTAATCGAGCAGGCTGACGAGCTCTTTGATGCGCATCTCGAATCTCTGAAGCCCCGATCAAAGAAGAAAGGCAACATTGAATGACCAAGTCTTTTGATGACGTTGTCCAACGCGCAACCACAAAGAAGACTCGCGACCTGGCGGCTCGAAGAACTCGCGAGTTGCTGGGTGAGATGTTACTGAGCGAGTTACGGACGCTCGTGGGCAAGAGTCAAAAAGAAGTCGCGACGATTCTTGGCATCAAGCAACCGAGCCTTTCCAAATTGGAAGGACAGAGCGACATCCAAATTTCGACACTTCGGAAGCTCGTCGCAGCACTTGGCGGCGAATTGGAAGTTGTGGTCCGTCTGCCTAACGGCGATGTACGAATCAGCCAATTTGCAGATGCCACTCGATCAACCAAGGCACTCAGCAAACCAAAGTCTCCGAAGACCAAAACGGCTCAATAACAATCAAGCAACCCTGAGTTACCAAGCAGGTCGTCACTCTGGCCTACTTTGTTGGTCGCTTTATCAGCTCTCGTAAAATTGCCGCACAAACTCGTGCGGCTTGGCGGTGGCCTTCTTCGTTCCAGTGGCCGGTTCCCAATTGTGTGTTGCGGAAGCCGTGCAGGTGACGGCCTTCGGTTTCGGCATAGCTCCGCAAGGCTTCGACCAGCGGGATGACCTCAAACTGATGAGCTGTTGCCACTGCTGCCAGATGCCGTTCGGCGTAGTCGAGGTCAGGCACATTCAACTTCTTGGCAAGAGCACCACAACGCGCGGGATCTGGGTCGACTTGCACTCCGGACGGAATCGCGAACGCAACGAACTGTCGATCGCGCTGATGGACTTCGGCAGCCATCTGGCCGATCAAGCGGTCGGTCAACTCCCAAGCTTGCTGCCAAGCCGGAGACTTGGGCTCAATGAGCGCCTCGGCTTCGAGACCTTGTTCCTCGCCACTCGACGTATCTGTCGGCTGAACGGTCTGGCGACGTGCGTCACGAAGGTGTCGAACAAGCTGCACCAACCGCGACGCGTTGATGACGGAATTCTTCCACACGGTCGCCGGGACTTGAGCCAGCACGTAATCGGGATGCTCGCGGAAGGACTCATCAAGCTGCAGTTGCTGGCCATCCCAAGCGAAGAACGGGCGACACTGGACCGGCTCCAGAGCCATCGAGTTATTGCGCACGTCGTTACCCGCCAGGAACGCGAGCAACACAACATCGGGATCGAACTGCCAGACGTAATGCCTCAGCGCGAGCAATTCCTGAGCGCTCCCCCAACCCGCAATTCCAAAGCTGAGGACTTCGTAATGAGGATCGTCCGCAGCTCGCTGCTCATTCAATTGAGCTTCGAGCACTCGGGAGAACGTCGCATTGTCGGCGACTTGCAAGGCTTCGATGTACGAGTCGCCGAGCACGGCAATACGAACGGTCCCAGCCGGCTTCTGGACCTCATGCTCGCGATCACGAAAGCCAAGTCGGTTCACCTGAAACGACGAGTAACCTTCTTGAGACCACACTCCTCGAAAGCCCGGCTGCAACTTGCTGCCACAGTGTTCGTCGATCGCATAAGGAGCTGGAAAAGAAATTCCAATCACGCGCAGCGCAACTTCCGCAGACAGCAACCCCAGACTCAGCCCAATGCACAACAACGCCACTCGCAAACGCCAACGCGACCGCCGCTGTTGAGGAGATCGCGAAGTAGGAGTCGTCATGACGTGCGTCGTTGTTGAAAGAGGACTAAGCGAGATCAGGCACTTCAGATCGATAAGCCGTGAACATCATTCATTCGCGCTCCATTTCATTCGCGCGGCCCTGGTCTTGGCTTCAAAGAGTTGCCGCGCGAATGGTTCTGATGAAGCTCGGTCATCCGTATTGTTTCTTGTGATTGGTCGATCAACTCGGTCTGAATCAGCTTCGTCTGATTCGCGGAGTGAACTAGCCCAAGATCCCCTTCACGACCTCGCCGTGAATGTCGGTCAGTCGGTATTGGCGACCTTGGTAACGGAACGTCAGCCGCGTGTGATCGACACCGCTGAGATGCATGATCGTGGCTTGCATGTCATGCACGTGAACCGGGTCTTGAGTGATGTTCCACGCAAAGTCATCAGTCGCTCCATAAACCGACCCGCGCTTCACACCGCCGCCAGCGAGCCACCAGCTATAGGCTCGACCAAAGTGATCGCGGCCCTTCGGATCTTTCGGATCGCCTTGGCCAAACGGCGTGCGTCCAAACTCGCAACCCCACACGACCAGCGTGTCTTCGAGCATGCCGCGTTCTTTCAAGTCCTGCATCAACGCAGCAGCCGGAGCGTCGGTGTCTTTGCACTGAGCTTCCAGTTGCGTGAAGAGGTTGCCGTGCTGATCCCAGCCCGAGTGCATCAATTGGACGAAACGGACTCCTCGTTCCAGCAGCCGTCGCGCCACCAAGCAGTTGTTGGCGAAGGTGCCTTTGACCAATCCATCCGGGCCGTAACGATCGAGTGTCGTTTTCGTTTCACCCGAGAAGTCGACGAGATCCGGGACGCTCGACTGCATGCGAAACGCCATCTCGTATTGAGCAATCCGCGTTTCAATCTCGGGATCGCCATAGTCCGCCAGATGAGCGGCATTCATCGCGGCAATGTCATCGAGCAACGCGCGGCGCGACTCGCGACTGACTCCCGGCGGGTTCGCGAGGTATGGCACCAAGTCTCCGGTGTTACGGAAACGGACGCCCTGAAATCGACTCGGAAGAAAGCCGTTGCCCCAGTAGTAATCGAAGAACAGTTGGCCGCAGGTCTTGCCCTTATCGCTGGATGTCATGACGACAAACGCCGGCAGGTTCTCGCTATCGCTGCCCAAGCCGTAAGAGAGCCAAGCTCCCATGCTGGGACGACCGGGGACTTGAGCACCGGTCATGAAGAACGTCACTCCGGGCGCATGATTCACGGCCTCGGTATGCATGCTCCTGACGAGACACATTTCGTCGGCCATCGAGCCGATGTTCGGCAGCATCTCGCTTAAAGCCAGCCCCGATTGGCCGTACTTCTTGAAGGGCTTGATCGCAGGCTGACAAGGCCACTTGGCATAGCTCGCCGACATCGTTGACAGCCGAGTCGTCCCGCGCACCGAGTCGGGGATGTCTTGGCCTTTCATCTCGCGCATCAACGGTTTTTCGTCGAAGAGGTCCACGTGCGATGGTCCTCCACCTTGCCACAGCATCACGATTCGCTTGGCCTTAGGCGGATGATGCGGCAGCCCAGGCAGACCCTTATCTGCAGCAGCAGCGCCGTTACCTAACATGGAAGCCAGAGCTGTAACTCCCACTCCACCGGCGGTCGAACCAAAGAACTGTCGGCGAGTTACTCGGGCAACGTTTTCAGAATGCAGATCAACAAGCATGAGAGGCACTCGAAAGAACAAAGGCGGGTTGGTGGATTTCGTGGAGCACGTTTTCAACGTGCCAGCATTCATTGCGATTCGAGCACGATCAAATCGTGCTTTGCCAGACGATCACGAGAACTGCTTCACGATCATCGGCCAGATCTTGAAGACGAACACCAGAGTTGTCAGGCCCAGATAGAAGACTCCGCAGACCATGACTCCCAAGGACTGATACCAGCGCGGTTTCAATTCCTTCGGGAGCAGTCGATTGTTGATCCACAGCAATTGGAACGACGTCACGCCGATCGCCAAGTTGTTGAGGTTCGCAATGAAGTCCGTCATCAGTCTCGGAGCATTGCTGAAGATGAACGCAGCCACGAAGGACCACACGACATAGCTGCCCAAGATCGCGTAGTAGATGAACTTCACTTGATGCGCCTGCATGGTGTTGCGGACGCGGCGGCTCGCAGACCAAATGGCGTCAGTCCAACGCCGCGCGAAGTCATCCAAGATCGACATCTGGCTGGGGAGCATCACCATCAAGCCCGTGAACAGCGCGGCCAGCCACAAGCACTTACCAACGACCGGACTGAAGCCCGCGTTTCTGAGTCCGTCAGCCGTGATGATCGACTGCGCGACTGCGGCTTGTTCGGGAGTGATCGTCGAATGCTGAGCGAACTGCATCGACAGCAACGCAGGCAATGCCATGCCCATGAAACAGCCCGGAGCCCAAACCAAGATTTGATCAGTCAAGACATAGCGCCACCAACCTCGCCACTTACGGAGATTGTCCGCCGTCAGCTTGAAGACTTTCCCCACATGGCTCAACGTGACGCTGCGACCGCCGACAGCACTCGGGATCGCTCCCACTTGAGAACCCATGCCCCAACCTTTGTCGCGCACGAAGTTCGAATAGGTCGAGTTCGCTAAGCCACCACCTCCGGCGTAACCCGCGAACGCCCCCAACGTGACAATGCTGGCCGTTGCCATGACCGGCCAAGTGCCGAACTCCCACCAATGCGTGAAGCCATTCACGAGCACCTCGCGATTCGGGTTCTCTTCCGTCGGCGAAAGCACCGGCACGTTGCCAAACTTCACGAACCCGCTGAAGACGTTGCTCCAACTGGTGCCACTGACGCAGGTCAGTCCCAGTCCCAAACAGAAGCCCAACACAATGACGACCTTGGCCGTCATCACTCCTTGCAACACGTTGTAGACCTTGCCGCCCAACAGCACGGGCACAGCCACTCCCAACAGACAGGCATAAGCCAGCGGAGTGATCAGCCAACTGTCCGCTGGCGTCACCGGTCGATCGAGCCACAGCGACGCAATCATCGCGGCTCCATGAGTCGACAAGCCGGGGATCAAGGCCGCCAGATTGAGAACCAACATCATCGCGAAGAAGAAGCGCGGACCGGGTCGACAGCGCATGAATCCAGTGAAGACAGGCTCGCCTCAATAGAGGGCATAGCGGCCGCATTCGAGGTTGTAGAAGACCTGCGCGATGATTGCGATCGTCGCAATCCACATCAGCCCGCCGCCGTACTTGGCCGTCACCGTCGGGCCGAGCAGCCACTCACCGCCACCAATCTGAATGCCCATCATCACAATGCCCGGCCCAATAAAACTGGCCCAATTGCGCCAGCTCAACGGTTTAGGTTCCGGCAACTCAGCAGTGGTCCAAGCAGGGATTGTCATGAAGTGTTGGTCCGTAGTTTGAGCGCTAGAACGAACCCGCTTAATCGGGATGGATCGCGATAGTTACGCGACGGTCCCAACTATGACCAGCAGTTCGAATCGAATTGTCAGGTGGTACGGTCAGTGCGCGACCAAATGATTTGAAGCGTGTGCGGTCTGACCTGCACAAGGCTTAGGATGAGATGGCCCGGCAGGCTCGATTCTGAGGAAAAGTCCGATGCGGTCGGTTATCCCGCGCGACTTGAGGGCTCGATGTGACGTAGGTTTGCGATACGAGCGGTGCTCGACTTACGACTGCTCTCCCCCTGTCTCTTATACACATCTCC